>NZ_AP038773.1:650714-976071 GCF_047159485.1 Krasilnikovia sp. MM14-A1004 | reverse complement strand
GCGCGGCGCGCAGCCGGTGCATCCCATCGATGACCCGCATGGTCGACCGCGACACCAGAATCGCCGGGAACGAGGTCTCCGAGTCGGCGAGGATCCGTACGTAGTCGGAGTCCTCACCGTCGATCCGAGGTGAGTCGGAGTGAAGAATCAGATCGATCGAAATAGTCTCGATCTCGCCGGACAATGGTTGACTTCTGCTTCCCGAAGGCTGCTTCTGCAGGACCACCGACAGCAGATCGGATGGTACGGCGTCGCGATGAACTGTGGGCACAACGGATTCCGACACGATCTCCCCCATGAAACTGCACACTGCGCTGCACTTGCCTGCCAGCCGCCACCCGTCGGCAGCCAGCGGTGGAGTCAGGCCGATCGCGGCCTCGACGGGCTGCGATGTGGTGGCCTGAAAGCGCTTGATCTCGCGCCGGTGGTTCGGCGGCACGACCGTGAACTCGCGCCACCGGAGCACGTCAGTGACGGACCGGCACGGCCGCTCGCGGAACAGCCGCACCGGCGCCCGCAAGTCAGCCCACTCACCAAGAATTCAACTCATTGTCAACAATGCGAATTGTTCTCAGCAGGAACTGACGCAAGCCTGCCATCAGTGCTCGGCAAGCCTCAAGACCCCGGGGGAAAACTTGGCTTTGATTTGACTTGTGACCCAGTCCACAGCAGACGATCGGCGAGATCCGCCACACGACGGGCGCCCTCTGCAGCATGCCGGCGGGCTCCTAAACATCTGAGGTTTTCGCCGCGGAGTCACCGCGACGCGAAATCGCTCAGGCAGGTCGCCCCGGTTCCGATAGGGCAGCCGTAAACGGGGTGGGGGTGGATCCGTTGGACGGCAGCGCGCTCGGCGCCGGGGAACTGGCGGCTGCCGTGCTGGCACTGGAGGACGAGCCCGTCGCGGATCCCGGGGCCGGACTGGCCACCGCCGGGGAACTCGAACGGCGGGCCGCCGTGCTGGGCGAGGAGAATCTCGTCACCCGCGCCCGCCTGATCGGCGCCAACATGCTCCGGCGGACCGGCGACCTCGCGGGAGCGGCCCGGCAGCTCCCCGACATCCAACGCCGCGCCGTCGAGCAGGGCGACCGCTGCCTGGCGGCCCGCACCCACGTGGCCTGGGCGAACATCGAGCGGCTCTCCGGCGAGACGGCCAGGTTCCTGGAGCACTCGTTGAGCGCTGTCGAGTTGCTCGATGACACCGCGACCCCGCACATGCAGATCTGGTACCGCTCCACACTGGCCGATGCCCTGGCCGAGAACGGTCGCATGGACGCGGCGCGGCCGCGTTTCCGCCAGGCCGAGGCGCTGGCCCGGGAGTTGCAGCTGTGGGAGCAGCTCGCCATGGTGCTGAACAACTGGGCCTGTTCGGAATACGAAGCCGGTGAGTTCGCGCGAGCCCGGGACGTCGCCCACCGGATGCGGGAGTGCTCCGCGGTGCACGGCGTGGACCTCAACCCGGGCATGCTGGACACGATCTGCCTGATCCAGATCGAGAACGGCGAGTACGCCGAGGCCGAGCAGACCATGCTGGTGTGCATCGCCCGGCACGAGGGCGGGGACCTCGACCACGCCGGCCAGCTGGCCGAGTACCTGCTCAACCTGGCCCGCGCGCAACGCGGTCTGGGCGCGACCGACCGGGCCCAGGCGAGCCTGGACACCGCTCGCGAGTTGTGCCTCGAACGCGACCTGCAGCCGTTCCTGATCCGGGTGCACCAGGAACAGGCCGAACTTCATGCCGTCCGCGGGGACTTCGCCGAGGCTTTCGCCGCGCAGAAGGTCTTCCACGCCGCCCGCGAGGACCTGCTCGCCCGGCAGCAGCAGGCGAAGGCGCTGACCCGGCACGCCCTGTTCGAGACCGCGGAGGCCCGCGACCAGGCCCAGCAGTTCCGGGAGCAGGCCCGCCGCGACCCGCTGACCGGCCTGCGCAATCGCCGCTACGTCGACGAGGAACTGCCCGCCCTCGTCGCCGCCGACCCGGACCTGAGCGTCGCGATCGTCGACATCGACCACTTCAAACGGATCAACGACGAGCTCTCCCACGATGCCGGGGACCGGGTACTGGTGCAGGTCGCCAGGCTGCTGGAGACCGAACTGGCTGCCGTGGCCCCGGAGGGGTTCGCCGCCCGGCTCGGCGGCGAGGAGTTCCTGCTTGTGCTTCCGTCCACCGCGGTCACCCTGGCGACCCGGCAGCTCGACGGGATCCGGCGCGCGATCGGCGGGTTCGACTGGCATGGCACCACCCGGGGCCTGCCGGTCACGGTCAGCATCGGGGTCGCGGGCGTCAGCGAGACCTCGCCCCGCAGCCAGTCCGCCGCGCTGGCCACCGCCGACCGCAACCTCTACGCGGCCAAGAACGCCGGGCGTGACCGGGTCGTGGCCGGTACCGAGCCGGAGCCCCGCCGCCGGACGTACCGCGACCGCGACGCGCCCTGAGTCTCCCGCCCGCGACGGGTCAGAACAGGGTGAGTTCGTTGCGTTCGATGCCGCGCAGCTTGTCGTAGTCGACCACGACGCAGCGGATGCCGCGGTCCGTCGCCAGCACCCGCGCCTGCGGCTTGATCTCCTGCGCCGCGAACACGCCCTGCACGGGAGCGAGCAGCGGATCCCGGTTCATCAGCTCCAGATAGCGGGTCAGCTGCTCGACGCCGTCGATCTCGCCGCGCCGTTTGATCTCGACGGCGACCGCCGCGCCGTCGGCGTCGCGGCACAGCAGGTCCACGGGGCCGATCGCGGTCATGTACTCGCGGCGTACCAGGGTCCAGCCCTCGCCGAACGTCTCGGGATGCGCGGCCAGCAGCTCCTGCAGGTGCGCCTCCACACCGTCCTTCACGAGGCCCGGATCGACGCCGAGTTCGTACGATGTGTCCTGGAAGATCTCCTCCAGGGTGATCCGCAGCTCCTCGCCCGCTTTGTTGACGACCTTCCAGACGCCGGGCGCCTCCTGCAGCTTGCAGGGCGGGCTCATCCAGTTCAGCGGCTTGTAGGCCCGGTCGTCGGCGTGGATCGACACCGAACCGTCGGCCTTGACCATGAGCAGCCGTACGGCCGGGGGCAGGTGGGCCGACAAGCGTCCTACGTAGTCGACAGAGCACTTCGCGATGACCAGGCGCACCCGACGAGGGTAGCCGCCGCGACCGCGACCATGACGGCGGCGTGCGCGGCGGTGTCATCCTGGGGCCGTGCTCGAAGCGTTGACCGGTACCGGCCTGGCCGCATCAGCCGGACTTAATGCGTACATCCCCCTGCTCACGATGGGTCTGCTGGCCCGGTTCACCGACGTGGTGGAGCTGCCCGCCGGATGGCAGTGGCTGTCCGGCGGCTGGGCGCTGGTCATCCTGGCGGTGCTGCTGGCGATCGAGGTCGTGGCGGACAAGGTGCCGATCGTGGACCACGTCAACGACGTCGTGCAGACCGTGGTGCGCCCGGCCGCGGGCGGGCTGGCGTTCGGCGCGGGCGCGGGAGCGCAGACCGCGACGGTGTCCGATCCGGGCGCGCTGGGGTCACGGCAGTGGATGGCGATCGCCGCGGGCGTCCTCATCGCCCTCTGTGTACACACGGTGAAGGCCGCGTCGCGGCCCGTGGTGAACGCCACCACCGGCGGCCTCGGGGCGCCCGTGGTGAGCACGATCGAGGACATCGGCAGCGCCGTGATGGCGGTGCTCGCGATCCTCCTGCCGATCCTGGTGCTGCTGGCGCTCGTCCTGATGGCGGCCACCGCCATCTGGGCCGTGCGCCGGCGCCGCCGACGTCGCCGAGAACGGCGGGCCGTGGAGGGTGTCGAGACGGTACGCCTGTTTGGTTGACTGCTCCCGTGCCCGCGATCGCCGTACCCGCCTTCGCCCTGACCTGGTGGCTGGCCTGCTACCTGCTGGGGCGCGATCCGCGGCGGCCGGTGTTGTGGCGGGCCGCGGCGGCGCTGCTCACGTACGCGGGAGCGGTGGCCGCGTGGACGGTGGCGCCGGGCGGGACCGCGGCGAAGGCCCTGCTGTGCCTGCCCGCGCTGGCCTGGGCGGGCGCGGCGCTCGGCCTGCTCCCGGACGATCTGCCGGAACGGCGTCAGGTCGACCGGGGCTGGCTGGCGGTGTCCGCGGTGTTCGTGGTGGTGATCGCCGCGTTGCCGGAGGCGGGGCGGCTGGTGGCCCTGGCACCGCTGGTCGGCGGGCTGGTGCTGGTGTGGCGCTCCCGCGACTCGGTACGTCCGCGGGCCTTGGCGGCCGCGGTCACCGCCGCCGCCACCCTGTACGGCCTGGGCCTGCTGGTCCTGCTCCTCGGCGTCGACCCGGGCGCCCCCGATCTGGTGCTGGCGGCCGTGGGGCTGGACCTGCTGCTGCTCGGCTTCCTGGCGGCGGTGGCGGACGCGGTGGACACCGGTGAGCGGCTGCTGCCGGATCTGCGCCGCTCGGTGGTCGGCGCCCTGGCCACGACGCTGCTGGTGGCTGGCCCGGCCGCGCTGACCATGCTGGCGGTGCCGGGACGCCCGGTCGTCGTGGTCCTGCAGTACCTGCTGCTGGCGGTCGTGATGACGGTGTTCGCGCTGAGCGGGCCGGTGCGCCGGGGCCTGGACCGGGTGGCGTTCCTGCACGACGAGCGGTTGCGGCTGGACCGGGCCGCGCTGCTCCTGCTGGCCGATGCGCTGCCCCGGCGGCGGGAGCGGCACACCCTGATCGCGCTGAGCGAGCAGGAGTTCATCCGGCTCACCCGGCGCGCCCTGGACGACTACGGCGACCCGGGCCGGCTGTTGCGCAGCCCGCTCATCGACCTGCCCACGGTGGACCGGCGGTTGACCGGCCGGGTGGTGGATCAGCCGCTGGCGCGGGCGGTCGAGCTGCGGGCGGTGCTGCGCGAGGGCGTGGCCCGGCTCAAACCCACCGGGCTGCCCGGCACGGGCGAGCAGTGGCGGCACTACAACGCCCTGTACTACCTCTGCGTGCTGGGGCTGCGGCCGTACGAGCGGCGGCTGCGGACCGAGGGCCTGGACCGGGACGCGCGGCAGGTGCTGGAGTGGATGCGCCGGTACGTGCCGCGGCGCATGCTGCGCGAGTGGCAGACAGAGGCGGCGCAGCTCGTGGCGGCGCAGCTGTGGAGCGAGCTGGTGAGCACCGACCCCCGTTGGCTGACCGGGGCGACCGCGAACGCGACACGCAGCTCATAGCAGCATGATATCGGACTAAATGGTTAAAATCCCCCAACGTGAATCCCGGGGGGTGCTGTGGGTAACCACCGCAACGCGCTGGTCGCCGCGGTCCGGCAGGAGCTGGCGGAGGCGCGCGGGACCGCCCGGGCCGTACTCGCCGCGGCGGAGTCGGCGCGCGGCGAGGCGCAACGCCGCCGCCAGCTGGTCCGCGACGCGTACGCGACCTGCCTCACCCAGCTGGCCGAAGCGCGCGACAGCACCCGGCGCGACATCCTCGGCCGGTTCCGGTCCGAGGCGCGGCGGCTGACCGGCAGCGTCGAAGCGGTCGCGGCCCTGTGCGCCGCGGGCGCCGCCGGGGCGCCGTGGCGCACCTGGGCCCCGACCTGGATCGACCCCGACCGCGGCGGCCCGGCGGGACTGCTGCGGATCGGCACGATCGCGTACGACCCGGACGGCACGGACCGCACCCGGGTCACACTGCCCGCCCTGCTGCCCCTGCTCGACGGCGCCCACCTGGAGCTGGGCGGCGAGCAGAGCACGGTGGACGGCATCGTCTCCACTGTGCTGCTGCGCGCACTGGGCACCACCCGCCCCGGCGAGGTGCACGTCACCGTCTTCGACCCCGAACAGCTCGGCGGCACCCTCGCCGCGTTCGGCCCGCTCGGCAACGCCGGCCTGCTCTCCCTGGTCGGCCCCGGCGGGCTCGGCGCGCTCCTCGACGGACTGGTGGAGCACATCTGCCGGGTCAACGAGACGCTGCTGGCCGGCGAATACGCCTCCCTGGCCGCACTCACCGCCGCCACCCCGGGCCCCCGGCCCGAGCCGTGGCGGCTGATCGTGCTGCTGGCCGACCAGGCCACCGCCGCCGAGCTGCCCGCCGCGCAGCGGGCCCAGCTCGACCGGATCGTCCGCACCGGCGTCGGCTGCGGCGTCCACCTCGTCGTGCGCGGGCTGGAGCTGGGAGCGCACCGGTCGGTGGTCCGGGTCGCGGTCGACAACGGTACGGCCCTGAGCAGCAGCATCGGCGACATGCCGATCCGGCTGGACGCCCCGCCCCCCGCCGAGCGGATCGCCGGGTTCTGCCGGACCGCCGTCGAGCACCTGCGCGCCGGGCCGCCGACCGCCCGCCTCAGCGACCTGGAACCCGAGAAGCTGTGGACCGAGTCGTCCGCGTACGGGCTGGTGGCCCCGATCGGCGCGGGCCCGGACGGCGCCCTGGTCGAGGTGCCGCTGGACGACGACCGGCCGCACGCGCTCATCGGCGGCCCGCCCGGCTCCGGCCGGACCAACCTGGTGTACGCCTGGCTCGCCTCGCTGACCGCCCGGTACGGCCCCGACGAGCTGGCCGTCTACCTGCTCGACGGCACCGACAGCGGGTCGTACGCCCCGTGCGTCCCCGGCCCCGTCGAACCCGACTGGCTGCCGCAACTGCACCTGGCCGGCACCAACCTCACCACCGACCCGGAGTTCACCCTGGCCGTGCTGCGCCACCTGGGCGAGGAGCTGCGGCACCGCGCGCAGGCCGCCAAACGGTACGGTGCCGCCACCGTCGCCGAGCTGCGCGTCGAGGACCCGGGCGGGCGGTGGCCGCGGATCGTGGTCGTCCTCGACGAGTTCCCGGCGCTGCTGCCGTCGGAAGCGGCGGAGGCCGTCGCCCTGCTGGCCGACCTCGCCCGGCGCGGTCCCGCGCAGGGTGTCCACCTGGTGCTGGCCACCGCCGACCCGGGGGGCGCCGGCATCCTGCGCGGGGCCGGGCTCCCCGGATTCGCGCTGCGCATCGCCCTGCCCAAGGCCGACGGAATCCTGGCCGACGGCAACCTCGCCGCCGCGGTCATCCCCCGGTTCCACGCGGTGGTCAACACCGGCGCCGGCATCGCCACCGCAAACCGGATCGTTCGCCTGCCGGACGCCGGCGCCCAACTGCCCGCACCGCAGCCGAGCGCGCCCGGACCATTCGGCCGCACGACGCCGCCCGGACACCCGACACCGCCCGGACACCCGACACCGCCCGGGCACACGACACTGCCCGGGCACACGACACCGCCCGGGCACACGACACCGCCCGGGCACAGACCGGGCGCTGCGCCCGGCCCGACGCGGTCGGCGTGGCGGGCACTGCAGCACCGGCTCTGGCGGGAACGCCCGGACGGCGTCGTCCCGCCACGCTGGTTCGACGGGCTCGCGGTGCCCCGGCTGCCGGAGGCGTACCGGCCCGCGGGGCGGGCGCTGGACGCCACCGCGCGGGTCGGCTGCTCCCCCGGCGCGATCCTGGGCGAACGGGTCGACGTGCTGCCCGGCCCGGCCCGGCTGCGGCTGGGCCGGATGCCGGGACGCAACCTGGCCGTGCTGGGCGGCCGTACCGCCGAGGCGTGCGACGTGCTGGCGGCGGCCGCCCTCTCGCTGGCCGCGCAGGGACCGGCCCGGTTCAGCGTGGCCTGCCTCGACCCGGCCGCCGAGCCCGCGGCCACCCGGCTGACCGCCGAACTGCCACAGGCCGACTGGTACGACCTGCGCACCGTGCCCGCCCTCTTCGACACCCTGGTCGCGGCGGACATCCCGCACTACGTGCTCGGGTACGGCTTCGGCGCCGCCCCGGCGTACCGGGACCGGCTGCGCGTCCTGCTGGCCGACGGTCCCGAGCGCCGGGTCCACGTCCTGGCCTGGTGGCGGTCGGTGGCACGGATGCGCGAGACGCTGGGCGGGGCCGGGGCCCGGCTGGACCCCATCGGCGCGTGGGTCGCCCTGGATGTGCCCGGCGCGGAACTCAGCCCCCTGTTTCCGCAGCCCGGCGGCCCCGCCTGGAGTCCACGGCCGCGGCGGGCGCTGTTCTTCGACCGCTCGGTACACCGGTTCCCCGAAGTGATCATCCCCTATGAGGTGCACAGTGACCCCACGTGAGCGCGACTACCAGCTCATGATGAGCGCCCTGGCCGAGGCGGCCCGGCGCCGCGACACCGAACTGGACGGCGCCGAACAGGCGTACCAGGACAGTGCCGCGCAGGCCGCCGGTGAGCTGGCCCGCGCCGAAGGGGAGGCCGCGGCGGCCGACCGCTGGGCCGGAGCGGCCGCCGCGCAGGTGCTGGACGTGGACCGGGAGGCCGCCCGGCTCTGGGACCAGCTGCGCCGGGCGCGGGGGATGCGGATCCGGGCGCTCGGCGAGCTGCCCGAACCGGCGGCGGTCGAGGCGCTGCCGCGGGTCGCGCTGCAACGCGCCCCCGAGGCGGACGGCGACGCCACGCCGCAGCCGCCCCGGCAGTCCGCCCGCACGCTGCTGGCCCGCGCCGCCGAACGGATCGACGACACCGCGCGCCCGTCCGTGCGCGACCCGCTGCCGCGCTGGGCGCTGGGACTGCTGCCGCTGGTGGGCGCGCTGGTCGCGGGGGCCGCCGGGCTGCTGGCCGCGGGCCTGGTGACCTTCGGGAGTACGGGCGTGCCCGGTGGCAGTGTCGTACGCGCCCTGGGTTGGCTGGCGTTCCTGCTGGCGCCGTCCGCCGGGGTGCCCGTCGGCGCGGCGTACGCGCACCGCCACGGCCGCCGGCTGGAGATCGGCGGCATCGGGCTGACCCTGCTCGGCGGCATGGTCGCCGCCGCCCTGCTCTCCCTGTCCTTCGCCGCCACGCACTGACCGACGCGGTCGGCCGGCGCTGGCCGGGCACCCGTATGGTGGGCGTCCATGGGAGACGGTGAAGCGGCGATCAGCGTCCGCGGCCTGCGCAAGCTCTACGGGGGGACGGCCGCCGTGGACGGCATCGACCTGACCGTGGCGCGCGGCGAGATCTTCGCGCTGCTCGGCCCGAACGGCGCGGGCAAGACGACGACCGTGGAGATCCTGGAGGGCTACCGGCGGCGCGACGGCGGCGAGGTGACAGTCCTCGGCGTCGACCCGGCCGTGGCGAACGGCGGCCGCGGCACCGCGCTGGGCGCGCAGGCGCGGCGCTGGCGGCAGCGCGTCGGCATCGTCCTGCAGGGTACGGGCGAGTTCGACGAGCTGACGGTCGGCGAGGTGGTCGGCCACTTCGCCCGGTTCTACCCGGATCCGGACGATCCGGCGCGCGTCATCGCCCGGGTCGGGCTGACCGACAAGACGGGCGCGCGCACCCACACGCTCTCCGGCGGCCAGAAGCGGCGCCTCGACGTGGCGCTGGGCATCATCGGCCGCCCCGAGCTGCTGTTCCTCGACGAGCCGACGACCGGCTTCGACCCGGAGGCGCGCCGCGAGTTCTGGGCGCTGATCCGCGACCTCAAGGCGGGCGGCACGACGATCGTGCTGACCACGCACTACCTGGAGGAGGCGGAGGAGCTGGCCGACCGGGTGGGCGTGATCGCCAAGGGGCAACTGATCGCGGTGGACACTCCGCAGCGGCTCGGTGACCGCGAGTCGGCCCTGGCCACCGTCTCCTGGCGTACCCCGGAAGGGGTTTGGGAGCGCACGCAGAGCGCGACGCCGACGGCCGTCGTGGCCGACCTGGCCGCGCGATTCTCGGGTGAGGTGCCCGGCCTGACCGTCACCCGCCCCACCCTCGAGGACGTCTACCTGCGGATGATCGGAGCATGATGGGCGCGGCACGGCTCGGTTTCGCCCAGGGGATCCTGGAGATCAAGCAGTTCCTGCGCAGCCGCGAGCAGGTGATGTTCACGCTGGCGTTCCCGGCCATCCTGGTCGTGATCTTCGGCTCGATCTTCAAGGGCACGATCGGCGACGGGGTGAAGTTCACCCAGTACTTCATCACCGGGATGATCGCGTCCGGGTTGATGACCGTCG
The DNA here is from genome assembly GCF_047159485.1 of Krasilnikovia sp. MM14-A1004. Taxonomy (GTDB): domain Bacteria; phylum Actinomycetota; class Actinomycetes; order Mycobacteriales; family Micromonosporaceae; genus Actinoplanes. The sequence goes on along the minus strand of NZ_AP038773.1, from coordinate 966,172 downwards.
GTTTCCAGGCGCTGGCCATTCAGATCCCGATGGAGCGCGACCGTGGGGTGCTCAAGCGGCTGCTCGGTACGCCCATGCCGAAGTGGGTGTACTTCGCGGGCAAGGTGGTGATGGTCGCGTTCGTCGCGGTGCTGGAGACGGTCATCCTGCTGGCCGTGGCGACGCTGCTGTTCGACCTGCGGCTGCCGGACACCGCCGGGCGGTGGCTGACCTTCGCGTGGGTCGCGGTGCTGGGCATCACGGCGTGCACGCTGTCCGGGGTGGCGTTCTCCTCGCTGGCCCGGACGGGCCGCAGCGCGCCGGCGGTGGTCACCCCTGTCGCGCTGATCCTGCAGTTCACGTCCGGGGTCTTCTTCGTCTACACGCAACTGCCGACGTGGATGCAGGAGACCGCCGCGGTGTTCCCGCTCAAGTGGATGTGCCAGGGGCTGCGCTCGGTGTTCCTGCCCGCCGCGTTCGGCACGCGCGAGCCCGCCGGCTCGTTCGAGCTGGGCCGGGTGGCGCTGGTGCTCGGCGCGTGGTGCGTGGTGGCGCTGGTGCTGTGCCTGACGACGTTCCGCTGGACGACGAAGCGCGACGGGTAGGACCCGCCGCGCTCCGCGTTTGTCCTGCCGGCGACGCCGCTCAGTACGAGTAGAAGCCCTTGCCGGTCTTGCGGCCCAGGTCGCCCGCGGTGACCATGCGCTGCAGCAGCTCCGGCGGGAAGAACTTCTCGTCGGCGGTGTCGTGGTAGATGTTGTTCGCCGCGTTCAGCATCACGTCGAGGCCGGTCAGGTCGACGGTGGCCAGCGGGCCCATGGCGTGCCCGAAGCCCAGCTTCATGACGGTGTCCAGGTCGGCGGCCGAGACCACGCCACTCTCTACCAGCTTGATCGCCTCGATCAGAATGGCCGAGAAGAGCCGGTTGGACACGAAGCCGGCCACGTCCCGCTTCACCTCGACGCAGGTCTTGCCGACCTCCTCGGCGAAGTTGCGGGCGTTGGCGAGCGTCTCGTCGGAGGTCTGGTAACCGCGCACCAGTTCGACCAGCTTCATCATCGGTACGGGCGAGAAGAAGTGGATGCCCACCACCGACTCGGGCCGCGCCGTGACCACCGCGATCTGCGTGATCGGGATGGCCGAGGTGTTCGTGCCCAGCACGGCACCCGGCTTGCAGATCTTGTCGAGGGTACGGAACACGTCGTGCTTGGCCTCGATGCGCTCGAAGATGGCCTCGACCACGACGTCGGCCTCGGCTGCCGCGTCCAGGTCGGTCGTGGTGGTGATCCGGCCGACGGCCGCCTCGGCGTCCTCCTCGGAGATCTTGCCCTTGGCGGCGAAGCGCCCCAGCGAATCCCGGATCGCGTTCACACCGCGGGTCAGCGACGCGTCGTCGATGTCCCGCATGGTGACCGTCCATCCGGCCTGCGCTGCCACCTGGGCAATGCCCGAACCCATCAGGCCGGAACCGATGACCGCGAGTCGACCCGCCATGTGTGACCCTCCTTCGTGAGTGCGTTTCCGAGTCTCACCCTAGCCGCCTCGCCTTAACGGGGGCTCAGCCCGGGTCTTTGTCCCTATCGGGGCATTTCCCCGGAAAATGGCGATCGCCGGTGCCAGACTGTGCTCATGGCCACGAGCGACGGCTGGTACCTCATCGGACCGCTGGTGGCCGTCGTCCTGGTCGGCTTCCTCGGCACGGTCTTCTGGCGGATGGGCCTGCAATGGACCGGCGACGACGATCCGTACCGGCCGCGCTCCCGCGGGCGGGACCGTCGCGCCATCCTCGACACGGGCGACGACTACGGCCTGCTCGGCCCCGCTGCGGTCGCGGACGACGCGGAACTCGCCGACGACATCCGCGGACTACTGGCCGACGCGGGCATCCGCGCCACGTACGCGCACCGCCGCGACGGCCGCGTCCTCATCCTGGTCTTCGCCGAGGAGTTGGAGGAGGCCCGCCGCCTCGTCGGCGGCAGCGCGGCCCTGTGAGCGGTCAGAAGCCGTACCGGGGCTCGGCGACCTGGGCCCGTTCCACGTCCACCCCGAGCTTGGCGAGGTCGGCCACGAAGTCGGGGTAGCCGCGGTCGATGTGGTGCACCTCACCCACCTCTGTCATGCCCTCCGCGCACAGCCCGGCGATGACCAGCCCCGCACCGGCCCGGATGTCCGTGGCCTGCACCGGCGCCCCGGACAGCCGCTCCCGGCCCCGCACCACCGCGTGATGGCCATCGGTACGGATGTCGGCGCCAAGCCGCACCATCTCGTTCACGAACATGAACCGGCCGTCGAAGATGTTCTCCGTGATCAGCGAGGAGCCGTGGCTCACCGCGCCCAGTCCCAGCGCCATGGGCAGCAGGTCCGTCGCGAACCCGGGGAACGGCAGGGTCACCACGTCCACGGCCGTGGGACGGTCGGCCATCCGTACCCGGAAGCTGTTCTCCCCCGGATCGACCACCGCACCCGCCGAGACCAGCTTGTCCAGCGCGATGTCGAGGAACTCCGGGCGCACCCCGTGCACGGTGACGTCCCCGCGGGTCATCGCGGCCGCGAACGCCCACGTGCCGCCGACGATCCGGTCGCCGACCGTGGTGTGCCGCACCGGGCGCAGCGCGTCCACGCCCTCGATCTGCAGGGTGGAGGTGCCCGCGCCGGAGATGCGCGCGCCCATCGCGTTGAGCATCTCGCAGATGTCGACGATCTCCGGCTCGCGGGCCGCGTTGTCGATCTCCGTAGCGCCACGGGCCAGCACGGCGGCCATGAGCAGGTTCTCCGTCGCGCCCACGCTGGGGAAGTCGAGCCAGATCTTCGCGCCGCGCAGGCCGCCGGGCGCCGAGGCGATGACGAAGCCGTGCTCCCCGGAGATCTCCGCGCCCATCCGGGCCAGCCCGGAGAAATGCATGTCCAGGCCGCGGGAACCGATCATGTCACCGCCGGGCAGGGCGACGCGGACGTCGCCGCGCCGGGCCAGCAGCGGTCCGAGTACGCAGATCGAGGCGCGCAGCCGCCGCACCAGGTCGTAGTCCGCCTCGCAGCCCGGCACGGCCGGTACGTCGATCGTGGCGACCCCGCCCTCCAGCTCCACCTGGCAGCCGAGCCGGCGCAGCACCTCGCCCATGATCGCGATGTCGGTGATGCGCGGGACGTTCTCCACCACGCTGCGGCCCTCGGCCAGCAGGGTGACCGCCATGAGCTTGAGCGCGGAGTTCTTCGCGCCGTCGACCGTGACGTCCCCGGCGAGGCGCGCCCCGCCCTTGACCCTGATCACATCCACGCGGGCCATGGTAGGGCTTGCGGGCCCGCCGGGCCCCACAGCGGGGCCTTCGGCGTGACCCGGGACGCCGGCCCGTAGGGTGGGCCCATGGCCGTCCACCTGACCCGCATCTATACCCGCACCGGCGACGCCGGGCAGACCCGCCTGGGCAACAACGAGGTCGCCGACAAGACCGCTCCGCGGATCGCGGCGTACGCCGACGCGGACGAGTGCAACGCCGCCCTCGGGGTCGCGCTGGCGCTCGGGGGGCTGGCCGAGGACGTCCGCCGGGTGCTGACCGCGGTGCAGAACGACCTGTTCGACGTCGGTGCGGACCTGTGCAACCCGATCAGCGAGGACCCGCCGTACCCGCCGCTGCGGATCACCGAGGCGTACGTGACCCGCCTTGAGGGCTGGTGCGACGAGTACAACGAGCGGCTGCCCGCGCTCGACTCCTTCATCCTGCCCGGCGGCACCCCTGGAGCCGCCCTGCTGCACGTGGCCCGTACGGTGGCCCGCCGCGCGGAGCGCTCGGCGTGGGCCCTGATCGCCACGGAGGGCGACCGGACCAGCGAGCTGCCCGCCAAGTACCTGAACCGCCTGTCCGACCTGCTGTTCATCCTCGCGCGCAGCGCGAACCCGGACGGCGACGTGAAGTGGGTCCCCGGCGGCGCCAAGGCCTGAGTGCCCGCCCCGGCGGGCCGCTCGGGGCTCGCCCCGGCGGGCCGCTCAGTGTTCGGCGGGGCGGGGGGCGACGGCCGGGCGCCGGGCGGTGCTGCCGGGCGGGCCGGCCTCCAGCCATGACAGGAAGCCCGTCACGGTGGACTCCGCCATGGCGATCTCCACGCAGGCACCGGGTGTCGCACAGCTCAGCACGACCCAGTGCCCGGGGATCGGACGGCGTTCGGCACCCTCCGGGAGCCGGGGGCGGTCCACGGTCAGCTCCCGGCGGTTGAGCACCCGTTTCGGCCGGATCGCGAAGCTGAACATGCGGTGGAAGCGCAACTCGTCGCCCACGAACTGGCCGATCCCGGCGGACCAGCCGCGACCCGGGACCAGCGTGTGGACGCGGACCTGCAACGCGATGGTGCCGCCGCCCCGCATCAGCAGGCGGCGGCGCAGGAACAGGGCCAGGAGCAGGACGAGCAGCGTGACGGCGCAGATTCCGAGGAATTCCAGAATCCGCATCCGGGGCTCAGCGCGCGTCGGGGAGGGCGGCGGTGGCGCTCTCGGCGAGTACGGTCACGCCGTCCTCGCGGACCGACAGGAAGCCGCCGGCCACGTCGTACGTCAGCTGCTCGCCACCGGCGAGCTTGACGCGGACCTGGGAGGGCTCCTTCAGCTGGCCCAGCAGCGGGGTGTGACCGGGCAGAACCCCGAGCTCGCCCTCGGTGGTACGGGCGACGAGCATCTCCGCCTCGCCGGACCAGATCTTCTCCTCGACGGCGACGACCTGGACGTGCAGCTGGTTGGCCACGCTGTCTCCTCGTTGGGCCCGCTGGAACCGATGGGGTGAATTCTAAACGCCGCGTTGACTCCGAAGAACTCCGGGTGGCGACCGCCACGTTCCGAGTCAGGAGGTGCGGTTGATGAATTCCGGATGGTTGACCATGAACGACGTGATCGTGTCGTCCCGGACCGAGGCGAAGAAGTCCTGGGCGCTCGGGTCCAACGCCTCGCCCTGGTACGCCTTGCCGTTGAAGACCGAGTGGCCCGGCAGCTTGACCAGCGTCATGCTCTCCGAGTTGATGCCGTGCAGTGCGAGGCCCCAGTCGATGACGTTGTGCCCCTGGCCGTCGAAGATCAGCGACTGACCGGCGGCGCGCAGGATGGCGTCCAGCTTGGCGGGGTTCGTGACGACGTTCGCGCTGAGCGCCTGCTTCGCCATGGCCTTGATGAACTGCTGCTGGTGCCGCTGGCGGTCGTAGTCGCTGTTCTTCAGGCCGTACCGCTGACGGACGTAGTCGAGGGCCTGCCAGCCCTCCAGGTGGTACGTGCCCTTCTTGTACTGCGCCTGCGGGCCGTAGTACGGGTGGGCGCAGTGGTTGTCCGCGCAGCTGGCCAGCCGCGGGCGGGGCTTGCCGTCGGGCTGCAGGTGCTCGGACTTCACGTCCTGGTCGATCGTCATGGTGACGCCGCCCATGGCGTCCACGATCTTCTTGAAGCCGCCGAAGTTGATGATCGCCCCGGCGTCGAACTTCTGGATGCCGGTGAGCCGGCTGACCGTCTTGGCCAGCAGGTCGAATCCCTGGGCGACGTCGTGCTTGCCGTTGCCGACGGAACTGCCGTACGACATCGCGGCGTTGATCTTGGAAGTGCCGCCGTTGAAGCCGGTCTTCGGGAACGGCGGGATCTCCACCAGCAGGTCACGCGGGATGGAGAAGAGGTACGCCTCCTTGAGCCCCGGCGGCACGTGCACCACGATGATCGAGTCGGACAGCGGGGCGGTGTTCGCGTCCCGCGGATCGATGCCCACGAGCAGGATGTTCAGCGGACCCTTGATGTCGCTGACCTTCCGTGGCTTCCCGCCGGCGGGCGGGTCCCCGAAGAGCGTCTTCTGCTGCACGGCACCGGCGTACCGGGCGTAGAGCACCTGGCCGCTCACGAGCAGGCCGCCGCTGACCACCATCAGGACGGACCCGAAGATCGCGCACAGACGCGCCCACACCGGTGCGCGTCGTCCGCTCTTCGGCTTACCGCTCTTCGCCACTCGATCCCCAACCATGCCGATCGATCCCCGCGACCCCCGACATGGTCGCAGGCCCGCGCAAGACTGACATCCAGAGTACCGATCACGGGTGCCGCCGTTGGCCCCCGAGTTCCCGCCCGGCCCCTGGTCAAACGCACCACGGGCGGTGGGAGAAACGCGTGAGCCGCGCCGATCGGATCGGCGCGGCTCACGGAGAATACCGGATGTCAGCCCTTCATCAGCTCGTGCGCGTTGCGCTCGAGGTCCTCGAGGCCACCGCACATGAAGAACGCCTGCTCGGGGAAGGTGTCGTACTCCCCCTCGCTGATCTTCTTGAAGGCCTCGATGGTCTCCTTCAGCGGGACCGTCGAGCCGGCGACGCCGGTGAACTGCTCGGCCGCGTACGTGTTCTGCGACAGGAAGCGCTCGATGCGGCGGGCCCGCTGCACCGTGACCTTGTCCTCTTCGCTGAGCTCGTCCATACCGAGGATGGCGATGATGTCCTGCAGGTCCTTGTACTTCTGCAGGATCCGCTGCACCTCACGGGCGACCGCGTAGTGCTCGGCACCGACGAACTCCGGCGCCAGGATCCGCGAGCTGGAGGCCAGCGGGTCCACGGCCGGGTAGATGCCCTTGTCGGAGATGGACCGCTCCAGGTTGGTGGTCGCGTCCAGGTGGGCGAACGTGGTGGCCGGCGCCGGGTCGGTGTAGTCGTCGGCGGGCACGTAGATCGCCTGCAGCGAGGTGATGGCCTTGCCGCGGACGGAGGTGATGCGCTCCTGCAGCTCGCCCATCTCGTCGGCCAGGGTCGGCTGGTAACCCACCGCGGACGGCATACGGCCGAGCAGCGTGGACACCTCGGAACCGGCCTGGGTGAACCGGAAGATGTTGTCGATGAAGAGCAGCACCTCCTGGTTCTGGACGTCCCGGAAGTACTCCGCCATGGTCAGGGCGGACAGCGCGACCCGCAGGCGGGTGCCCGGCGGCTCGTCCATCTGGCCGAAGACCAGCGAGGTCTTGTCGAGAACGTTGCTCTCGCCCATCTCCAGGATGAGGTCGTTGCCCTCACGGGTGCGCTCACCGACGCCCGCGAACACAGAGGTACCGCCGAAGTTGCGGGCCACTCGGATGATCATCTCCTGGATGAGCACCGTCTTGCCCACGCCCGCGCCGCCGAACAGGCCGATCTTGCCACCGCGCACGTACGGCGCCAGCAGGTCGAGCACCTTGATGCCGGTCTCCAGCATCTCGGTCTTCGGCTCCAGCTCGGCGAACGCCGGGGGCTTGCGGTGGATCGGCCAGCGCTCGGTGACCTGCAGCGTCTTCGGGTCGGCGTTGAGCACCTCGCCGAGGGCGTTGAAGACGTGGCCCTTGGTCACGTCACCGACCGGCACCGAGATCGGGGCACCGGTGTCGGACACCTCGGCGCCACGGATCAGGCCGTCGGTCGGCTGCATCGAGATCGCCCGGATCACGTTGTCACCCAGGTGCTGGGCGACCTCCAGGGTCAGCTTCTTGGTGCCCTCGGAGAGGGTCACCTCGACGTGCAGCGCGTTGAAGATGTCCGGCATGGCGTCGCGCGGGAACTCGGCGTCGACGACCGGGCCGATGACCCGGACGACGCGGCCGACGCCCGTCTCCGCCTTGGTGGGCTCAGCTACAGCAGTCATCACACATCACTTCCCGCCGCGGCCAGCGCGTTGGCGCCGCCGACAATCTCACTGATTTCCTGGGTGATCGCAGCCTGCCGCGCGGAGTTCATCTCGCGCGTGTACCGCTTGAGCAGGTCGTCCGCGTTGTCGGACGCGCTTTTCATCGCCCGGCGCCGCGAGGCCGACTCGCTGGCAGCCGAGTCCAGCAACGCCGCGTAGATCCGCGTGTTGAGGTACTTCGGCAGCAGCGCGTCGAGCAGTTCCTCGGCCTCGGGCTCGAACTCGTACGCCGCCCGGTGCCCCGGCTCGCGCTCGCGGTCCTCCACGTGCATCGGCGCGAGGAAGTGCGGCTCCGCGGTCTGGGTCATGAGCGACTGGAACCGGGTGCTGACGATGTGCAGCTCGTCGACGCCCTGGATGCCGTCCGGCCCGTGGTGCTCGTCGCCGTCGTCCGCGCCGGCGACGAACGCCTCCAGCAGGGACTCGCCGACGCGCCGGGCGTCCTCGAAGCTCGGTCGCTCCGAGAAGCCGGTCCAGCTCGCCGCGATCGGCCGGTTGCGGAACCGGTAGTAGCCGACACCCTTGCGGCCGATCACGTACAGCGCGACGTCCTTGTTGTCCGCGCGCAGCCGCGAGATCAGCTGCTCACACGTACGGATCGCGTTGGCGTTGTACGCGCCGGCCAGGCCGCGGTCGCTCGTGACGAGCAGGACACCGGCCCGGCGCACCCGCTCGCGCGGGACGAGCAGCGGGTTGTCGACGCTGGCGTGGGACGCCAGCGCCGTGAGCACGCCGGTGATGGCCTCCGCGTACGGCCGGGCCGCCGCCACCCGCTCCTGCGCCCGGGCGATGCGGCTGGTCGCCACCAGCTCCTGCGCCTTGGCGATCTTCTTGGTCGACCGGACGGTGCGGATGCGCCGCCTCAGGGCCTGTACCTGACCGGCCATGGCTTAGCTCGCGTCCTGGCCGCGGACCTCGCGGGTCACGGTCTCGTGCGACTCGGAGCCCTCGGCCAGCGCCTCGGCGGGAGCCTCGTGCAGCTTCAGGCCCGTGTCGCCCTGCTTGAACAGCGGCTTGAACTCGGCCACACCGGACTCCAGGCTCGTGACCTGGTCGTCGGTGAGGTTGTTCGAGGACTCGATCGCCTGGTACGTGTCGCTGCGGTGCCGCTTGAGCCACTGCAGCAGCTCGCCCTCGAAGCGCCGCACGTCGCCGACCGGGATGTCGTCGAGCTGGCCGGTGGTGCCCGCCCAGATGACGATCGTCTGGTCGGTCACCGAGTACGGCGAGTACTGCGGCTGCTTGAGCAGCTCGACCAGGCGTACGCCCTTCTCCAGCTGGGCCCGCGACGCCTTGTCCAGGTCGGACGCGAAGGCGGAGAACGCCTCCAGCTCACGGAACTGGGCCAGGTCGAGGCGGAGCCGGCCGGAGACCCGCTTCATGCTCTTGACCTGCGCCGAACCGCCGACCCGGGACACCGAGGTGCCGACGTTGATGGCCGGGCGCACACCCGAGGCGAACAGGTCCGACTCCAGGAAGATCTGGCCGTCGGTGATGGAGATGACGTTGGTCGGGATGTAGGCCGAGATGTCGTTGGCCTTCGTCTCGATGATCGGCAGACCGGTCATCGAGCCCGCGCCCAGCTCGTCGGAGAGCTTCGCGCAGCGCTCCAGCAGCCGGGAGTGCAGGTAGAAGACGTCACCCGGGTACGCCTCGCGGCCCGGCGGGCGGCGCAGCAGCAGCGACACCGCGCGGTACGCCTCGGCCTGCTTGGTCAGGTCGTCGAAGACGATGAGGACGTGCTTGCCGTTGTACATCCAGTGCTGGCCGATGGCCGAGCCGGTGTACGGGGCGATGTACTTGAAGCCCGCCGGGTCGGAGGCCGGGGCGGCGACGATGGTGGTGTACTCCATCGCGCCGTTCTCCTCCAGCGTGCCCTTGACGGACGCGATGGTGGTGGCCTTCTGGCCGATCGCCACGTAGATGCAGCGGACCTGCTTCTTCGGGTCGCCGGACTCCCAGTTGGCGCGCTGGTTGATGATCGTGTCGAGCGCGACCGTGGTCTTGCCGGTCTTGCGGTCGCCGATGATCAGCTGGCGCTGGCCGCGGCCGATCGGCGTCATGGCGTCGATCGCCTTGATGCCGGTCTGCATCGGCTCCTTCACGGGCTGGCGGGCCATGACGTTCGGCGCCTGCAGCTCCAGCTCGCGGAAGCTCTCGTTGGCGATCTCGCCGCGGTCGTCGATCGGGTTGCCCAGCGCGTCGACGACGCGGCCCAGGAACGCGTCACCGACCGGAACGGAGAGGACGCGCCCGGTCCGCTTGACCTGCTGCCCCTCCTCGATGCCCGCGAAGTCACCCAGGACCACGGCGCCGATCTCACGGACGTCGAGGTTCAGGGCGACACCCAGGGTGCCGTCGGAGAATTCGAGCAGTTCGTTCGCCATCGTCGAGGGCAGGCCCTCGACGTGCGCGATGCCGTCGCCCGCATCCGCAACGATGCCGACCTCCTCACGGGAGACCTCGGGCGTGTAGGACGAGACGTAGCGCTCTAGCGCCCCCCGGATCTCGTCCGAGGAGATGGTCAGCTCGGCCATCCTCTGCCTTCTCTGTTCGTGCTCGGGACGTCACCGCCGCCGAGGGGCCTGTGCTCGCGGCCGTCCCCGGCGCGCGATGCGGGAAGAACTATTTAGCGAACGCCTGCCGCGCCGCGTTGAGCCGCCGCAGGATCGTGCCGTCGTAGAGGTCGGAGCCGACCCGAACGCTGACACCGCCGATGACGGACGGATCCACCTCGACCTTCAGCGAGACCTGCCGGCCGTACTTGTCGGACAGGGTGCTGGCCAGTCGCTGCTCCTCGGCGTCGCTGAGGACCTTCGCCACCGTCACGTACGCGACCTCGTGGTCCCGCTTCGCCGCGGTCAGCTCGACCAGCCGGCTCAGTGACGCTTCGAAGCTGCGGCCGCCGAATCCTTCGAGGGCCACCTCGACCAGCTTGCCCGTGGCCACCCGGACCTTGCCCTTGAGCAGGTCCTGGACCAGCTTAACCCGGCGTTCGAGCGGCGCACCGGGGTCACCGAGAGTGACCGCCAGGGCGGGGTTGGCCGCCACGACCTGCCCGAAACGGAACAGCTCGTCCTCGACCTCGGCCAGCTCGTCCGCGCGCTGCGCGGAGCTGAGCACCGCGTCGACGCCGAGGCGCTCCGTGGCATCCCACAGCTCGTTCGGCGCCGACCAGCGGCCCCGGACCAGCGCGGTGAGGACGGCCGCCGTGGTGGCGTCGACCTTGCCCGTGAGCAGCGAGCCCAGCAGCCCGGCCCGGTCGTCCGCCGACCGCGACGGGTCCGTCAGGGCCCGCCGCAGCCGGGGCTCGCCCCGCAGCAGCCGGGCCACCGACAGGATCTCGTCGGCGACCGAGGCGAGCTGCGCAGCCGTGGCCGTGGCCGAGGCGGCGGCGAGCTTGTCGGTCGCGTCCGCGAACGACTCGCGGGTCACGCTCGACATCAGCGCCCGCCCGCGGAGCCGGCCGCGTCGAGCTCGGCGATGAACCGGTCCACCGTGCCGCGCGCCCGGGCCTCGTCGGCGAGCGACTCGCCCACGATCCGGCCGGCCAGGTCGACCGCCAGCGTGCCGACCTCGGAGCGCAGGTCCCGCACGATGGATTCACGCTGAGCCGCGAGCTGCTCGTTGCCCGCCGCGATGATCCGCTCGGACTCCTCCCGCGCCTTGGCGAGGACGTCCTGACGGATCGCCTCGGCGTCGGCCCGGGCCTCGTCGCGGATGCGAGCGGCCTCCGTGCGCGCCTCACCGAGCTGCGCCCGGTACTGCTCGAGCAGCGCGTTGGCCTCCGCCTGAGCGGCCTCGGCCCGCTTGATCCCGCCCTCGATCGCGTCCACCCGCGCCGCGAAGGTCTTCTCCATCTGCGGGAAGACGAACTTCATCAGTACGAAGCAGAGCAGTCCGAACGCGATCGTCCCGATGACGACTTCCTGCCAGAACGGAATGATCGGGTTGTGCGCAGGCTCTTCAGCCAGCACCTTCAACGAAGTGATCAATGGACACCTCCCGTCAGGACGGCGGTCAGCCGACGGGGTTGCCGGCCCAGATGAAGCCGAACGCGATACCCAGCAGCGCCAGCGCCTCGACGACGGCGAAGCCGATCCAGACGTACGGCAGGGTCAGGCGCGACGACTCCGGCTGGCGGGCGGTCGACTGGATGTAGGCCGAGAACACCAGGCCGACACCGATGCCGGGGCCGATGGCCGCGAGGCCGTAACCGATGGCCGCGGTGCTACCAACAACTTCGGCGAGAACCATTTTTCAGTTCCTCCTGAGATCTCGCGTGACTCTCACGCGGGACGACAACGGGATGTTGCGGGATACAGCTCAGTGCTCGTCGGCGAGTGCGCCCTGCACATAGCTCGCGGTCAGCACCGTGAACACATAGGCCTGGAGCACGATGACCAGGAACTCCAGGAAGGTCAGGGCGATCGACATCACCCACGACACGATGGAGAACGGCGCGAACCAGACGTTCGCATTGATCATCGCGAAGCCGCCGAGCGTGAACACCAGCAGCAGCATGTGACCCGCGAACATGTTCGCGAAGAGTCGGACCGCCAGCGAGAACGGGCGCACCAGGAAGGTCGAGAAGAACTCGATCGGGATCAGCAGCGGCAGGATGAACCACGGCGCCGGCGGCATCAGAGCCGTCTTGAAGTACTTCACGAATCCGTGGTGCCGGATGCCCACCCAGATGAACATCACGTAGCTCAGCACCGCGAGCACCGCTGGGAAGGCGATGTGCGAGTTCGGGGAGATCTGAACGAAGGGGACGATGCCCCAGAAGTTGTTCAGCAGAATGAAGCAGAACAGCGTCGTCAGGTACGGCGCGAAGTTCACCCCACGCGGACCGATCATGTCGACCGAGATGTTGTTCCGCACGAAGCCGTACACGCTCTCGGCGAGCCACTGCTTCTTGGTCGGGACCAGCTTCGGCTTCCGGTTGGACACCAGGAAGAACACGATGATCAGCGCGGTGGTGAGCCAGACCAGGAACGTGATCTTCGTGAACCAGACCGAGTGCTGTCCCCACGGCAGGATGCTCGGCGGATAGAAGTCCTCCACACTCGGTGGGAACGGAACTTCCCCGGCGAGGACCATCGACTGACCGATCACCGTAGCCCTTTCCTGTCAGGCGCCCAGGCGGCGCACGATGAGGTAGACACCGCCGCCGATCCCAACGACACAGCCGATGCCGGCGAAAATGCCCCTGGTCCCGACCCAGTGGTCGACCAGCCAACCGATCCCGCCCCACACCAACATGCCCGCAATGAGATAGGTGAGCGCCGTCATCCCCATACCCGAGTCGGGTGGGGGTGGACCGTCGTCACCGCGGGGATCGTGTTTGGGGCCTTGACCGGTCATGACGGCCGAACCTTATCAGCCGCTCAGGCCAGGCTAAGCGGGACCCCCCGCACAACCGCAGTTGTCCAGGCGTTGGGGGTCTCGCAACTGGAGGGACACGGTACTCCCCTCGCGCCAGAACTGGACAACTCCGCGCGGCCCGGATCACCGATTCGGGGAATCGACCCCGGATCGCCGTCCCGTCAAGCGGCCGCCCGGTGCAGAAGATCACTTCCGGGGGGCCACCTTGTGCACCCACCACACCTGCGCGGCCGTCCACACCACGACCCCGGCCACCACCCCCCATCCCAGCGCGACACCGCCGCGCCAGCCCGAGCCGACGAGAACCGCCAGGATCACGCCGAGCAGGGAGTACTTCAGCGTGTACGCGCCCAGGCCGACCGGCAGGACCAGCGCGGGGCGTACCGTGTCCGCCCAGGCCAGGGCCAGGGTCGTCAGCGTGTAGCTGACAGTCACGATCGCCACCCCGGCCGCCGCGCCCAGCGCCACCACCGGACCACCCACGACGAAGCCGACAGAGGCCGCGCAGAGCAGCAGGGCCACCGAGATCGCGGTCAGCAGCGGCAGGTGCTCGACCTTCCACCGCGGATCGGCGGGCAGCGGCGGCAGATCCGGCAACGGCGTGTCGTCCGGGTCGCCGCCCTGCCGGGGCACCCCCAGCTGGATCTGCTCCTCGGTCACGCTTCCACCCCTGTCTCCGGGTACGCCGGGAACTCCGACACCAGGTCCGTCACCTCGTCACCCAGGTCGCGCAGCCGCACCGCGCCACCCGAGGTCGCCGGGTCCGCGCCGACCGCGGCCGCGATCAGGCCCGCGATCCGGCGCATCTGCCCCTCGCGCATGCCCTGGGTGGTCACGCACGGGCTGCCCACCCGGATGCCGGACGCCACCGCCGGCGGCTCCGGATCGTACGGGACCGCGTTCTTGTTCAGGGTGATCCGGGCCATTTCGCACCGCGCCTCGGCGTCACGCCCGCTCACCCCGGTATCCCGCAGGTCGACCAGGGCCAGATGAGTGTCGGTGCCCCCGGAGACCGGGCGCATGCCCTCGGCCGCCAGCCCGGCCGCCAGGGCCTGGCTGTTGGTGACCACCTGCCGGGCGTACATCTGGAATTCGGGCAGTGCCGCCTCCCGCAGGGCGACCGCCTTCGCGGCGATGGCGTGCATCATCGGCCCGCCCTGGGTGAACGGGAAGACCGCCTTGTCGATGCGCGGGGCGAGTTCCTCACGGCAGAGAATCATGCCGCCCCGCGGCCCGCGCAGCACCTTGTGGGTCGTGCAGGTCACCACGTCGGCGTACGGCACCGGCGAGGGCACCGCCCGCCCGGCCACCAGGCCGATGAAGTGCGCGGCGTCCACCAGAAGGTAGGCGCCCACCTCGTCGGCGATCTCCCGGAACGCCGCGAAGTCGATCAGCCGCGGGTACGCGGTCGCCCCGCAGATGATCATCTTGGGCTGGTGTGCCCGGGCCAGGTCCCGCACCTCGTCGTAGTCGATCAACTCGGTGTCCGGGCGCACCGAGTACCCGACGGTCTGGAACCACTTGCCGCTGAAGTTCGCCTTGCTGCCGTGCGTCAGGTGCCCGCCGTGCGGCAGACCCATCGCCAGTACGGTGTCGCCGGGCTGCACGAGCGCCGCGAACGCCGCCAGGTTGGCCGACGCGCCGGAGTGGGGTTGCAGATTCGCGTGGGCGGCGCCGAACAGGTCCTTGGCGCGGTCGATGCCGAGCTGCTCGGCCCGGTCCACCTCGGCGCACCCGCCGTAGTAGCGGCGCCCCGGATAGCCCTCGGCGTACTTGTTGGTCAGCGTGGAGCCGAGCACCGCCAGCACCGCGGGCGAGGTCAGATTCTCGCTGGCGATGAGCTGCAGGCCGCCCCGCAACCGCTCCAGCTCGCCGACCACCACCTCGGCGATCTCGGGGTCTTCGCGTTCGAGCGCGTCGAAGTCCGGGCCCCAGAAGGTGACCCGGCCCCGACCAAGAACCGCTGTCATGGCGCTCCCCTACGTCGGCGACGCTGCCCCCGCGAACCGAGCATATGGCCTGTTGACCCCGCATGCTGAGCCAAACGGGCATGTCCTCGCGGCCCTCGCTGCGCTCGGTGCACTCGGACATGCACAGTGAGGACATGCGCTGTCTGGTCACCGGGGCCACCGGATACATCGGGGGGCGGCTCGCGCCGCGGCTGGTGGCGGCCGGGCACACCGTACGGTGCCTGGCGCGCGACCCGCGGCGGCTGCGGGACGCGCCCTGGGCGGGCGGGGTGGAGATCGCCCGGGGCGACCTGGCGCGGCCCGAAACGCTGCCCGCCGCGTTCGCGGACGTCGACGTCGCATACTTCCTTGTGCACTCGCTGGGGCACCGGGACTTCGAGCGCCGGGACCGCGACGCGGCGTCGAACTTCGCGGCGGCGGCCCGTGCGGCGGGGGTGCGGCGCATCGTCTATCTCGGCGGCCCCGAGCCGCATGAGGTTGCGGCCAGCCCCGCCGCGACACCTGGCCAACCGCCGGGCCGAGCCATTGCTGCCGACGGAGCACCCGGCCGGGCGGCACGGAGGGCTTCCGCCAGCACGACATCCGGCGTCGGGGGCGACCGTCCCGCGTCCGCGCATCTCCGCTCGCGCGCCGAGGTGGCCGAGATCCTCCTGGCCAGCGGGGTGCCGACGGTGGTGCTGCGCGCGGCGGTGATCATCGGCTCCGGCTCCGCGTCGTTCGAGATGCTGCGCTACCTGACCGAGCGGCTGCCCGTCATGGTCACCCCACGCTGGGTGCGCAACCGGGTCCAGCCCATCGCGGTCCGCGACGTGCTGCGCTACCTGGTGGCGGCGGCGGAACTGCCCGCCGAGGTCAACCGCGGCTTCGACATCGGCGGCGCGGACGTGCTCACGTACGCCGCGATGATGCGGCGCTACGCGCGGGTGGCGGGGCTGCACCGCCGGATCATCGTGCCGGTGCGGGTGCTCACCCCGGCACTGTCCGCGTACTGGGTCGGGCTGGTCACCCCGGTGCCCAACGCGATCGCCCGGCCCCTGGTGGCCAGCCTGATCCACGAGGCGGTCGGCCACGAGAACGACATCACCGGGTACGTGCCCGGCGAGGTGCTCGGCTTCGACGAGGCCGTCCGGCTGGCCCTCACGAAGATCAAGGACGCGGACGTGGAGACCCGGTGGTCGGGCGCCTCCGGCCGGGACGCGGCGGCCGAACCGATACCCAGCGACCCGGAGTGGTCCGGCGGGGACAACTACGTCGACCTGCGCCGCCGGACGGTGCGTGCCCCCGTGGCCGCGCTGTGGCAGGTCATCGAGAGCGTCGGCGGCGAACACGGCTGGTACTCGTTCCCGCTGGCCTGGTCGGTGCGGGGCTGGCTGGACCGGCTGGCGGGCGGCGTGGGTCTGCACCGGGGGCGGCGGGACCGGCACCGGCTGCGCGTCGGCGAGGCGCTGGACTGGTGGCGGGTCGAGGAGATCGAGCCCGGACGGCTGCTGCGGCTGCGCGCCGAACTCAAGGTGCCGGGCCGGGCCTGGCTGGAGATGACCGCTGCGCCGGATCCGGCGGACCCGGCACGCAGCGTCTACCGGCAGCGGGCCGTGTTCCTGCCGCGCGGGCTGGCCGGGCACGCGTATTGGGCGGGGGTGCTGCCATTCCACGGGATCGTGTTCAGCGGGATGGCCCGCAACATCGCCCGCGGCGCCGAGCAGCTGCACGCCCGCGAAGGGGCGGTCGGCTAGGGCAACAGCAGCGCGGCGAACGGGACTACCGCGTCCTCGATCTCGTCGGCGATGCGGGCGAACGTCTGGTCGCCACGGCCCCACGGGTCGTCCAGGTCGTCGGTGGGCTGCGGCGGGCGGCCGCCGCGCTGGGCGTGGGCGGCCTCGACGATGGCGACGCCGCGGGCGTACACCGCGTCGGGCTCGCCGGACGCGGCGGGCAGGGCGGCCGGGTCCACCCCGGCCAGCAACCGCCCGAACTCCCCCAGCACGAACGTCCGCCCGGCCGCGTCGGGCCGCAGCGCCACGACGTAGTCCACCTGATCCGCGGTCGCGGTCAGCACCAGATCGGCCTCGTCGAGGTGCTCGCCGCGCAGCTTGCGGGCGGCGAACCCGGTGTCGAGACCGCCCCGGGCGCGGACCTGGCGCGCGGCGGGCGGGTTCATCCCCTCGCCCTCGTGCCAGCCGCCCGTGCCCGCGCTGACGCTGCGCACCAGCCGCGCGGCGGGATCGTCGGCCGCCGATCGGACCCCGGCGGCGGGTACGGCCACCCGGTCGCGGACGCTGCGCGCCAGCAGCCGTTCCGCCATCGGCGACCGGCAGATGTTGCCCATGCAGACATGCAGCACGGTGAACGGGTGCATCACGCCGAGAAGTCTGCCATGCGGCGTCTCGCCACAGGGGACACCTCGGGCCGCCGTCCGCCCTGCGGACACCTAGGCCGCGGCGCGTCCCAGCCGGTCCCGGATCGCCAGCCAGTCCTCGGTGTCCGGCGGGGCCTGCACCAGGATCGTGCCGACGGCCGCGTCATCGAGGCGGTGCAACGCGGCGTACAGGTCCGTCGCGTACTCGCTGGGATCGGCCGACAGGACCTCGTCGCCGGGACCGCGCCCCTCGTACGTGAGCACCGCGACCGGCCCGGCCAGCCCGCCGCGCGGCACCGCGTCCACGTCCTCGGCCAGGATCAGCCGGGCGCGCGGGGCGTAGTGGCGACGGCTCATCCCGGGCGACGGCCGGGCGACCCCGTCCGCCACCACCGTCCCGTCGCCGGAACCATCCCGGGCCGCAACGGAGACGGGCAGGGTCAGCGGCCCGGTCACCTCGCGCAGCGCCCGCAGACCCAGGGCACCGGGGCGCAGCAGCCGCGGCGGCGACACCGTCAGGTCGACGACCGTGGACTCGATGCCGCAGGCCGACGGGCCGCCGTCCAGCACCAGCGGCACCTCGGGCAGGCTGCCCAGCACGTGCTGGGCCGTTGTCGGCGAGATGCTCTCCGACCGGTTCGCGCTCGGCGCGGCCAGGGCCAGCCCGGACTCCCGCAACAGGCGCAGCGCCACCGGGTGGGCGGGAATCCGCAGCGCGACTGTGTCCAGGTCGCCGGGCAGCCCGGCGGCCCGCTCCACCACCACGGTCAGCGGCCCCGGCCAGAACCGGGCGGCCAGCTCGTCCGCCACCGCGGGCCAGCGTCGGGCCAGCGTGCGGGCCCGGGCCACGTCGGCGACGTGCACGATCAGCGGGTTCCAGGAGGGCCGCCGCTTGAGCCGGTAGATCTCGGCGACCGCGTCGGCCGAGGTGGCGTCCGCGCCGAGCCCGTACACGGTCTCGGTGGGGAAGGCGACCACGGAACCCGCGCGCAGCAGCTGCACGGCGCGCCGGATCCCGGCGTCGTCCGGTGCGACGATCATGCGGGCCCCGGTGCCTCCGCCGGCAGGATGTCCGGCACGACGTCGCGCAGCTTGGCGAACGGCACCGCACCCTCGCGCAGCACCCGCGGCACGTCACCGGTGACGTCGACGATCGTGCTCGGCGCCGGGTCGTGCGCCGGGCCTGCCTCCAGATAGATCCGTACGGCGTACTCCAGCTGCTCGCGGGCCTCCTGCGCGGTCCGTGGCGCCGGGCCGCCGACCCGGTTCGCCGTGGTCACCGCCATCGGACCCACCTCGCGCAGCACCTCCAGCGCCACCGGGTGCAGCGGCATCCGTACGCCGACCACCCCGCCGGTGTCGCCCAGGTCCCACTGCAGGCTGGGCGAGTGTTCCACCAGGATGGTCAGGGCGCCCGGCCAGAACGCGTCCGCCAGCTCCCGCGCCGCCTTGGGCACCGAGTAGACCAGGCCTTCGAGGGTGTGCCGGGAGCCGACCAGTACGGGCGGGGGGACCCGCCGTTCCGCGTGGCGGGCGGTGTGCAGCGCCGAGATCGCGTGCGAGGTGAACGCGTCCGCGCCGATGCCGTACACGGTGTCGGTGGGCAGCACGACCAGTTCGCCGCTGCGGGCCGCCTCGATGGCCGCGGTGACCCCCCGGTCGCGTTCGGCGACCGTGCGGCAGTCGTAGAGCATCACGGGGAGCAGTCTGCCACGTCGCCCGTGCCGCGCTCCGCCGTGGTGAAACGTGGCCGACCTGCCAGGTCGCGGTGGGCCGTGACCGCGGCGAACCGGCCGTCCGCGCGCAGCAGCGCGGGCACCGCGTCGCCGTGGACGTCGTCGTGCTCGATACCGAGCGCCCCGCCGGGCCGCAGCAGCCGCGCGGCCAGCGCCACCACCGGGCGGATCACGGTCAGCCCGTCGGCGCCGCCGAACACCGCCTCCTGCGGGTCGTGCTCGGCCACCTCGGGCGGCACGGCAGTGCCGAGCGGAACGTACGGCGGGTTGCACAGCACCACGTCCACGGTCCCGCTCAGCTCCGCCAGCAGCCCCGGATCGGTGACATCCGCCTCCACCACCTCGACCCGAGGGAGTCCCGCCGCGTTGCGCCGCAGGTACGCCAGCGCCTCCGGCGACCGCTCCACCGCCAGCACCCGCCCGGGCCGCGCCTCGTCCGCCACCGACAGGGCGATCGCGCCCGTGCCGCTGCACAGGTCCACCACGACCGCCCCGGGCGCGGTCCGGTCGATCCCCCAGCCGGCCAGCAGCTCCGTCTCCGGCCGGGGTACGAACACGCCGGGGCCCACGGCCAGGTCCAGATGCCGGAACGCGGCCGTGCCGAGCAGGTGCTGCAACGGCACCCGCCGGGCTCGCCGGGCCACCAGTTCCCCGAAACGGGCCAGCTCGTCGGCGCGGACGGTGTCGATCAGGACCAGGCGGCCCCGGCCGACGCCGAGCACGTGCGCGGCCAACAGTTCGGCATCGACCCGGGGCGATTCCACGCCCGCGGCGGCCAGTTCCGCGCTGGCCGCGGCCAGGGCCGGAACGAGCCGCACCCGTTCTGTCGCGACCGAGGGGTGTTCGTGGGCGGGCGTCACGGCATAATCATCAAACGTCGAATGTGAGGGTGGCCGGCCGGGTCGCCGATTCGGCAAACGTATGCCGGGGAGGACCGCCGGTGAGTTGGTTGGACCGGCTCGCGGACAACGTCGAGGAGCTTCGCAAGGCGGGGCAGTTGCAGCAGGGTGGCCGGTCGGCCGAGGCCCTGCCACTGCTCGACCGGGTCCTCGACGTGACGGCCGACCCCACGACGCGGGCGTACGCGCTGGTGCAGCGCTTCGGGGCGCTGATCAACCTGGGCCGGGTCGCCGAGCTGGGCCCGGCGATGACGGCCGCCTCCGGCGCGGTGCGCGAGACCCCCGATCCGTACCTGCGGGGCCTGATGCACGCGTACGCGGCGCTCGGCGCGTACCTGCAGGGCAACCTGGACCGGGGGGTCACCCATCTGGTGCAGGCGTCCCGGTCGCTGGCGGCCGTGCCCGAGGGCGACGCGGAGACCGCCTGGGGCTGGCACGACCTGGCCATGGCGTACTCGTATCTGGGTTTTCACGGCCACGCGCTGACCGCGATCGAACAGGCCCGGCAGGTCGGTGCGGCCTCCGGCATGGCCAGCGAGCTGTTCGCCGCGCCCGGCATCCGGCTGCGCAACGCGGTCTCCCTCGACCACCAGGGCGACACCGACGGCTGCCTGCGGGTGCTGCGCGACATCGACGCCGAGCTGGCCCGCTACGTGGCCACCGGCGCGGACGCCCGGCTACGCCCCAGCAGCAAGGCCGTCTACGGGTACGCGCTGGCCCGCCGCGCCGCCCTCGGCGAGTCGACCCGGGCGGACATCGCCACCCTGCTGGCCGACGGCGGCGACAGCGTCCGCTCCCGCGACCTGCAGCACCTCGGCGGCGTGTGCCTGCACATCGCCGCGCAACGGCCGACAGAGGCGCTGCGCCGGCTGGACGCCGTACCGGTCTCGCCGGAGATCCTCGGCCCCGCCGAGCCCGCCCGGCTGCGCAGCATCTGCCACGCCTCGGCCGGTGACCACGCCGCCGCCCACCACGCCGACCGGTACGCGTTCCGCCTCGCCGCCCAGCGCATCGACCGGCTCCGCGACGGCTTCCTGGACGGGGTCGCCGCCCGCCTGGACGCCCAGGAGACCCAGCGCGACATCGGCCGGTACGGCGACGAGACCCTCACCGACCCGCTCACCGGCCTGCCGAACCGCCGCCAGCTGGAACGCTACGTCGCCGCGATGCTGGCCCGCGGCGAGCGCGCCGCGGTCGGCGTCTGCGACCTGGTCGGCTTCACCGAGGTCAACGCCCGGCACGGCCGGCACACCGGCGACCTGGTGCTGCAGCGCATCGCGGGGGTGCTGAGCCGGGTGATGCGCCGCGGCGACTTCGTGGCGCGGTTCGCGGGCGACGAATTCGTGATCGTGCTGCCCGGCGCGGGGCACACCCAGGCCGCCGAGGTGTCCCGGCGGATCGCCAACGCGGCCGCCGCCGAGAACTGGCAGGCGCTGGTGCCCGGCACCCCGATCGGGGTGGCCGCGGGCTGGTCCGAGGTGGGCACGCACGGCCGTACCCTGACCGCCGCCCTGGCCGCCGCGTCCGGGCACCGGAAGCCGGCCTGAGCGCATGGCGGTCATCGAGCTCGGTTACGTGGGCTCCGGCGGCGACGAGCTACCGGACCCGGCACCGCTGCGCCCCGCGGACTGGGGGCGGCGTCATGTGCGCCGCCTGACCGCTGCGCTGCTGGTCGCGTTGTGCCTGGTCACCGCGACGGCGTCGGATCACCTGCCCGCGCCGCGCGGCCTGCGGGCCCAGTGGGAGATCCTCTTCTTCCAAGGCGACACCTTCGCCACGACCAGGGACAGGGTGGTGGTCCTGAGCGAGGGAGCGACCCAGCGGCTCGCCGGGTACGACCTCGTGCGCGGCACGCAACTCTGGTCCCGCGAGCTGGCTCACCCGGCACCGTTCATCATGGCGGCGGCCGGATCCGAGATCGTGCTGCTGCCCTCCGGGGAGCGCAGCCTGCCGACCACGCCGGGCGCCGCCGACCGGCAGAGCTTCTTCGCCGAGACCGTGGCGGTCGACGCGGCCACCGGCGCGGAGTTGTGGCGCGCGCCCGGCGACGTCACCGCGACCAGCCTCGCCTATCTGCCCGGCGAGAGTGAGCATCTGCTGATGGTCGACCACGCCACGGACAGCGCCGCCGCGGTCGGGGTACGCCTGGTCAACGGCCGCGACGGGCGGACCCTGTGGAGCCGCGCCACACCGGGCGCCCTGCAGGTCGCGACGATCGGTCCGGACCCGTGGCGGCCGGACCGGGTCGCCACGGTCACCGCGTCCGGGCAGGTGCGCTTGCTGCGCCTGGCCGACGGCGCGGAACTCGGCGGCGGGACGATCGCGGAGCCGGCCGTTCCGGGCTCGAACGCGTTCCTCGGCCTGGAGTGGCACGGCCAGCAGCTGACCGTCATGCAGAGCACGAACACCGGGCTGACCGCGACCGGCTACGGCGGACAGCCGTTGCGGCAGCGGTGGCGGGTCCGCGATGCCGACGCGGTCGCCGCGTACGGCTGCGGGCCGGTGTGGTGCATGAGCACCGGTGCCGCGCTCGTCGGACGCGACTGGGACACCGGGCTCGAACGCTGGCGCGTCCGGTCCAGCAACTACACCCGGTCGATCGGGGACCACCTGCTGGCGGTGGACGGCACCGAGGGCTCGAAGTACACGGTCATCGACGCGCAGGACGGCAGGACGGTCGCCGCCCTCGACGGCGAACCCGTCATGGACGACACGGGCGCGGCAGTGCTGGCGCTGAGCCGCACGGTGTCACCGGGCGGGCGGACCGCGGTGGGCAGGGTGGATCTGCGGACCGGGGAGACGTTCCACCTCGGCACGATCGACGGGACGTCCGACTACGGCTGCCGGGTCCAGCGGAATCTGCTGGTCTGCCAATCGGTGCACGATCGACTCACGGTCACCGCGGTCGGTTGAGCTTGACGGTCATCGAACTCGGGTACGTCGGCCTCGACGACCACGACCCACCCGTTCCGTCGCCGCGCGCCTCCGACTGGGGCCGGCGCCACCTGCGCCGCGCGATGGCGGCGCTGATCGCCGTGCTGTGCCTGGTCACGGTCGCCTCCTCCGATCACGCGCCCGCCCCGCGCGGGGTGCGGGCGCTGTGGGACATCCCGCTCGGCGAGGAGGATTCCTTCGCGGTGGCCGGGGACACGGTCGTGGTGCACAGCGGCGGAGCGGTCCGCCGCCTCACCGGGTACGGGCGCACCGACGGCGCGGTGCGCTGGTCCCGCGAGCTGGGCGTCCGGGCCCCGTACGTGATCGCGGTGCCGGAGTCCGGAGTCGTGCTGCTGCCGTCCGCACCGCGCGAGATACGGCCACGGGACGGCGTCCTGCTGCCGGACCTGTTCACGCAGACGACAGCGGTGGACACCGCGACCGGCGCCGAACTGTGGCACGGCGCGGGCGATCCCACCTGGGCCGGCCCGCGCGACGGCGTGCTGCTGGTCGATCACCCCAGCACCGGCCCGGGCGCTGACCGGGTACGCCTGGTCGGCCTCCGCGACGGCCGGGAACGGTGGAGCCGCGCCACGCCGGGAGCCGATATGGTCTCCCCGATCGGGCCGGACCCACGTCGGCCGGACCGGGTCGCCACGGTCACCAGGGCCGGGCGGGCCCGCCTGCTCCGGCTGGACGACGGCGCGGACATCGGCGGCGGGACCGTCGCCTGGCCGCCCGGCTCGGGATTCCCATTCAGTCACCTGGAATGGCACGGCGACCAGCTGTACGTGCTGCACTCGACCCCGACCCTGGCCATCATCGCCGGATACGCCGGGCAGCCGCTGCGGGAACGCTGGCGCACGGACATTCGCGCCGGCAGCGTGGACGGATGCGGCCCGGTGTTCTGCGTAACCACCGATCGGGACGTCACCGGCCACGACTGGGACACCGGCGCCGCACGGTGGCAGGAGGCCGTCGGCGACTTCACCCGCACCGTCGGCCCCGGCCTGGTGGCGATCGACAGCGGCCACGGATCGCCACTGAGGATCATCGACGCCGCCACGGGCCGCCCCATCGCGACGCTGGACGGCAAACCGGTCGAGGACGAAACGGGTACGGTCCAGCTGATGCTGAGCTCGTCGGTCACCCCGGCCGGGCGCACGGTGGTGACCCGGGTACGCCCCGGCACCGGCGAGACGTTCACGCTCGGCAGCATCGACGCGGTCACCGACTACGGCTGCACGCTGGACGGTGACCTGCTCATCTGCGAGACGGCACGCCGCAGGCTGAGCGTCACTGCCGTCGGCTGAGCTCCGACTCCCCGGCGAGGCGGGCGGCCCGGTCGGCCTCGGCCAGGGCGTCCAGCACCCCGTCCAGCTCGCCACCGAGCGCCAGGTCCAGGTTGTACGCGGTGTAGCCGATCCGGTGGTCCGTGATCCGGTTCTGCGGGAAGTTGTACGTCCGGATGCGCTCCGAACGGTCCACTGTGCGCACCTGCGCCTTGCGGGCGTCCGAGGCGGCCGCGTCGGCCTCCTCCTGCGCCACGGCCAGCAGCCGGGCCCGCAGGATACGCATGGCCTGTTCCCGGTTCTGCAGCTGGCTCTTCTCGTTCTGGCAGCTGACCACGATGCCGGTGGGCAGGTGGGTGATGCGGACGGCCGAGTCGGTGGTGTTGACCGACTGCCCGCCGGGGCCGGAGGAGCGGAACACGTCGACCCGGATGTCACCCGCGTCGATCTGCACGTCGACGTCCTCGGCCTCGGGCAGGACGAGCACCCCGGCGGCGGAGGTGTGGATGCGGCCCTGCGACTCGGTGACCGGCACCCGCTGGACGCGGTGCACGCCGCCCTCCCACTTCAGGCGTGACCAGACGCCGTGGCCGCCCTCGGGCATGCCCTTGGTCTTCACCGCCACGGAGACGTCCTTGACCCCGCCCAGGTCGGACTCCTGGGCGTCGATGACCTCGACGACCCAGCCGCGGCGCTCGGCGTACCGGGTGTACATGCGCAGCAGGTCGCCCGCGAACAGGGCGGACTCCTGGCCACCCTCGCCCGCCTTGATCTCCAGGATCACGTCCTTGGCGTCGTGCGGGTCGCGCGGGATGAGCATCTCGCCGAGCCGCTCCTCCAGGGCGGGCAGCGTCGCCGCCACCGCGTCGGCCTCACCGGCGAACGCGGGGTCCTCGGCGGCCAGTTCCCGGGCGGCCACCAGGTCGGCGCGGGCGGCCTCCAGCTCGGCGTGGGCGGCGTGCAGCGGGGCCAGCTCGGCGAAGCGGCGCCCGACCCGGCGTACCAGGGCCTGGTCGGCGTGGATGGACGGGTCCTCCATCCGCTTCTCCAGCTCGGCGTACTCCGCTAGCAGGGTGGTCAGCCGGTCGTTGCTCACGCGTTCTCTCCCCACGCAGGTCCGCACACATGCGAACGGCGCCCGGCCCCGGATCTCCCGGGGCGGGCGCCGTCGGCGAAGCTACTTCTTCTTGCCCGCGTTGACCTTGGCGTACTTGGCCTGGAACTTCGCGACCCGGCCCGCGGTGTCCAGCACGCGCTGCTTGCCCGTGTAGAACGGGTGGCAGGCGCTGCAGGTCTCGACGCGGATCTCGCCGCTCTTGACGGTGCTGCGGGTCGTGAAGGTGTTACCGCAGGAGCAGACGACCTCAGTCGCCTTGTACTCCGGGTGGATGCCGCTCTTCATGTCTGTCGGTCCCTCTCGATGGTGAGGTCGCCGGGTCGCCGTCGGCACCGCCCGCCCCGGTGGGCGTGACGGCTCGGGCGTGAACCGGAACCTACTGCTGGCCGATGAACCAGTGTGCCATGCCACCCCAGTTGAGCAGAAATCAGGAGGCGGGCACCGGTACGCCCTGCCCAACGCCGCACTCCCCCACCGCATTCCCGCGCGCCAGCGACGACCCGGGCGGGGTCAATTCTTGATCGAAAACGGGAGGCGTATGCCCCACGGCCGCCGATAACGTGAGCGGCCCTCACCGCAGACCTCCCGGAAGGACCCCGTCATGACGCTGCTGGCCGACGTCCTCGACCTGGCCGAACTGGCCTCGGCGGTCGATAACGGACACGTGCGGACGCAGCGTCACCCCGAGCGGCCGTACGTGATCTACAACTACACCGAGGCCTGCCAGTACTCCGGCGCCTGGACGCCGGTGACCCTGGCCTGCCGCGGACTGGTGGTGGACGAGACGACCGGGCGGGTGCTGGCCCGGCCGTTCCCGAAGTTCTTCAACCACACCGAGTCGCACGCTCCCGCGCTGCGCCCGGAGGCACCGGTGTTCGTGACGGACAAGGCCGACGGCAGCCTCGGCGTGATCTTCCGCGACGGCGACACGGTCGCCGTCGCCACGCGCGGCTCGTTCGCCTCGGACCAGGCCAAGCACGCCACCGCGCTGCTGCGCCGCCGGTACCCCGGTTTCACGCCGCCCGACGGCCTGACCGTACTGGTCGAGATCGTGTACCCGGAGAACCGCATCGTGGTCGACTACGGCGGCCTGAACGACCTGATCCTGCTCGGCGCGGTGGAGATCGCGACCGGCCGCACCCACGGCCCGGCCGCGGTGCCGGGCTGGCCCGGCCCGGTGGTCGATGCGTTCGGCTACGCCACCCTGGCGGAGGCGCTCGCGGCGCCGCCGCGGGCGGGCCGCGAGGGCCTGGTCGTGCACCTCACGGACACCGACGAGCGAGTGAAGATCAAATATGCAGAGTACGTCCGGCTGCACCGCCTGGTGACCGGTCTGACCCCGCGTACCGTCTGGGAGGTGCTGGCGGCCGGTGACGGCCTGGACGCGCTGACCGAGCCGCTGCCGGACGAGTTCCACGCCTGGGTCAAGGGCGTGGCGGCCGAACTCACCGCCGCGGTGGACGCGCTCGCGGCCCAGATCGAGGACGAGTACGCCCGGATCGTCGCGGACCTGCCGACCGGCTGGTCCCGGCGCGAGTTCGCGGCGCAGGCGGTACGCAGCCCGCACCGGGGCGCCCTGTTCCAGCGCCTCGACGGCAAGGACTACCGTCCGGGCCTGTGGCAGGCGGTCCGCCCGGCCGGCGACCGGACCAACCGAGTGGATGAGGAATGACGAGGCTGCTGATCACCCGCGGGCTGCCCGCCTCCGGGAAGACCACCTTCGCGCGCAAGCTGCAGCCGCAGGTCGTCCGGGTGAACCGGGATGACCTGCGGCGCATGCTGCACGGCACGCGGCTGTTCACCCAGACCGCGGAGGCGCAGGTCACCCACGCCCAGCGGGCGGCCGTGGAGGCGCTGCTGCGCGCCCGCGCCGATGTGATCGTCGACGACACGAACCTGCGCGGAAAGACGGTCAAGGAGTGGGCGGAACTGGCCGCCCGGTTCAATGCCTCGTTCGAGGTGCACGACTTCACCGACGTACCGCTGGACGAGTGCATCCGCCGCGACGCGGTCCGCGACGAGCAGGACCGGGTCGGCGAGGACGCGATCCGCCGCATGCACAAGCGCTACCTGGCCGGGCGCAACCTGCCGCTGCCGGTGCCGTACGTGGAGCGCGGCGGCCCCGGCGTCGTGTACGAGCCGGACGACACGCTGCCGCCGGTGGTGCTGGTCGACATCGACGGCACTGTCGCGCTGATGGACGGGCGGAGCCCGTTCGACTGGCGCCGGGTCGGCGAGGACCGGCCGAACCACGCGGTCATCGAGGCCGTGCGGGCGATGCACGCAGCAGGCAACGCGATCGTCTTCTGCTCCGGCCGCGACGCGGTGTGCCGGGCGGAGACCGAGGCGTGGCTGGAGCTGTACGTCGGCGTGCCGTACGAGGCGCTATTCATGCGGCCGGAGGGCGACTCCCGCAAGGACTCGATCGTCAAGCGGGAGATCTTCGACACCGAGATCCGGGAGCGCTGGCGGGTGGTCGGCGTCTTCGACGACCGCCAGCAGGTGGTGCGGATGTGGCGGGAGCTGGGCCTGACAGTCTTCCAGGTGGCCGAGGGAGACTTCTGACGGTGAAGTACCCCCGCACCTTCCACCTGCCCGACTCCCCTGGCGCCACCGGCGACGACCGGATCCAGGACGATCTGTCCTGGTTGGACGGTGAGCTGGTGGTGACGGAGAAGCTGGACGGGGGCAACCTCACCTTCACCCGCGACACCATGTACGCCCGTTCGCTCGACTCGGGCACCCAGCCGTGGGACCGTCCCGCGAAGGCGCTGTGGGCGATGACCTCGCACCGCATCCCGGATCACTGGCGGGTGTGCGGGGAGTCGATGTGGGCGCGGCGCAGCATCGCGTACACGGATCTGCCGGGGGTGTTCATCGTCTTCGGCATCTGGGACGAGACGGACACGCTGCTGGGTTGGGACGACACTGTGGACTGGGCGCAGCGTCTGGAGCTGCCCATGGTGCCGGTGCTGTACCGCGGGGGCAGCCTGCGCGAGGCCCGCGCGGCGTGGGCGGGCCAGCGCGACGCCGAGACCTCGGAGGGCTTCGTGGTGCGCAGCGCGGGCCGCATCCCCGCCGCCGAGTTCGACACGCGGGTCCTCAAATGGGTACGGGCGAACCACGTACGCACCGAAGCCTCCTGGCGCCACCGCGACGACTTCGCGGTCAACGGCTTCGCCTGATCAGCCCGGGTACGGACACCCCCGGGTGCCGTCGCGGGCCAGCGATGCCGCCTCCTCGTCGAGATAGAACGCGGGCCGCAGATCCATCTCGGCGTAGTAGCGGTGGAAGACCGGGGTGAGCGATCCGGACATCGGCGGCACGATCCACGTCCAGTCCGCGGGCACCTCCCGGCCCGCCTTCTCCTCGTTGCGCAGATGCGCCACGAACCGGGCCGACTCGGTGTGGTGGTCGCTCATCTTCACCCCGGCCCGCTCGTACGAATACAGCACGGCCCGGTTGAGCTCGACCAGCGCCCGGTCCCGCCACAGCGTCGACTCCCGGCTCACGTCGAGACCGAGCCGGGCCGCCACGGTCGGCAGCAGGTCGTACCGGTCGGCGTCGGCGAAGTTGCGGGCGCCGATCTCGGTGCTCATGTACCAGCCGTTGAACGGGGCGAGCGGGTACTGCACCCCGCCGATGGTCAGCCGCATGTTGGCGATCGCGGGGACGGCGTGCCAGCGCAGCCCCAGTTCGGCGAACCAGCCGTACTCGGGGTGGGACAGGGGTACCTCCAGGACCGCGCGGTCGGGCAGCTCGTACAGGCGGACGCCCTCGGTGGGTGTCTCGATCGCCAGTGGCAGCACGTCGAACGCCTCACCCTTGCCCCGCCAGCCGAAGCCCTGCATCGCGGCGGTGAAGCCGACCTGCCGCGGGTCACCCACGCAGCCGCCGCCCGCCTGGCGGTACCCGGCGTACCGGATGAGCTGTTCGTTCCACACCCGGGCGTACGGCTGGCCGGGCTGGGCGGCGGCGAAGACGCTGATCACGGGCCGGATCGCGCCGGGCGCCTTCTGCCCCTCCGTGCCGCGCCCGGCACCACCGGCGAGCTGCAGGTGCGCCACGAGCAGCGAGAAGATCTCGTCGGCGGTACGCGCGCGGCGGCGGTCCAGCACCACCAGGCTGCGCCAGTACAGCCGGCCGATGCACCGGCTGGCGTTGCGCCACGCCATCTTCGCGCCGTACGTGAGCTCGTCGGTGGTGTGCACATAGCCGCCGGTCGCCGCGATCTGCGCGCGCACGACGGCCAGGCGGGGTTCCACCGGGCCGAGCCTCGGGTTCTCCGTGTAGCAGCGGCGCAGGAAGTCCTCGGCCTCGCCGGGATCGACGGGCGCGATCGGGTCCCACGGCTCGGTCGGTTGATCCCGGTATCCGGGCACGTTCATCGGCGCCTCCCACGACTCGACTCCGGGAGGTTCGCACGAGGACGGACCGCTGAACAGGACAGCATTCCGTCCTAATGCCGCGAACCGGACGTGCAAGTTGCAGCAGAGCCCGCGGCGTCAGACAACGTGTGCGACGTTGATGTGTCACGCAATCGACAAGGCTGTTACGCGAAGGGAGCGGCCACCCGACGGGTGACCGCTCCCTTGTGCACTCCGGCGACTACTCGCCCGGCGTCGACTTCGCGATCTGCATGAGGAACTCGATGTTCGTCCGGGTCTGCTTGAGCCGGTCGAGCAACAGATCCAGGGCCGCGGTGGACTCCAGCGAGGAGAGCACCTTGCGGAGCTTGTGCACGATGGCCAGCTCCTCCTTGCCCAGCAGGATCTCCTCCTTGCGGGTGCCCGAGGCCGACACGTCGACCGCCGGGAACGTCCGCTTGTCCGCGATCTTCCGGTCGAGCTTGAGCTCGGCGTTACCCGTGCCCTTGAACTCCTCGAAGATCACCGTGTCCATCATCGAGCCGGTCTCGACCAGGGCGGTCGCCAGGATGGTCAGCGAGCCGCCGTTCTCGATGTTGCGGGCCGCGCCGAGGAACCGCTTCGGCGGGTACAGCGCTGTCGAGTCGATACCACCCGACATGATCCGGCCGCTGGCCGGCGCCGCCAGGTTGTACGAGCGCCCGAGCCGGGTCACCGAGTCGAGCAGCACGACCACGTCGTGACCCAGCTCGACCAGGCGCTTGGCCCGCTCGATGGCCAGCTCCGCGACCGTGGTGTGGTCGGACGGCGGCCGGTCGAAGGTCGCGGCGATGACCTCGCCCTTCACCGAGCGCTGCATGTCCGTGACCTCTTCGGGCCGCTCGTCGACCAGCACGACCATGAGGTGGCACTCGGGGTTGTTGCGGGTGATCGCGTTGGCCAGCGCCTGCAGCACCATCGTCTTACCGGCCTTCGGCGGCGAGACGATCAGCGCGCGCTGACCCTTGCCGATCGGCATGACCAGGTCGATGACCCGGGTGGTGAGGATGTGCGGCTCGGTCTCCAGGCGCAGACGCTCCTGCGGGTACAGCGGCGTGAGCTTGTAGAACTCCGGCCGGCGCCGGGCCTCCTCCGGCTCCATGCCGTTGATGGTGTCCAGCCGCACGAGCGGGTTGTACTTGTCCCGGCGCTGCGACGAGTCGCCCTCGCGGGCGGTGGCGCGTACGGCGCCGGTCACCGCGTCGCCGCGGCGCAGACCGTGCTTCTTGACCTGCGACATCGAGACGTACACGTCGTTCGGGCCGGACAGGTAGCCGGTGGTGCGGACGAACGCGTAGTTGTCCAGCACGTCCAGGATGCCCGCCACCGGCACGAGGACGTCGTCCTCGGCGACGTGGGGCTCGCGGCCGCCGTCGCGCTGGCCCTCGCCGGTCTCCCGGTCGCCGCGACCCCGCCGCCGGTCGCGGAAGCGGCTGCGACGGCTCCGCCGTCCGCCCTCGCCGCCGTCGTTCTCGTCGTCGGAGTCGTGGGACTCGTTGCGCGGGCCACGATCGCCCCGCTCGTTGCGCTCGCCCCGCTCGTTACCCTCGCCCCGCTGGTTGCGCTGACGGTCCCGGCTGCGCGGCTCGCGTTCGGGCCGGTCGCCGCGGTCCCCGCGCTCACCCTCGGCACGCCCCTCGGACTGGCCGGACTCCCGGCCGCCCTGCTCGCCGCCGGACTCGCGGCGCCGCCGGCCCCCGTCGCCTTCGGTGGCGGGCTCCGCCGTCGCGGGCTGAGCAGTCGCGGACTGGGCCGTCGCGGACTGAGCAGTCGCGGACTGGGCCGTCGCGGACTGGGCGGTCGCGGACTGGGAGGTGGCAGGCTGGGAGGTCGCCGGCTGGGCCGTCGCGGACTGGGCCGCGGCGACCGGCTGGGACTCGGCCGCCTGGCCCGCTCCGGACGACGCCGGGCGCCCCTCGGAACGCTCCGCCGCAGCCTCCGCGGTCGTGCCCTTGGCCCCGTTCGTAGCCCGCTGGCGCGGCGTCGCCCCGCCCTGGGCGCCCGCGGCCGCAGCGCCGCCGCTCTGGGCGGCCCCGCCGCTCTGGCGCTCCGTGATGGCGGCGATCAGCTCGCCCTTGCGCATCCGGGCGGTGCCGGAGATGCCGAGGGAGGCGGCGAGGCTCTGCAGCTCGGGCAGCAGCATCGCGGACAGCCCGGTGCCGCCGCGGCGGCGACGAGTGACCGTGGCGCTGGTGGCGTCGTCAGCGACGTCAGAAACACCCGACGTCACGTCGGTGGTGTCGCTCAATGGATTCCTTCCGTCGAAAAAAGCCAAGACCACCCGGGTCTGCAGCCTGGTGGCCGGGTGCCCTCGGAACCCGCTTCGCGTGAGCGGCGCGGGAGTTTGCAGCACGGCAGCTCGACGGTGTCCCGACCCGTCAGGCGATGACGGGTAGGTCTCGGCGAGTGCACCGATCTGAAGAACTGCTGTTCGACGTGTGCCTTGATGAGAGATGAGACCGGCAAGATCGCCGACAGTCTCGGGGGTGCGCGCCGAACCGCAGAGATCGCTTGCTTCGCGGCTGTGCTAGGTCTTGAGCGTAGTCAACTCGTGCGACCTGCGGCAACAGGGCCCCGCTCGGCGTGTTCCACCATACCCCCTCTGGCAAGAGCACCGCCGACATCCACGCCCAGCGTCTCGGCGCGCCACG
Organism: Krasilnikovia sp. MM14-A1004; assembly: GCF_047159485.1. Taxonomy (GTDB): domain Bacteria; phylum Actinomycetota; class Actinomycetes; order Mycobacteriales; family Micromonosporaceae; genus Actinoplanes. Next base: position 933,790 of record NZ_AP038773.1, on the reverse strand, counting down.
CCGACCCGGGGTGGAAGTCCTCCGGAACAGGGGTCAGCGCCAGCACGCTGGGCCCTGCACCGCTCACCACGGCCGCCACCCCGGCCGCCCGCAGGCCCGCGACCAGCGACGCCGTACCCGGCATCGCGGGCGCACGAAAGCCCTGGTGGAGCCGGTCCTCGGTGGCTGGGAGCAACAGCTCCGGCGCGGCCGTCAGCGCGTGCACCAGCAGCGCCGAACGGGCCGCGTTGAACGCCGCGTCCGCGTGCGGCACCTGCGGCGGCAGCGCGGCCCGCGCGGTCGCGGTCAGGCCGCGTTCGGCCGGCACGAAAACAGTCGGACGTACGCCCTCGGCGGTCGCCAGCCGCACCGCCCGCGCCCCGCCCGCCTCGGTCCAGGCGATCGTGAACCCGCCGAGCAGGCAGGGCGCCACGTTGTCCGGGTGGCCCTCCAGCCGCGCCGCCACGCGCAGCGCCGCCGCGTCGTCCATCCGGTCGGCACCGTCCGCCACCAGGGCCCGGGCCAGCAGCACCCCGCCCACGATCGCGGCGGACGAGGAACCCATGCCCCGCGCCTGCGGGATGCGGTTGACGCACTGCACGGCCACCCCGGCGGGACGGGCCCCCAGCTCGTCGAAGGCCGCCAGCATCGCGCGGACCACCAGGTGGCGCTCGTCGGTGGGCAGCTCGCCCGCGCCCTCACCGGAGACCTCGACCGTGAATCCGTCACCGGTCACGCGGGCGCTGAGATCGTCGTGCAGACCGAGGGCGAGACCCAGAGCGTCGAAGCCGGGCCCGAGGTTGGCGCTGGTCGCCGGCGTCCGTACGTGCACCGGCTCGGAGACGAAGGTCGGTCGCATCGCCCCAGCCTAGGTGGTGATCATCGACGGTGATGACCCGCGTGCGCGGGAGTGTCGCCGCCGTTGTCGGTGCCCACCCACCCGTTGATGGCCGTTGGGGTGACCGGATTCACCCTGACAGGCAGCGGATAGTGCCCGATCGGGCGGGCGGCTCAGCCGGTCGTCGGGGCCGGGCTCAGCGACAGCCGGCGGGTGGCGATGCGCCAGCCGACCGCGTACGTCAGCGTGATCAGGCTGCAGCCCGCGAGTATGGCCTGTTCGCTGACGTGGTCCACCACCGCGGCCGCGCCCAGCTGGCTCGCCGCGATGGCCAGCGTCGCCAGCATCATGTCCGTGGCGAACACCCGGCCGCGCAGCCGGTCCGGTACCTCGCCCTGCAACGCGTAGTTGGACAGCACCCAGTTCGTGCCGCCCGCGAAGTGGGCCACGAACACCAGCACCAGCACCAGCCAGAACCACGGGGCCACGGCCACACCGAGGTAGCCGAGACCGTACAGGCTCATGGACAGGGCCAGGCCGGGGAGCAGCCAGCTGCGGTGGCCCAGCACCCGGCGCATCAGCAGCGGGCCGACCAGGGCGCCCGCGCCGCGTACCGCGAACAGCAGGCCGGTGCCCAGGGGGCCTACGCCGTACAGCGCGGCCAGCAGCGGAAACACCGTCAGGACCCCGTTGCCGAGGCCCACCGCGGATTTCACAGTGACCAGGGCCCGGATCCGCGGCCGTACGGCGATGTACCGCAACGCCTCGACCAGTGCGGGCCAGGCCCGCGGCGGCGGGGTCTCGCGCGCTGCCTGCAACGGGCGGCGGATCAGCGACGTGAGCAGCGCGGCCAGGGCCAGGCTGGCGGCGGCCACGGCGAAGCTCACGTACGGGCCGAACAGGCTGCTGAACACGCCCCCGAGCGAGGCACCGACGATGGTCATGGTGCCCCAGGCGGACCCGGCGACCGCGTTCGCGGCGGCCAGGTCGTCCGGGTCGACGACGTTGGGCAGCGCCGCGGACGCCGCGGGCGAGTAGAACGCCTTGGCGACCGCCACGGCACCCACGGCGACCAGGGCCAGCGGAGCGGTGGCCGGGGAACGGACCGCGAACAGCAGCAGCATCGCGGCCAGTGCGGACAGGTTGGCCGCCACCAGAATGATCCGCCGGTCGATGCGGTCGGCCACCGTCCCGGTGTACGGCAGCAGCAGCGCGTTGATCCCGGTGTCGGCGGCCAGCACGAGCGCGCCCCACACCCCGCTGCCGGTCAGCTGCGGCAGCAGCACGAGCAGCGGAACCATGACGAACCAGTCGGAGCCGAACACGACGAGCTCGGCGCCGAACAGGCGACGGAAGTCACGGTTCCGGGTAAGGACCGACAGCGAACTGGCCACGTACGGCAACCTACCGGCCGCGCCCCGGACAGGGCGCGGCCGGTGGGTGCGCTCAGGCGGGCGGCGCCTCCGGGCGACGCGGCATCCGCAGCACCTCGAACTGGTCCGTGTACCCGCGCAGGGCACCGCCGGGCTGGGTGGTCTCCTGCTGGGTGGTCTCCTGCTGGGCGATCTCCGGCTTGGCCACCGACGGCGGCTCGGCCACCGGCTTCGTCACCACCGGCGGGGTCGTGCTGGAGTGCACCGGCTCGGGAGCCTCGTGCGCACCGCCGCCGGAATCCGGAGTCTCCACCGCGGCGGTGGCCGGGGCGGACTCGTCGGCGGCGTGCCGCGGCGCGTCCCCGCCCGACTTGCGCGCCCGCCGCTGTGCCCGCTTGGCCCGCGACCGCTCCTTGCGGTTCTCGACCATCGTGTACAGCGTCGGCACCAGCACCAGCGTCAGCAACGTGGAGCTGACCAGGCCGCCGATCACCACAATGGCCAGTGGCTGGGAGATGAACCCGCCCTCGCCGGTGAGACCCAGCGCCATCGGCAGCAGCGCGAAGATGGTCGCGATGGCGGTCATGAGGATCGGCCGCAGCCGGTGCCGGCCACCCTCGACGACCGCCTCCTGCACACCCATGCCCGCGCGGCGGTAGTGGTTGATGAGGTCCATCAGCACGATGGCGTTGGTGACCACGATGCCCACCAGCATCAGTACGCCGATCAGCGCGGGCACGCCGAGCGGGGTCCCGGTGATCAGCAGCAGGGCGATGGCACCGGTGGCCGCGAACGGGATCGACACCAGCAGCACCAGCGGCTGCACCAGGCTGCGCAGCGTCGCCACCATGATGACGAAGACGATCGCGATGGCCGCCAGCACGGCGAGCCCGAGGTCGCCGAACGCGTCCTTCTGCTGCTGGCTGACGCCGCCGATCTCCTTCGTCGCACCGGCCGGCAGGGTCAGCGCGTCCAGCTTCTTCGTCAGCTCCCGGGTGGTGGCGCCGACGTCGGAGCCCGTGGCCGTGCCGGTGACCGTGGCGCTGCGGTTGCCGTCGATGCGGGTGACCTCCTCGGGACCGGAGGTCTCGGTGACGTCGGCGACGCTGTCCAGCGGGACGACACCCTTGGCGGTGGGCAGCGGCAGCTTGCGCAGCGCATCGGCGTTCGCGGGCGGCGTACCCAGGGAGATGACGACGTCGCGGGTCTCGCTGTCGATGGTGATCTGCCCGGCGGGCGCCGGACGGAACGCGCCCGCCACCGAGCGGGCGATCGACGCCTCGGTCAGCCCGGCCCGCGCGGCGGCCGCACGGTCGACCTTCACGTCGAGGCGCGGCACGCTGGCGGCGAGGTTGGTGCCGACGTCCGTGACGCCCTTGGTGGCGGCCATCGCCTGACGGACCTGCTCGGTGGCGGTAGCGAGCACGGCGGGGTCGGCGGCCTTGACGGTGACCGACAACTGGTCGGCGTTGAAGCCCGAACCGCTGTCGCCGCCGACGGTCACCTCGCCGATGCCGGTCATGCCGTCGAGCGTGGTCCGCAATTCCTTGGAGACCACTTCGGCGTCGGCGTCCGTGTCGAGCTGCACGATGAAGTTGGCGCCGCTGGCATCGGACGCACCCGCGAACGGGTTGAACGTGCCGTTGCCGACGGTCACCTGGTAGGTGTCCACATCCGAGAGCTGCTTCAACACCCCCTCTACCTGCCGGGCCGCCGCGTCGGTGGCCGCGAGGCTGGTGCCCGCGGGCAGCTGCTGGCTGATCTGGATGGTGTTCTGGCCGGACTGGTCGAGGAAGTTCGTCTCCAGCTTCGTGCTCAGGCCCAGCGTGCCCACGAGGATCACGACACCGATGGCCACGGTGGTCCACCGGCGCTTGGTGGCGAAACGGATCACCGGCAGGTAGGTGCGCTGCAGCGGGCTGCGCCGCTCCTTCGCCTCGGCGGCCGCGCGTACCTCGGGGGCCTCGCTGCCGCCGGCGGCCGGGCGCAGGAACCAGTACGCCAGCACCGGGATGACGGTCAGCGACACCAGCAGCGAGGCCAGCAGCGCCACCGTGACCGTGATGGCGAACGGCGCGAACAACTGACCCACGAACCCGCCGACCAGCGCGATCGGCGCGAACACCGCGACCGTGGTGAGCGTCGAGGCGGTCACCGCGCCGGCGACCTCCTTCACCGCGCCGGTGATGGCGTGCACCTTCTCCTCGCCGTACCCGAGATGTCGTTTGATGTTCTCCAGCACGACGATCGAGTCGTCGACGACCCGGCCGACCGCGATGGTCAGCGCCCCGAGCGTCAACAGGTTCAGCGAATAGTCGCCGACCCACAGCGCGATCAGCGCGACCAGCACGGACAGCGGGATGGAGACCGCGGTGACCAGCGTGGAGCGGACCGACATCAGGAAGACCAGGATGACGATGACCGCCATGAGCAGGCCGAGCAGGCCCTCGGTGGTGAGGCTCTTGATGGACCGCTCGACGAACGGCGCCTGGTCGCTGATCACGGTGAGCTTCGCCCCGGAGCTCTTCTCCAGGTCGTCGAGCTGGGCCCGGACCTGATCGGAGATCAGTACGGGGTTGCCGTCCGGCGCCGCGGTGACCTCGATGCCGAGGCTGTCGACCCCGTCGGTACGGGTGTACGAGGTGGCGGTGGCCAGCGTGCTCTCGACCGTGGCGATGTCGCCCAGCTTCACCGGGCCGCGCGCGCCGGTCACATAGAGGTCGCGGACCTGCTGCACCGAGGTGATCGGGGTGCCGACCTGCACACTCAGCGAGCGGCTGCCGTCGGTGACCGCGCCCGCCGGCACCGAGATGCCGTTGGCCTGCAGGATCGTGACCAGCGAGCTCGGGTCGACCCCGGCCGCTGCCATCTTCGCCCGGTCCGGGGTGATGACGACCTGCTCCTTGCGCCCGCCGGTGACGTTCACCGAACGGACGCCGTCGATCGCGCTGAGCTGCGGCACGACGGTCTTGGCGAGCGTGTCCGCCAGTTCGGCCTGGTTGGTGCCCCCGGACGCGGCCAGCACGATCGCGGGGATGTCGTCGGTGCTGCCCGCGAAGATGGTCGGCGTGACGCCGGCCGGGAGCGTGGGCTGGATCCGGTTGACAGACGTGGTGAGCTGGTTGACCGCGCTGTCCAGGTCGGTGCCGAACGCGAACATCACCTGGATGGTGGCCGAGCCCTGGCGGGTCGTGGACTGGATGCTCTCCAGACCGTCGGCGCCCTTGACCGCGTCCTCGATGGGCCGGGTGATCTGCTCCTCGATGATCTCCGGGCTGGCGCCGGGCAGGGTGGCGCCGATGAACGCTCCCGGAAACTCCAGCGAGGGCAGCAGCTGCTGCTTGAGCGACGGGATGGCGTAGATCCCGAAGCCGGTCACCACGAGGGCGATCAGGGCGACGAGCACTCGGTTGGCGAGACTGAGCCGGGTCAGCAGCGACATGATTCCCCCGAGTCGATTCGGCCAGAGGTCATAGTCTGCCCGACCCGATCAGCGGGCCCGCCCGTGCCCCCGGGGTTTTTCAGGCCAGGTCGAGGGCGCGGGCGGCGGTCACCACGTCGTTGCCGATGGTGGTGGGCTTGGGGGCGGTGCTGATCGCCCACTCCGGGTCCTTGAGGCCGTGGCCGGTGACCGTGCAGACGATGGTCGCGCCCGCGGGCACCCGGCCCGCCTCGGCCTGCTGCAGCAGCCCCGCCACGCTGGCCGCGCTGGCCAGCTCCACGAAGACACCCACCTCGCGGGCCAGCAGCCGGTACGCGTTGAGGATCTCCCGGTCGGTGACGGCCTCGATCAGCCCGCCGGAGGTGTCCCGTGCGTCCAGCGCCTTCGTCCAGCTGGCCGGGTTGCCGATCCGGATCGCGGTGGCGATCGTTGACGGCTCCGGCACCACCTGGCCGTTGACGATCGGGGCGGCGCCGGAGGCCTGGAAGCCGTACATCTTCGGCAGGCGCTTGGCGTTGCCCGCCTCGTGGTCCTCCAGATAGCCCATCCAGTACGCGGAGATGTTGCCCGCGTTGCCCACCGGCAGGCAGTGGATGTCCGGGGCGTCGCCGAGCGCCTCGACGATCTCGAACGCGGCCGTCTTCTGCCCGTGCAGGCGGAAAATGTTCACCGAGTTGACCAGGGAGACCGGGTAGTCCTGGGACAGCTTGGAGGCCAGCGCGAGGCAGTCGTCGAAATTGCCGTCGACCTGCAGCAGCTTGGCGCCGTGCACGAGTGCCTGGGCCAGCTTGCCCAGCGCGATCTTGCCCTGCGGCACGAGCACCGCGCAGGTCAGCCCGGCGCGGGCCGCGTACGCGGCGGCCGACGCGCTGGTGTTGCCCGTGGACGCGCAGATGATGGCCTTGGAGCCGTCCTCTACCGCCTTGGACACCGCCATCGTCATGCCACGGTCCTTGAAGGACCCGGTGGGGTTGGCGCCCTCCACCTTCAGGTACACCTCGGCGCCGACGCGGCGCGACAGCACCGGGGCGGGCACGAGCGGGGTGTTCCCCTCGTGCAGCGTGACGACCGGCGTGGCATCGGTGACCGGCAGCCGGTCCCGGTACGCCTCGATCAGTCCCCGCCAGCTCATCTCGTACCCCTTCATGCCTGCGACCGTTCGATGATGCCGTACCCGGGATTTTGGGACGGCCAGAGACCACCTGGCGGGATTACGCGCCGCCCTCGACCCGCAGCACGCTCGCGATCGACCTGACGATGTCGAGCTGCTCCAGTTCCGCGACCGTGGCGGCCAGGTGCGAGTCGGGAGCGCCGTGCGTGACGATCACCAGGGTGGCGTCGGCGTCGCGGCCGGACTGGCGCACCGTGGCGATGGAGACCTCGTGCTTGGCGAACACCCCGGCCACGGTGGCCAGTACGCCCTGCCGATCGGCCACGTCGAGGCTGATGTGGTAGCGGGTGACCGCCTCGCCGATCGGCCGGATCGGCAGGTGCGCGTAGACGCTCTCGCTCGGGGCGCGGGTGCCCGCGAGGCGGTTGCGGGCGGCCGCGACCACGTCGCCCAGCACGGCGCTGGCGGTGGGCGTACCCCCGGCTCCCCGGCCGTAGAACATCAGCTGCCCCGCGGCCTCGGCCTCGACGAACACCGCGTTGAACGCGTCACCCACACCGGCCAGCGGGTGGCTGCGCGGGATCATCGCCGGGTGCACCCGCACGCTGACCGACTCGGCGCCGTGGGAGTCGGGGCCGCGCTCGGCCAGGCAGAGCAGCTTGATCGTGCAGCCCATCTCCTTGGCGCTGGCCACGTCGCCCGCGGTCACCCCGGTCATGCCCTCGCGGAACACGTCGGCCGCGGTGACCCTGGTGTGGAATGCCAGCGAGGCGAGGATGGCGGCCTTGGCGGCGGCGTCGAAACCCTCCACGTCGGCCGTGGGGTCGGCCTCCGCGTAGCCCAGCTCGGTGGCCTCCTCCAGGGCTTCCGTGAAGCCCGCCCCGGTGGCGTCCATGGACGACAGGATGTAGTTCGTGGTGCCGTTCACGATGCCGGTCACCCGGGTGATCCGGTCCCCGTGCAGCGACTCGCGCAGCGGGCGCAGCAGCGGGATCGCGCCCGCCACGGACGCCTCGTAGTACAGGTCTGCGCCGCCCTCGGCCGCCGCGTCGTGCAGCGTGCCGCCGTCCTCGGCCAGCAGCGCCTTGTTGGCCGTGATCACGCTCTTGCCCGCGCGCAGCGCCTCGACGATCCAGCTGCGGGCGGGTTCGATGCCGCCGACGACCTCGATCACCACGTCCACGTCGTCGCGCTTGACCAGGCCCAGCGCGTCCGTGGTGAACAGGGCCGGATCGATCGGTACGTCGCCGCGCTGGCGGCCCGGACGGCGCACCGCGATACCGACCAGCTCCAGCGGCGCCCCGATCCGCGCCGTCAGGTCACCGGCCTGGTCGTGCAGCAGCCGGACCACCTCGGCGCCGACGGTGCCGCACCCCAGCAGTGCGAGCCGTATCGGTTTGCGCTCTGTACTCATCCCACATCCAGATTCAGCAGGTCGGCCTCGGTCTCCCGCCGGACGATCACCCGCGACTCCCCGTCACGCACCGCGACCACCGGGGGCCGGGGCACGTGGTTGTAGTTGCTGGCCATGCTCCGGCAGTACGCCCCAGTACCGGGTACCGCGAGAAGATCTCCGGGCTGCACGTCGGCGGGCAGGAATTCATCCTTCACGAGGATGTCCCCGCTTTCACAATGCTTTCCCACGACGCGGGCCAGCAACGGTTCGGCCGCCGACACGCGCCCGGCCACCGTGGCGGAGTACGACGCGTCGTACAGCGCGGTGCGGATGTTGTCGCTCATCCCGCCGTCCACGCTCACGTACGTGCGGATGCCGTCGACGTCCTTGACCGTGCCCACCTCGTACAGGGTGAGGACGGCCGGGCCCACGATGGCCCGGCCGGGCTCGATGGACAGTTTCGGGACGCGCAGCCCGGCCAGGTCGCATTCCGACTCGACGATCTTGTTGATCCGCTTCGCCAGATCCGACGCGGGCGACGGATCGTCCTGCGTGGTGTACGCGATGCCGAAGCCCCCGCCCAGGTCCAGCTCCACCAGCTCGACCCCGCGCGCGTCGCGGATCTGCGCCTGCAGCTCCAGCACCCGCCGCGCGGCCACCTCGAACCCTGACGTGTCGAAGATCTGCGACCCGATGTGCGAGTGCAGCCCGCGCAGGTCCAGCACGTCCTCGTCGAGAACGCGCACGGCCGCCTCGAACGCGGCCCCACCGGCCAGCGAGAAGCCGAACTTCTGGTCCTCGTGCGCGGTCGCGATGAACTCGTGGGTATGCGCCTCCACCCCGACCGTGACCCGGATCAGCACGGCGGGCCGGACCCCGCGCTCGCGGGCCAGCGCCGTGAGCCGGTCGATCTCGTGGAAGGAGTCGAGGATGATCCGCCCCACCCCCGCGTCCAGCGCCCGGGTCAGCTCCGCGACGGACTTGTTGTTGCCGTGGAAGCCGAGCCGCTCGGGCGGGAAGCCCGCCGCCAGCGCCACCGCCAGTTCCCCGCCGGAGCACACGTCGAGGAACAGGCCCTCCTCGGCGACGATCCGCACGACCGCCTTGCACAGGAACGACTTGCCCGCGTAGTAGACGTCCGCACCGGCGAAGGCCGCCGCGAAGTCGCGGCAGCGGGCCCGCAGGTCATCCTCGTCCAGCAGGTAGGCCGGGGTGCCGTGCTCCGCGGCCAGGTCGCGCACGCTGAGCCCGCCGATGGTCAGGGCCCCGTCGTCCGCGCGGGTCACGGTCCGCGGCCACAGCTGCGGCACGAGGGCGTTGACGTCCTCCGGGGTACGCAGCCACGCCGGTCCCCGGCTGCCCAGGTCACCGTGCAGCGCACCCGCCTCATGAGCCCTCACGGGTCACATCCTTTCCGGCGCGGAGACGCCGAGCAGCCCCAACCCGTTCGCGATCACCGTACGGGTGGCGTCGTTGAGCCAGAGCCGGGCGCGCTGGAGATCGGTGATCGGCTCGTCGCCCATGGGCAGCACCCGGCACTTGTCGTAGAACCGGTGGTACGCCCCCGCGACCTCCTCCAGGTACCGGGCGACCCGGTGCGGCTCGCGCAGCTCGGCCGCGCTGGCCACCACGGCCGGATACTCCCCCAGCGCCTTGAGCAGGTCGTTCTCCTTCTCGTGGCTGAGCAGCCCCGGCTGGAACGCGTCCGCCTCGCCGCGGGTCAGACCGACCTCGGCGGCGTTGCGGGCCACCGCGGCGGTACGCGCGGCCACGTACTGGACGTAGTAGACCGGGTTGTCGCGGGTGGCCCGCGTCCACAGGTCGATGTCGATGTCGATCGAGGAGTCGGAGGAGTAGCGGGCCAGCGCGTACCGGGCCGCGTCGACGCCGAGCGCGTCCACGAAGTCCTCCAGCGTGATCACCGTGCCGGCGCGCTTGCTCATCCGCAGCGGCTCGCCGTCGCGCACCAGGTTGACCATCTGGCCGATGAGGATCTCCAGGTTGGTCGCCGGGTCGTCGCCGAAGCACGCGGCCATGGCCTTCATCCGGCCGATGTAGCCGTGGTGATCGGCACCCAGCATGATCACGACCCGGTCGAAGCCGCGCTTGCGCTTGTCCAGGTAGTAGGCGCAGTCCGCGGCGAAATACGTCCAGTCGCCGTCCGACTTGCGCAGCACCCGGTCCTTGTCGTCGCCGAAGTCGGTGGTGCGCAGCCAGGTCGCCCCGTCGGACTCGTAGATGTGGCCCTGCTCACGCAGCCGGACCAGGGCCTCGTCCAGCTCGCCCCGGTCGTGCAGGTCCTTCTCGTTGAAGTACGTGTCGAAGCGCACCCCGAACTGGGTCAGCGACGCCTTGATCTCGGCGAACATCAGCTGCACGCCCTCGACCCGGAACACCTCCAGCGCCTCGGCCTCGGGACGCAGCAGCGCGTCCGGCACCGCGAGCAGCACCGCCGCCGCGATCTCGGCGATGTACGCGCCGCCGTACCCGCCGTCGGGCACCGGGTCGCCCTTGGCGCTGGCGTACAGGGACTTGGCGAACCTGTCGATCTGGGACCCGGCGTCGTTGAAGTAGTACTCCGTGCCGACGTCGGCGCCGGAGGCGCTCAGCAGCCGGGCGAGCGCATCGCCGACCGCCGCCCACCGGACACCACCGATGTGCACGGGGCCCGTGGGGTTGGCGGAGACGAACTCCAGGTTGATCCGCTGACCGGCCAGGCGCGCGGTGTGGCCGTACTCTCCGCCGGCGAGGACGATGTCGCGGGCCAGCTGGCCGGCCGCGGCGGCATCCAGGCGGATGTTGAGAAAGCCCGGCCCGGCGATCTCCACGCTCTTGATCCCGGGACGTCGGCCCAGCTCGTCGGCGAGCCCGGCGGCCAGCTCGCGGGGCACGACCCCGGCCCGCTTGCCGAGCTGCATGGCCAGCGTCGAGGCGTAGTCGCCGTGCTCGGGGTTGCGGGGCCGCTCGACGGTCGTCGCGGCGGGCAGCAGGGTCGTGTCGAGGCCGCGGGCGGCGAACACGGCCCGTGCGGCGTCGAGAACGATGATGGCGAGGTCGGCGGGAGTCACCGAGTCATGCTATCCGGGTAGACTTTGGCGTTCGGCGGCGTCCCGGTGCCCTGCTCACGGGCCCGGCCCTCAATTTCGAACACATTGACGAGGCACGATGAGCATGAGCACCCCGGGTCCCGAACGGAACCCGTCCACCGTGAAGGTCGACAAGACGTCCGGCCAGGGCAAGCCCCCGGCGGGCGGCGCCAAGCCCGCCGCGAAGGCCGGTGGCGCCAAGCCCGGCGGCACGAAGCCCGGCGCAGCGAAGCCGGGCGCCAAGGGCAAGGGCCGCAAGCCCGTCACGCCGGTCAAGGTCAGCGGCGGCCGCAGCTGGGGCCCCATCGCGATGGTCGGCGCCGTCGTGCTCGTCGCGGTGGGCATCATCGGCTTCGGCGCGTACGCGGCGGTGCAGGGCGGCAAGTCGTGGGAAGACAAGGCCGCCGACATCAAGGGCATCGTGAACTACCGCGCCCAGAAGAACCCGCAGATCGACGCCCGGGACCACAAGGACGGTCCGCAGACGTACGTCACCAACCCGCCGGTGGGCGGCGCGCACAACCCGGTGTGGCAGAACTGCATGGGTGACGTGTACACCGAGCCGATCGCCAACGAGCACGCGGTGCACAGCCTGGAGCACGGGGCCGTCTGGGTCACGTACAAGCAGGGGCTGCCCGCCGACCAGGTCGCCGAGCTGGCCGACAAGGTCAAGGGCAAGGATTACCTGCTGATGAGCCCGGTCGCGAACCTCGACAAGAACGTCGCGCTGCAGGCCTGGGGCTACCAGCTCAAGGTCGACAACGCGAACGACCCGCGGATCGACGACTTCATCAAGGACCTGCGGCTCAACGCAACCATGGAGCCCGGCGCGGCCTGCTCCGGCGGCAACACCACGACCGGCCCGGTGACCGCCGCCTCCAACGGCACCAGCATGAACAAGTGATGGACGCGCCGACCGACGCGGACTCGGCGACCGCCGAGTCCGGCGACGAACCCCAGCGGCCCACCGGGCGCCGCTGGGGGGTCGGCTGGATCGCCGCGGGGCTCGTCCTGGGCCTGGTGGTCGGCGCGGCCCTGGGCCTGCTGATTCCCCGTTTGCGTACGCCGGGCGACGACTCGGTCGAGGCGGGATTCCTGCGCGACATGAGCACGCACCACGCCCAGGCGGTCGAGATGTCCATGATCGCCCACGCGAACTCCACGAACCCGGAGATCGTCACCCTGGCCGGTGACATCGCGCTCACCCAGCACGGGCAGATCGGCTACATGCAGGCCTGGCTGCGCGACTGGGGGCTCAGCCCGACCAGCTCGCAGCAACCGATGGCGTGGATGCCCAACTCGGCGGGCTCGGTGGTCAACGGCCTCATGCCCGGCATGGCCACCCCCGAGGCGATCGCGACGCTGCGCAAGGCCACGGGCAAGGACCTGGACATCCAGTACCTGACCCTGATGCGCAAACATCACCTGGGCGGGATCCACATGGCCCAGGAGGCGCTGAGGCTGTCCGACGACGAGGACGTGACCTGGCTCGCCCAGACCATGGTCGCCAGCCAGCAGGGCGAGATCAACCTGATCGACGACCTGCTCAAGAAGCTGCAGACGAGCTGACCGCGGCGCGCCGCCGGAGCCGGTTGGTCAGGCTCCGGCGGTGCCTGCTAGGCTTCTCAGCGCTGAGCCCCCGTAGCTCAGGGGATAGAGCGTCGCCCTCCGGAGGCGAAAGCGCAGGTTCGAATCCTGCCGGGGGCACATTCGCTCATCAGGACTTTCAGGCCGCTGACCAGCATCAACAGGGTCGGCGGCCTTACTCGTCCTCCGGCCATGTCCGCCCGCACGGTGGCAGCTGCCGGCGTCAGCGGGGCGTGACCGCCCTCGACCGGGCACTGGGCGGGCTCCATCCGAGAGCGTTCCTGGCCCGGACGACCGCCGCGTACGTGACGCCCTTCCGGACGGGCAGCTTGACCTCGAACGACCGGGCCGACGCGGCGGCGGCGTACGCCCTCGCCGAGACCCTCCGCCCGTTCTTCAGGGTGATGACGGTGACCTCGTAGCCCCTGACGGCGCTACCGCCGGTCGCGGCCGGAGCCGACCACCCGTACACGGCGGTCGTGCCGCCCCCCTTGCGGCCCGCCTTCGAAGCACCGATCCCCGGCGCGTCGGGGACGGTGGTGAACGCCACCGACCGCGCGCTGACGGGGCCTGTGCCGGCGCTGTTGCGTGCCGCCACCGTCGCCCGGTACGTCGCACCCCGAACCAGCCCCGAGACCGTCAGCGACGTCCCCGACGTGGTGTACGTCCTCGACCCGACGCCAACCAGGTACCCGGTGACGGCGGCGCCGCCGTCGTCGGCCGGCCCCGTCCAGGTGAGCTTCAGGCTGCCGCGCCCGACGTCGGGCACGGCCTGCAGTCCGCGGACCACGCCGGGCGCGACCGGCGTCCCCTCCACCGAACCGGTGGTGGCCGGGCTCCCACCGACGGAGTTCACGGCGATCACGGACACCGTGTGGCTGCCCGTCGTGACGGCCGGCCACGAACGGCTGGTGACGCCCGCGGCGACCCGCACCGGGGCAGCGCCGTCGAGCGAGACGTCGTAGCCGAGGAGATCCGCACCGCCGTCGTCGGCGGGCGCCGCCCAGGTGGCGGTCAGTCCGTCCTCGGCGGTGATGCTCGCGGTCAGGTCCGCGGGAACGCCGGGCACGGTGACGGCGGCCAGGTCGCAACCGGTGGTCGCCATCGTGTACGCGCCGAGGCTGCCGTAATCGTCGTAGTCGTCGACCGGATCACCGGCACCGCCTTCCTCGGCACCGCCGCCGTCCACGATCGCGTAGTAGCGGCCGGTCGGCAGCGTCGTGGCGACGGTGGCGTTCATTCCGGTGATCTGCGGGCCCATGACGTACGCCCCGTCCACCCACGGCCACGGCTCGGGCCCGTCCGCCTCGGTGGTGGCCGGGGCCGCGGCGGCGACCGGATTCCCGGCGGCGTCCACGACGGTGAGGACCACGTCGAGGTCGGGGCCCGTCGCCGCGGGCTGCGCGGTGACGGTCGTCGTGCCGGTGCAGGTGCCGAGCGCGTAGTAGTCGATGTCGCTGCGGCTGGTGATGTAGGCGGTGCCGTTCGTCATCCGCGCGGCGGTCGCCCTGGTGCTGCCCGCCTCGTCGGCGCGGAGCGGCGCATGGGAGGCGAGGACGGCGACGTCGTCCTGGTGGTTGTTCGCGTCGGCGTAGTCGCCCTTGGACCACTGGGTGACGCCGTGGTAGTAGCCGACACCCATGATCGGCGCCCACGGCTCGTGGCCCTCGTCGTAGCTGCCGTCGCCATCAGCGGTGGTGCCGTCGTGGGTCAGGTCGAGGGTGTGCCCGACCTCGTGGGACACGGCCTCCGCGATGGACTGGGGGAGGTCGCTGGTGCCGGCCGGGAACACCCATGCGTCCTGGTACCACCCGGCGGTCTCGGTGGCACCGAAGGTCCCGAGCCACGCGATGCCGCCGCAGGCGCGGTCGCACAGGCTCGCCCAGGCGGTGTCGCTGTCGGTGATGACGAGGTGGGTGCCGTAGTCGGCGTCGAACGAGTTCGTGCGCGTCAACGCGGCCTCACCCGGATCCTGCGTCGTGACGTCGACGTTGAACGGCGCGTAGTCCTCGGCGACGCGGGCCCAGATCTCCTGGATCGCGACCCGCTCGCGATCGGCGAACCCCGTACCGTCGTGCAGCGGATCCCAGCCCGCGTACGAGCCCTGCGCGAGCCCCTGGCCGGTCCAGGCGATGGTGCCGACGTCGACGCCGTCGAAGTCGAGATAGATGGTCCGGTGGCTGCCGGGCAGGCTGTGCAGCGCGAAGGTCTGGTCGAGCGGTGCGGCCGAGGCGGCCGAAGCGGAGGGCGCCGCCGAAGCAGAAGGGACCGCGGCAGCCGGTAGTGCGTCCTTGACGAAGAGGCGGCCGGAATGATCCAGCCACATCGTCGGATCGTCGGTCAACAGCCGGGTCAGCTCCGCGGCGCTGCGCCCGTTGAGGCGAGCGACGCCGGGGAGTTGCTTGCCCAGCGCTCGGATGGCGCTGCGGCCGTGCACCGGCCCCGGCAGGTCGCGGATTGCCGCAGCCCCGGATCCCGGCGGGAGGGACCTGGTGTCCGCGCTGCCCGCGGCCGGTGCCGGCGGGATGTCCGCGGCCGGCGGAGCGACCTGCGCGGCGGTGGCCGCGCTCGGCGCCCTGGACGCGGTGCTCGTCTCCAGGGCCGTGGCGCCGAAGACCAGGACGAGAACGGCCAGCCCCGGAGGGAGGAGGGCGCGCATCGGCTTCGGCATAGTTGAGTTGATCGACGGGATGGAGCCGGCGTTGAGCCAAAGCGGCTGACCGTTTACGGTGCGCCGCCGGTGACCCGGCCCGTTCCGGCGATCTCGGTGGCCGGGCACGGCGACGTCGAGGAGGATCGTCCAGATGGCGAACCGGTCGGCCGCGGTGACGGCGTTGCGGGGACTCGCTCTGGGCGATGCCTTCGGTGAGACGTGGTTCTTCCGGCCCGCGCATGAGCTGGAGCGGGCCGTGGCCGAGCGGCGGCTCAGTGACGGGCCCTGGCCATGGACCGACGACACCGCCATGGCGCTGTCACTGCTGCGCGTACTGCGCGAGTGCGGGCACGTCGACCAGGACGCGCTGGCGGCCGCGTTCGCCGGCAGCTACGCCGCCGATCCGCACCGGTCCTACGGCCCTTCCATGCATGACGTGCTGCGCGCGATCGGCGCCGGCGAGCCGTGGCCGGACGTCACCCGCCGCAAGTTCGACGGCATGGGGTCTTGGGGCAACGGCGCCGCCATGCGGGTCGCCCCGCTCGGCGCCTGGTTCTGCGACGACCTGCAGGCGGTGGTGGCCGAGGCATCCCGGTCGGCGGTGGTCACCCACGCGCACCCGGAGGCCGTCGCCGGGGCCGTCGCGGTGGCCGTCGCGGCGGCGCTCAGCGTCCGCGGCGTCGCCGGCGACGAACTGATCGAGGGGGCCGCCGAGCAGGTGGCCGACAGCGAGGTGGGGTCGCGGCTGCGCCGGGCGTCGCGGATCGCCCCGTCGGCCGACCCGCGCCACGCCGGGGAGATGCTCGGCTGCGGCCGTCAGATCTCGGCCGTGGACACGGTGCCGTACGCGATCTGGTGTGCCGCCCGGCACCTGGACGACCTCCCGGAAGCGCTCTGGGCCACCGCCCTGCCGGGCGGCGACATCGACACCACCTGCGCGATCGTCGGCGGCATAGTCGCCGGCCGTACGGGGCTGGCCGGAGTGCCCGCGCCGTGGCTTGCCGCCTGCGAATCGCTGCCCGAGTGGGTCGGGGCCGCCTGAACCCGCACGATTCCCGCCGCCGGTCGTCCGGCCCGCCGCCCGGATAGCAGCCCGGCATCAAGGGCCGATCCAGAGGACCTCAGCTTTTCCACAGGAAAACCACAGGCGCATCCGTACGCTCGGCCGGTCCTGTGGACTGCGTCACAAATGGTGCAGACCTGGACAGGTAGTGAGCTGTTCCGGGAGCAGGCGGTGGCGGCGTTGTCGCCACCGCCTTTCCGTACCTCGTGAGGGCCCCTTCCCGGCCTGATCGCACCCCGGCGCCCCACCGTCGCGAGCGGCGGTCAGGCGCCTCTCGTTCGTTGAAAGGGAGCCCCGTCCCATGCCTCGACCCGATGGCGCACCGCCGAGCACGACGGCATCCGATCCGTCGACGAAGCCCTCGATTCTGACTCCGGGACGCACGGCCCGGCTCACCGTCGCGGCGGTGCTGGCCGCCGCGGCCGGCGTCACCGTCATGTCCGGCGGCGCCGCTGCCGCGGCCGGACTGCCGGTCTTCCCGGACAATCTGGTCATCTTCCCCGACCGGGACTTCATTACGGTCGAGGGCTACCAGGACCACATCGGCGAGACCGGCATCATCGAGGTCACCCGGCCCGGCGTGGGCGTCATCGGCTCTGCCGCCGGTGTCGTCGCCGAGGGTGACGTCGCGTTCGAGATCAACCACCCCGGCGGCTACTGCTGGGGTGCGGGCACCGGACTGAAGATCACCCCCGACATCCAGCCGGGCGACGTCGCCTCGATCCGCTTCGGGGACACCCCTGTCGCGCAGACCGTGGCGGGCGACGCGTATGTCACCGGCGACGCCGTGCAGGACGGCACCACGGTCACCGTGACCGGGCACATCGGGCCCAGCGTGGACCGGGCCAACACCGAGCAGCGGATCGTCGAGCCCGCGCTGACCGACACCGCCGTGGGCCGACGCGACGTCCGGGCCCTGCCCGGCCCGCTGACCGCGGCGCCGCGCGGCGGCTACCGGTCCGGCATGACGTTCAGCGGTGACACGTTCACCGCGACGTACATCTTCGATGACCCGGCCGTCGCCCGGATCGCCGCCAACGCCGGCCTCGGCGAACGGCTGCTGTCCTGGGAGTTCACCGACCCCGACGCCAACCGGCAGGGCCTGACCATCGCCGAGCACGGCGAAGCGGGCGGCCCCGGCATGGGTGGATGCCCCAACGGGCCGCTGCAGTCCGGCCCGCCCGGCCCGCCCGATGTCACCGCGGTGAAGGTGGCCGGCGGCGTGAAGCTCAGCTGGACGCCGTCCGTCGCGCTGCCGGGCACGCCCGCCATCACGGGTTACCGGGCGACGGCGGTCGCGCGGACCACCACCGGTGGTGAGCAGGCGGAGATCGGCCGGCGGATCAGCGGGCAGGCCGCCAAGGGCACCACGATCAGCGGGCTGTCGGACACCGAGACGTACGACATCGAGGTGGTCGCGGTCAGCAGCGTGGGACAGACCTACCCGCCGGTGATCGCGCAGCCGCAGACCGACGTCACACCGCCCACGGTGACCGCGTCGGTGGCGACCGGCAGCTACCCCACCGCCCGGCAGGTGACGCTGAACGCCAGCGAGTCCGGCTCGGAGATCTACTACACCACCGACGGCACCGATCCGATCGTGGCCGACGTCCTCTCCCCCGACGCCGTGCTCTACACCGGGCCGATCACCGTCTCGGCGACGTCGACGCTGAAGTTCGTCGCGTTCGACCTGGCGGGCAACGTCTCGGCGATCGGCGAGCGGACGTACACCATCACCGACACGCCGACCCCGAACGCGCCCACCTTCGGCGCGTCGACCGTCGGCACCGAACAGGTCACCCTGTCCTGGTCCGCCACGGACCCGTCGATCACCGGCTACGGCGTCCAGGTCACGGACAAGGACGGCACCGCGGTCGGCGACCTGCGGGAGACCACCGAGACGACGATGACCATCACCGGCCTCACGCCGGACACGCCGTACTTCTTCACGGTGCAGGCGAAGAACGCCAACGGGTACGGCTCGCCCTCGGACCGGCTGGGACCGCTGACCCCGCAGGGCGCGGTGGTGGCCAACGCCGGTGTCGACCGCACCGCCGTGGCCCGCAACACCACGGTCACGCTGTCCGGAGCGGGCTCCACGGCGAACGCCACGTACGCGTGGACCCAGCTCGCCACCGGGACCACCGGTCCGATCGCCGCCGGTGATCCGGACCGGGTCACGCTGGCCGGCGCCGACACGCTCAGCCCCAGCTTCACCATGCCGCTCTACAAGTTCCCGATGACCAACAAGGGGCTGACCTTCCGGCTCACCGTCACCACGGCGGCCGGTTCGAAGAGCGACGACGTGCTCATCACCCCGACCGTCGACCGGGTCACGATCGGCACCGCGAAGTGGAAGACCGGCGACTTCAGAATCACCGGCTCCGGGTCGTTCGTCGGCGCCACCCTGTCGCTCCACTCCGGATCGCTGGCCGGACCGGTGCTGGGCACCACCACCATCACGGCCGCCGGTGACTACGACCTTCGACTGCGCGACGGGCAGGCCCCATCCAGCCGGCCCGCCGTCATCTACATCGAGTCGAACCAGGGCGGAGTGGCCGGGCCGTTCACCGTCTCCTGACGGCCGGATCGCACGCCACCTACCGGGGGGCTCGCCGCGCTGGCGGGCCCCCCGGTAGCACCTGTTCCGGCGCCCATTCGACCTTGCGCCAATCAGGCCGCTGACCAGCGAGAACATCGGTCAGCGGCCTGACTCGTCACGACGGTGCGGCGGCCACGGCCGACGGTACGGTGGCGGGGGCCTGGAGGGTGAGTTCGAAGATGGAGCCGTGTCCGGGTGCGGGATGGTAGGTGATGTCTGCGCCGTTGGCGCGGGCGAGTTCGCGGACGATGTAGAGGCCGAGTCCGGTGCCGGGCACGGTACCGGCGGTGGTGCCGGCGCGGGCGAAGCGGTCGAAGAGCCGGGTGCGGAAGTCGGGCGGCACGCCGGGTCCCTGGTCGTGGACCTGGATGGTGACGGTCGGGGTGTGCGGGACGGGCCGGGCGATGATCGCGGTGGCGCCGCCGCCGTATTTCGCGGCGTTGCTGATCAGGTTGGTCAGGATGTGGTCGAGGTGGCCGGGCTGGATCGCGGCGATCAGGTCGGGTGGGCAGCTGACCGCGATGGTGGTGGTGGTGGCGGTGGCGGCCAGCGCGGCGTCGATGTGTTCGGCGACCCGGATCGGTTGGGGCAGGGCGGTGAGCCGGCCGGCGTCGATACTGACCAGGACGAGGACCTCATGCACGATGGTGTCCACCCGCCGGGTACTGCGGTGGATCTTCACGAGGAGGTCCTCCAGCGGGGCGGGCAGGTCGTGTTCGGCCAGGGCCAGGTCGATGTATCCGAGGATCATCGCGAGCGGGTTGTTGATCTCGTGGCCGAGCATGCCGATCAGGTCGGCCTTGAGCCGGTTCGCCGCTTCCAGTTCCCGGTTACGGCCGGCGAGTAGGCGGTGCGCGTCGTCGCGGGCGGCCTCGGCGGCCGTGCGGGCGCTGATGTCCTGGAAGATGCTGACCAGATGATCGGGCCGGCCGTCGCCGTCACGGACCGCGGAGACCGTGACATGCACGGGCAACGGGCGCTGCCCGGCCCGCTGCAGCGACAGTTCCCGGCTGATCACCGGCCGGTGATCGGCGATGACCGCGCCCAGCTCCCGCCGGTGGGTGGCCCGCTCCGCCGGGCCGAACAGATCGGTCAGCCTGCTCCCGGCGAGTTTCTCCGCGCTCGTACCGACCATCGTCAAAAACGCCGGGTTCGCCACCTCGATCCGGTCGTCGGTGCCGTGGATGACCTGCCCCACTGCGGCGTGTTCGAAATACGACCGGATCCGCCGCTCGCTGTCGGCCAACCGCCGGTTCGTCGCCGCCAGATCAGCGGTCCGGGCCCGCACCGTGCTCTCCAACGCGTCGTAGAGGATCGCATTGTCCAACGACACGGCGAGCTGCCCGGCGATCAACCGGACCGTCTCCAACCGGTCAGTCGAGAACACCCCCCGCTGCCGGCGATTCTCCAGCACCAGCACCGCCCGCGCCACATTGTGGCTGGGCACCGGCATCACCAGCAGCGCACACAGCTCCAACCCGGCCAGATACGGATCGCGGGCGAACCGATCATCCCGGGTCGCGTCCACGGCCAGCAACGGCTCCCCGGTCCGCAGCACATACCGGATCGCGGACATCGGCAGACGCCGCTCATCGTGATGCGCCGGATCATGCAGCAACGTGGCCCCACCACCCCGATACTCGCCCGCGATCGACGACACATACCAGCCCGACGTCTCCCGCTGCTGCAACACCAGATGCGCATCGGTCGCACCCGTCATCGTGCTCAACAGATCACCGACCTGCTCCTGCAAACCAGCCACAGTGGTCTGCGAACTGAGCACCTGCGACACCCGCAGAATCGCCATCAGATCAATGTGACGCGACGGATCGGACTGGACACCACTGGGCCCGGCGGCCGGTGCGGCGGCCGTGCGCAGGAACGGATGAGCCGTCTCCAGCGCGTCGACCTTGCCGACGGCGCCCCACCGGTGGTAGCCGTCGCGGGCCTCGGCGAGCAGGTGGCGGCCGAGGTACTGGAGCCCCTGGTCGAGGTGGAACAGGCCGGCGCGTTCGGCGATCAGCGCCCGGTGCCACGGTCGCCCGGACACCTCGTTCAGGGCGGCGTCGAACTGCTGCGCGGCGGTCGCCAGGTCGCCGAACGTCCAGGCCCGTTCGGCGTCGACGAGCCGCAGCAGGGCCCGGAAGTTGCGGGGGCAGTCGTCGGCGCGCCGGGCCAGCCAGTCACGGACGCTGTCGAGTTCCGCGGCCACCGCCGGATCGTCCTCCCCGGCGCGGATCCGGGACGTCAGGCTGAGTGCGCGGGTCAGCCGGGCCAGCACCGACACGTAGTAGCCGCGCAGAAATGGACCGTCCGCGATCGCCGCGGCGGAGTGCTCGTCGAGTGCCGGGCGATCGTCGAACAGCAGCGCCGCGAAGGCACGGTTGGCGTGGTACGTGGCCCGCGGCGCCCCGAAGGAACTGATCGCCGACCGGTACCCGACCTCGTCGAAGCCGCCGGTGGCGAACGACCCCGGACCCGCGGTCCGTCCCTGCAGGGCCAGAATCAGCTGCCGGTAGCCGGTCATGATCAGCGTGGCGAGGTGCCCACCGGTCCGCTCCGCGAACGCCAGGTACGGGCTCAGCTCCTCGCCGACCGCCTCCAGGGTCTCGGTGCTGTCCAGCAGCACCGCGATGAGCCGGTTCGCCACCATGCTGGCGACCTGCACGTCGCCGGCCGCCAGCAGGTCGTCGCGAACCTGGCGGGCCGCGTCGAGGATGTCCTCGAGCGGCTCGAACCAGTGCGCGGCCAGGCAGACGTTCATGTACCGGGCGATGGCGGTTTCGGCCTGGTAACCGTGCTGCTCGCCGACGCGGATGACGTGCTGGTTCAGCAGGTAGCCGGTGCGGTAGTCGTCGCGCAGGCCGATGGTCAAGCCGGTCACGGCACCCAACGTGCCGACGAACGGCGGGCAGACGCCGTGCCGTTCCCACAGCTCCTGCGCCTTGAGCACCAGCCAGTCCCACAGCACCGCCGAGTTGAGCTGCCAGGTGGGCGCGAGCAGGCGGTTGATCAGCCGCCCGGCCGCGACGATGCGCGGGTCTGTCGTCTCCGCGTCGCGGTCGGCGCGCGTGCCGGCGTCGAGTTGGGCGACCCACCGGTACAGCCGTTGGATGCGTGTCCTGATGGAACGGTTCAGGTCCCGGGGTGGGACGATGCCCAGCCGGCGCAGCACCGCCAGGCCGAGGTCGATGGCGGCCGTGTTGTTGCCGCGCTGGGTCAGGCTGTTGATCTGAGTGACCGTGGCGCGCGAGAGGGTCAGCAGGTCGGGCGACCGGCTGACCAGGTCGTGGTAGACGTTGTCGGCGTCGGTGAGGCGGCCGAGGCAGTAGAGCGCGGCGTGCCGGTCCACGGCGATGGCGTCGCCGGCCCGCTCGCCGTGCCGGCCCGCTTTCTTGGCGAGGGTGGCGGCGCAGCTGAACAGCTCGTCGGCGACCTGGAAATTGGTCAGCTGGGTCGCCCGGCGACCGGCCGCGTGCAGCAGCGTCGCCGCCAGCTGCTGCTCGCGGGGTTGCTGCAGCAGAGCGGCCACGGCGAGGTACTGCTCGGCGGCCTCCTGCTGGGCGTCCTCGCTGGTGGCCAGGCGCCGGGCCATGGCCAGTTGCAGCTGGTCGCGTCGTTCGCCGGTGAGATCGTTGTGCGCGGCTCCCTGGATCAGGTCGTGCCGGAACCGGACCGTCGCTGTCGCGGTGCCGGGCCGCTCCAGCAGGACCATCCGCCCGGCGACGGCCGTGGCGAGGTGCTGGACCAGGACGCTCTCCGGCGTGTGCAGAGCCGTGGCCAGCAGCGCCGGCCGGGTGTCGCCGCCGAGGCAGGCCAGCGCCGTCAGCGTCCGCCGGGTCTGCTCGGGCAACTGCCCGATCCGGGCCGCCACCAGCTCCGGGACATGGTGCCGGGTGACGAACTCGCGGACCGCGTCCGCGTCCCAGCGCCAGCCGTCATCCGTCAGGGCCAACAGGCCGTCGGCGCGCAGCGCGTTGAGCAACTCCACCGACGCGTACGGATTACCCTCGCTGCCCTGATTGATCAGTTCGGCCAGACCGGCAGCCGAGGTCGGCGGCATCCGCAGGACCGCGCCGACCAGCTCGGCGAGGCTGCCCGGGGCGAGCCCGCCCAGCCGGACCGGCGGGGTGGTCAGGCCCTCGCGTTCCCAGCGCGCGGCCAGCGGGGTCAGCGGGTGACCGTCATCCACCTCCCGGTCGCGGTAGGTGGCCACGACGAGCAGGCCCGGGATCGGACCGGCCGAGATGACGGCGTCCAACACCCGCAACGAGGAACCGGAGGCCCACTGCAGATCATCGATGGCCATGACGACAGGGCGGCGCCCTGCGACGGTGCGCAACAGCGCGACGAGGGCGGTGCTGATCCGGCCGGATGCGGTGCCAGGGTCGTCCGACATGGACCCGTCCGCCGAACCGAGCAGGGGTGTCATCTCGGGGACGGCGGTGGTGATGGCCGCGGCGTACGGGCCGAGCGCGGCGGTCAGCCGGTCCCGGTCGGTGGCCATCTCCGGTTCCGGCTCGGCGAGGAGCAGGCCGGCGACGGCAGCCACGGCACGCCGGATGCCGCCGCTGCCGGTGCCGGTACGGAACTGGTCGTACTTGCCGGTGACGAACCACCCGCCGCGTGCGGTGATCGCCGGGCGCAGTCCGGCCACCAGCGTGCTCTTGCCGATCCCGGGCGGCCCGGCGATCAGCACGGCCGGGCCACCACCGGCCTGCGCCTGATCCAGCGCCGCATCCAGCAGCCGGATCTCCCCGTCCCGGCCGACCAGCTCGGCCGGGCCGGACAGCACCGCCGGGAAGTCCCGCTCGCCCAGCCGCCAACCGGAACCCGGCCCGGCGTCGAAACGGCGCAGATCGTGAGCGAGGGCCTCGGCGCTCTGGTACCGGCGGTCGGGGTCCTTCTCCAGCAGCCGCATGATGATCTCGCCGAGGCGCCGCGGAATCCGCGGATTAGGGTCCGTGGGGAACGGCGGCACCCGGACCAGGGTGTCGCGGACCAGTTCAAGCGGGTCGTCGCCGGGAAACGGCGCGGCGCCGGTCGCCAGCGCGTACAGGGTGGCGCCCAGGCCGTACAGGTCGGAGCGCCGGTCGACCGGCAGCCGCAACCGGCCGGTCTGCTCCGGGGGCAGGTAGCCGAGCGTGCCCAGCGGCTCGTCCGGTGGCGCGGATCCGCCCGGCCCGTCCCCGACGACCACGGCCAGGTCGAAATCGATCAACACCGGCCGGCCCGAGCCGGAGATCATCAGATTGGCCGGGGTGATGTCGCGGTGCAGGACCCCGGCCCGGTGAACGGCGGCAAGGGTGTCGGCGAGCTCGCGGGCGACCTTCACCAGGCGACCCACCGGCAGCCGGATACGGGGCGGGGTGGGAGCGCCGTGGTCGTGCAGCATCAGGATCTGCCGACCCTGGCGGTCCGCCAGGCCGGGGATTCCGGCGATACCGGCGAGATGGCGCAGGACGGAACGTTCGTGATCGACCCGCCCGACCGCCCCTGGGCCCCGGGCGCGTTTGCAGATCAGCGGGTCGGCGTCGCCGGGGGCGCTCTGGCGGAGGACGTTCGTCCGGTAGCTGCGATACAGCAGCGCCTCTGCCATAAATCGAAAGTTATGCCACTTGCCAGGTGATCACACGATTTTTCCTCACAAAGGCAGCGGAACCATCTGACCAGCGAGAACCACCGGCCGGCGGCCCGGCCGAGGAGCTTCCGGGAGCGCCCATCACGGCCCGATCAGACGATTCTTGGCGGCGACTTGTCGGTTCCCTAACCGTGCGCTGGCCGGGCCCTGCGGTGGGTCTCCATAACGTTCTTGTCGTTCACCACGCGCTCCCGGCGGCCGGACTCGGCCTTCGGGGGTGACGGTCGGGTGAACACCGACGGTAACCATCCACTCGTGGGGAGACGCTCTCGTGAAGCTCAGGCTCATCGTCCCGGCCGGCCTTCTGCTCGTCGGCGGCATGTCCGCCTGCTCCGGCCCCAGCACCCCGGCCGCCGCCGATCAGCAGCGGGCCCCGGCCGCCGCTGAGCAGACTCAGACCCAGTCCGCAGGGCGCGACAGTGGCGATGAGGCCGGGGAGCAAAAGGAGAAGGAAGAACCGCTGACCGGTGAGGTCAAGGAGAAAGCCGAGGCAGCGGCGTTGAAGAAGTTCCCGGGCACGGTGAAGAAGTCCGAGCACGACACCGAGAAACCGGGCTTGTACGCGGTCGAGGTCGAACAGGACGGCGGCAAGAGCATCGAGGTGTACATCGACAAGGACTTCACGGTGGTCGACACCAAGACCGAGGACGGCGACACCGACGGCGACTGAGGTCCCGGGGCGGGTGAGCCGCGAAACGCCGATATCCGTACCGCTACCGGGCAGGCATGAAGGGTGGAGCGGATGTGGACGAATCAGGCGCAGATGCGCGTGCTGCTGGTGGAGGACGACGCGCGCATCGCGGTCCCGCTGACCGAGGGACTCGGCCGGTACGGGTTCACCGTCGAGCACGTCGGCACCGGCACGGCGGCGCTGACGGCGGCTCCGGCCGACCTGGTGCTCCTGGACCTGGGCCTGCCCGACATGGACGGCATCGACGTGTGCCGGAACCTGCGTACCACCTCGGAAGTGCCGATCATCATGCTGACCGCTCGCGACGGTGAGACCGACCGGGTCGTCGGTCTGGAACTGGGCGCGGACGACTACCTGTCGAAACCGTTCAGCCTGCGCGAACTCGTGGCCCGCATCCGGGCGGTGGTACGCCGTACCCGGGCAGCCCCGGTGCCGACGGTGACCACCGGCGAGCCGCACGCCGCCCCGGCTGCTGCCGCTGTCGGGGCGGCGGCGCAGCAGCTCGGCGACGTACGCATCGACCGCCGCACCCGCCAGGTGCATGTGGGTGGTGCGTTGGTCGCGTTGGCGCCCAAGGAGTTCGACCTGCTCGCCTTGCTGGCCGAGGACCCGGGGGCGGTGTACTCGCGGCAACGGTTGATCGACGGTGTGTGGGATCTGCACTTCTTCGGCCCGACGAAGACCCTGGACGTGCATGTTTCCGCGCTGCGGCGCAAGCTCGGCAACCCGGCGCTGATCGAGACGGTCCGCAGGGTCGGGTTCCGCCTCACGGTGCCGCCCGGTTCGGAGCTACCCGCATGACCCGGCGGCTGCTGGTCAGCTACCTATCGTTGACGCTGCTGGTCCTGCTCGCGTTGGAGATCCCCCTGGGCGTGGTGTACGCCCGCGGGGAGACCGGCCGGTTCCTGGCCGCGGTGGAGCGCGATGCGGTCGTGCTCGCCGAACGCGCCGAGGAGGCCATCGAGGAGGGCGACACCGCCGCCGTCCCGCCGCTGCTCGCGGACTACGTCGGCGGCGGCACCGCGCAGGTCACCGTGGTCGACCCGCGGGGTGCCGTACTGTCGCGCACCGGTCAGGACGGCGCGGTCGGCGTGTCCGGCGACGCCGACATCGCCGCCGCGCTGCGCAGCCAGCGCCGCACCAGCGGCCTGCGGACCGATGCGGCCGGGATGGGTTGGCTCTCGGTGACCGTGCCGGCCACGTCCGGGGAGAAGGTTCGCGGCGCGCTGCGCATCAGCTATCCCACCGGTGCGGTCGACCCGCAGGTCACTCGCATGTGGTGGATCCTGGCCGCTGCCGGAGTGGCCGTGCTGGCGTTGGCCGCCGCGGTCGCGGTCGGCCTGGCCCGGTGGATCACCCGACCCGTGCGGGAACTCGAACGGGCCACCACCCGATTGGCCTGCGGCAGTCTGTCCAGCCCGCCCCCGGCCGATCTCGGCCCACCGGAACTACGCCGCCTGGCGGCCACCTTCACCACGACGGCCGAGCGGCTGCAACAGCTCCTGCAGGCCCAGCGGTCGTTCGCCGCAGACGCATCCCATCAGCTCAAGACTCCGCTGACCGCGCTGCGGCTACGTCTGGAGAACCTGCACCACCGTGTCGATCCGGACGACCAGCCCGGTCTGGACGACGCCATCGACGAAACCGACCGGCTCACCAGGATGGTGCACGGCCTGCTGGCCCTGGCCCGCCTGGACACCGCCACCGAGACCAGCCTGGTCGACGCCGATGCGGTCATCGCGGACCGGGCCGACTGTTGGGCGCCGTTCGCCGCCGAGCATGCGGTCACCCTGGCCGTCTCCGGCCAGCCGATCGGTGCTGTCTACGCCGTTCCGGACGCGCTCGAGCAGGTGCTGGACAACCTGCTCGCCAACGCGCTGCGGGTCGCCCCGCCCGGCAGCACCCTGACCATCCACCGCGGCCTGCAGGCCGACGGCCGCGCCGACATCCACGTCATCGACCAGGGTCCCGGCATGACCGCCGCCGACCGGCAACGCGCCTTCGACCGGTTCTGGCGTGCTCCCGGCTCCGCCGGCGACGGCTCGGGGCTCGGCCTGGCGATCGTGCAACGCCTCGTGCATGCAAGCGGCGGCCGCATCAGCCTTGACCAGGCCTCGGGCACCGGCATCGACGCTGTCGTCCGGCTCGCCCGCCCGATTCCCGGCCGGACCGCCGGTCGTTCGCGCAACGTCCGCCACTCCACGTCGTCCCCGATCGACACGTTGATCGGTTCGCCGGCCACGGCCGAGCCATCACATAGGATCCTGTCGATTGATGGCGATCGAGTGGCGAAAGGCCCGGAGCATGGATCCCCAGACGACCCTCGTCACCCTGGTCGTGCACGACAGTCCCGCGGCGGTGGCCAGCTGGTTCGACGGGGTGTGCGACGTCTTCGCGGAGGTACGGGGGTCCGATGACCCCTGGTCCCAGTTCCGCAGCCGGTGGCCCGAGGCGGCCGCGGCGCGTTTCTTCACGGCGGATCAGGCCACCCGCTTCATCGACGGTCTCGAACAGCTGACGCCGGCTCCGGCACAGCTGCTGGCGGACCTGATCGTCCATCGGTCCGAGCTGCCACAGTGGTACGCCACCGCAACCGCGGCCGCAGCGCACGACGGCCCAGCCGCCACCGCGGAACAACCCACCGACCGGTTCGGCTGGGTGTCTGCGGACCCGCACTGCGTGGACGGGGTGCAGCGCACCTTCGGCTGGCATCCGGAGCACTACGACAGCCACCTCGGGCCACACCTGGACGACCTCTGGGGAACGGGCTGGGAACACCACCCGCCGGAGCACAAACACGCCTGGCTCACCGAGCACCTCGCCACATCGGACGCCACAGACGCCTTCGGCTGGGTCGCCGCGGATGCCACACTCGTGGCCCGGATCGAGTCCGTCCTGAGCGTGCGGCCGGAGCACTACCCCGACCGGCTGGGCCCGTACCTGCTGCAGCTGTGGGGAACGGGCTGGGAGCAACACCCCGCCGACCACAAACGTGGCTGGCTCACCGACCACCTCGCCCATGCCCGGCCGGCCGGAGACAAGGACCAGCAGGTCGACGAGGCACTGGCCAAGGAACTCGCCGAGCAGGTGGTGGGACCGGCACTCGCGGAGGCGCTCGCCGCCGTCCCCGACATCGCCGACCTGTCAGCCGCGGAGATCTACGCACTGGTCGAGGAAGTCCTCGACACCGAACTCCGCGCCGCGAGCCCCGCCACCCACTAGCCTCCGACGCGCAGAAAGGCCGTCCATGTCCAGTCCCAGTCCCACGGGTGCCTTCCAGGACCGACTCTCGACCGAGATTCGCACCCGCCTGCGCGGGCGCCTGGCGCAGCAGGCCCAGCAGGCTGCTTCGTCGAGCAGCACATCGCAGTTGGCGACGGCCGTGGTGCAGCAGGTCGCCGAGAGCAAGCAGGAGAGCAAGGACGACGAATCGATCGGGGAACGGAGACGCCGGCTGAACGAGGCCAGCCGCACGCACAGCGCCAGGCGCCGGGAGCAGCTGCTCGGCGGCGACCAGGACAGCGGAGTGCAAGGGCGTGGGCGCGTGGACGCCCGCCGGTCGCTCTACGTCGAGCCCCGCGAACGGGGCCGGTGGGACGGCGAAATGCGGTTTGCGTATTACGAGGAAACCTGGACGGCGGTCCTGGCCATGTGCAGCAAGGACGCATCCGGGCTGTTTCCAGTGCCCGGAGTGCGAGGAATACCTGCCGAAGTACGACAACAACAGTCCTAGCAAGAACGGCATCACCATCGACCACAGGACGAACTACCGGGTATGGATCCACGACAACGCCGAGCCGGACGACCACGGGCACATCAGCAGCAAGGCCGCTCAGGACGCGTACAACGACACTCGCAATCTCCAACCGATGTGCCGCGACTGCAATAGCAGCAAGAACGCTCCCCGGGGCGTCTTCTGACGGACCTCAGCGGTAGCCGACGCCCGGGCAAGGTGGCGATGCAGGAGATCCTCGGCGCTGACGACACCGCCTCCCGGCGCAGGCCGTCGCGGATGGCTTCCGCCAGGAAGGGTTCGTCCTCGACGATCAACACACATACCATCAATGGTACAAGTCAGCATATATCGCTCGGTCCGACGACGTCGGCGTCGTGGTACGCCACCAGCGGCGCGACGCCAGCGCGGCCAGCCCGGCGCCGGCGGCGTTGAGCAGGACGTCGTCCACCGAGGACACCCGATCCAACTGCAGCACGTACTGTGCGGTCTCGATCAGGATCGAGCAGCCCGCCCCGAGCGCCAGCATCCGCGGCACCGACGCCAGCGCCGCGAACCGCAGCGGGGCGAAGAACCCCAGCGTCGCGAAGACCAGCAGGTTGCCGCCGATCCCGATCGGTCCCATCGTGGCCAGGTCCCGCAGCGGCACCAGGCTGACCCGTCCGGGGACGGCGCCGGCCCCGGCGCCCGGCATCATGGTCATCCAGAGGAACGGCAGCGTCCCGTAGACGATGGCCACCTCGGCCAGCGACATCCGCCAGGCCGATGCGCCCCGCCGGTGCGCCAGCGCCCACACCACCAGCGCGGCCAACGGCAGCGCGGCCAGCGTCACGAACACCACACCGTTCTCCGTGTCGAGGCAGCCGTGCCACCGCCCGGCCAGGCACGCGGGGGCGGACATCAGCAGCGGCCGCCGCGCGACGTAGGCGGCGCTCGCCATGCCGGCGATCGCCAGAAGGACCAGCACGATCCTGCGCGTACGGCGGGCTGCCCCGGGCAGCGGTGCGTCGTGTTCCATGCGACCCAGTAAAGACGGACGGCGGTAGCGGCGGCGTATGCGTCTTTCGATACGCCCGCGATACACCGTTCAGGGCTTCTGGTTCCGGTCCCGGGTCCAGACGTACACCGGACGGCCGTCCTCCGTGACGGCCCGGACCCGGCTCCAGTAGGCGCTCACCGTGTGTCGACGAGCCTGATTCCAGTGGGTGAGCAGGACGTGCCTCGTGTCGGCGTACGGGTTGTCCACCGGCGGCCGCCAGTACGGGGCCAGGACGGCACGCATGGCCCGGTACCAGTTGTAGGCGATCTTGCGGTAGCCGTAGTCGTTGGGATGGTGGTCGTCGTTGAGGCTCAGCCCGCCGACGGAGCGCTGGTCGACCAGATGCACCAGCGGCCCCTTGGCCGCGACGACGCGGGGGATCAGCGCGTTGTAGGCCCGGTTCGCCGCCACCTCCGTGGGCACCCGGGTCGCGATGATCCTGGCAACGAAGATGTGCGTGCCGGGCAGCCTGGCGTGGATCTGGTCGATCATGTCGGACAGCTTCTCCGCGATGACCTGTGGCGGGTGCCCCCGGCTGACGTTGTTGGTGCCGGTGTGCAACAGCACCACGTTCGGCCGGTACGCGGTCAGCGCGGCGTCGAGCCGGGCGGCGATCTGCTGGGTCGACTTGCCGCCGTGACCCTCGTTGTCGGGGTCGCCCTTGGTCCCGTGCTTCACCGAGCCGACGAAGTCGAACGCGACACCCGCGGCCGTCAGGTCCCGCTGCAGCTGGTAGCGGTAGCCGTCGCCGGTGGAGCTGCCGACGCCGTACGTGATGCTGTCGCCCAGTGGCATGATCCGCAGGACTGTGCGGCGCGCCGCCGAAACGTCGGACGTCCCCACCGCCCGGCCCGCCGCTGCGGCGCGGGCCGGGGCCGGCGTCGCGTTGGCGGCCGGGATGATCGGCCAGGCCAGGACCCCGACGACGGCGGCGGCCAGGAACGGCTTCTTCACGGGACATCACCTGGGTCCGGGACACGGTACGCGGGGGCCATCAGGCTCGTTCGGCGCCCGGAGCACGCGACTGAAGCACAACGATCGGAGCAACTCGGATCGGCACCGCGATGGGCCCCCGCCCGGCTCGACGGTGACCGGCGAATGGTGACGAAGCTCTCCTATCGTCCCTGCCCCGCCCGCCTGAGGCAATCCCGGTCCGCACCAGGTGAAGGTCGACTGGGCCCGGCGGGGCGCGACGCCCGAGATCCACCGAAAGGGTGTCGATATCCTGATCGAAGCACACCGATCTCAGCACCGGCGATCCATGGGGGAACGTGTTGTCCGAGAACCGATACAGCCGCCGCCGGATTCTTCAGCTCAGCGGCCAGGCGGCCGCGGTGGCCGGCGCGGTCACCGTCACCGGCGCCTCCACCGACGCGGCCGCGGCCGGAGCACCCGGCGCACCGGGCACCCGCGCGATCACCCTCAGCGAGGGCACGAACGTCGCCGCGGCGGCCTCGCCGGACGGCCGGTGGGTGGCGCTGGACCTGCTGACCATGATCTGGGTTGTTCCCGCGGCGGGCGGCGCGGCCCGCCGGCTCACCGACGAACTGCTCGACGCCACGCTGCCGCAGTGGTCACCCGACTCCGCCTCGGTGGTGGTGCAGGCGTACACCGACGGCAACTACCACCTGTGGGTGATCAATCTGGATGGCAGCCGCCGCCAGCTCACCTCGGGCCGGTTCGACCACCGGGAACCCCGGTTCGCGCCGGACGGCAAGTCGATCGTCTTCGCCTCCGACCGCGGCGGCTCCAGCTACGGCATCTTCGCGTACGACCTGGCCACCGGCACGATCAGCACGATCACCGACACGTCGGCGGAGCAGGCAGCGCCGGCCTTCTCGCCGGACGGGCGCCGGGTGGCGTACACGGTGGACGGCACCGCGATCGACGTGATCGACGTGACGACGGGCGCGGTCACCCGGGCGATCGACCCGGCGGCCGGGGTCACGGTGTTCTCGCCCGCCTTCACCCCCGACGGGAAGTCGCTGGCCCACGTACGGCTGGCCGGGACGGTCTGCGACCTGATGGTCGACCAGACCAGGGTGAGCACCGGCGAGGACGTCTTCGTCCAGCCACTGACCTGGCTGGACGGTGATCGGCTGGTCTACACCGCGGACGGCCGGGTCTGGCACCGTACGCTCGACGGACCGCGCGCGGGAATCCCGTTCACCGCGACGGTCGCGCTGCCCGCGCGGGCCCGGCCGCCGCACTTCGTCCGCGACCTGACCAGCACCCGCCCGCAGCCGGTACGGGGCATCGCCAGTCCGGTCGCGTCACCGGACGGCACCCGGGTGGCGTTCCGGGCCCTGAACGCGCTGTGGCTGCTGACGGTCGGCTCGTCGCGCCCCGAGCGCCTGGTGAGCGACGGGTACTTCGCCTCCGACCCTGACTTCTCCCCCGACGGCCGGTACCTGATCTACAGCTCGGACCGGGCGGGCAGCGCCGACCTGTGGCGCCGCGACCTGAGCACGGGCGCCGAGGAGCAGCTCACCCGGCTGCCCGGCGGCCAGGTCGCGCCGCGCTGGTCCCCGGTGGGCGACCGGATCGCCTTCGCCGACGACGACGGCGCGACGTGGCTCCTCGACCTGGCCTCGGGTCAGGTCCGGCAGGTGGTTGCGGCGATGTTCCAGCCGGGGCGGGCCAGCTGGTCGCCGGACGGGCGCACCCTGGCGCTGGCCGCGGTCAAGCCGTACAGCAAGCGGTTCCGGGAGGGCACCAGCCAGATCCTCACCGTGGACGTGGCGACCGGCGCGTTTACCTACGCCGAGCCGATGCCGGGCGCGTCCCTGTCCACCCGCGGCGACGACGGTCCGGTGTGGTCGCCGGACGGGCGCTGGCTGGCGTTCGTGGTCGACTCCGTGGCGTGGGTGGCGCCGGTGGACGGCACCGGGCGGATCACCGGCACGCCGCGACAGGTCACGCGGGAGTACGCCGACTCGCTGTCCTGGCGGGGTGACCGGCTGATGTACCTGCACGCGGGACGGTTGCGGGAGGTGACGGTGTCCGGCGGCGACCCGCGGACGATCCCGCTGGAGCTGTCCTGGCGGCGGGCGCGCGCCACCGGGCATGTGGTGATCCAGGCCGGGGCGCTGTGGGACGGCGTCGCGACCGGGCTGCGCCGCGACGTCGACGTGGTGGTCGACGGCGACCGGATCGTCGCGGTGGAGCCGACCCGGCCGCGTACCGGGGTCCGGGTGATCGACGCGCGGTCGTCGACCGTGATGCCGGGCCTGATCGACGCGCACGTCCACTGGCATCTGCGCGGCAAGCAGTGGGGCGACCGGCAGGGACGCCTGTGGCTCAGCTACGGCGTGACGACCACCCGCTCCCCCGGCGACCCGGTCTACCAGATGCTGGAGACCCGGGAGGCACTGGAATCCGGCGCGCGGATCGGGCCCCGCTACTTCGCCACCGGCGAGGCGATCGACGGGTCCCGGGTGTACTACAACTTCATGCGCCCGACCCGCGACGTGGCGCATGCCGACCGGGAGATGGCCCGCGCCGAGGCCCTCGGCTACGACCTGATCAAGACGTACGTGCGGCTGCCGCTCCCGGCACAGCGCCGGGTCGCCGAGCGGACCCACCGCACCGGCCGGAAGGTCAGTTCGCACTACCTGTACCCGGCCGCGTTCCTGGGGATGGACGCGATGGAGCACACCGGCGCCACGAACCGGCTCGGCTACTCGCACACGGTCAGCCGGCTGCAGCGCTCGTACGCGGATGTGATCCAGCTGTTCGGCGCCTCCGGCATGTCACTGACCCCGACCCTGTTCAACAACACCGGCCTGTACACCGACGACCGGTCGCTGGTCGACGACCCGCGGACCCGGACGCTCTACCCGTCCTGGGAGTACGCGCGCCTGCTGCAGCGGGTCGCGGACGCCGGGACCGCGGCGGGTCAGGTGGCGCGGGAGCTGTTGCGGGCCAACGTGGACGCGGTGCTGCGCGTGCACCGGGCCGGTGGCCTGGTCATCGCGGGCACGGACGCGCCCCTGGACCACGTCGCGATCTCGCTGCACATGAACCTGCGGGCGATGGTGCGGTTCGGCTTCAGCCCGTACGAGGCGCTGACCACGGCGACCGCCAACCCGGCCCGGTCACTCGGGCTGGCCGGGCGGCTGGGCGTGGTGGCGCCCGGCGCCTTCGCCGACCTGGCGATCGTGGACGGTGACCCGCTGACCGACATCACCGCCGCCGCCGCGGTCCGGGGCGTACTGGTCGGCGGGGTGCCGCATCAGATCGACGACCTGCTGGCCGCCTTCCCGGCGCCGCCCGCCGACCATGCTCGACCGCCCGCGGTGGCGCACGCCGCCGTGGCGGCGGGCGAGCACTGGTGGCACGAGCCGGAGTGGGCGGCGCGCGTCTGCTGCGGCGCATGACGAAGCCGCCCGCCGGACCGGATCCGGTCCCGCGGGCGGCGTCAGCGCCCGGTCCGGTGGCGCGGGCCCGGATCGCTGCGGGCCCGCACCGCGTTGGTCAGCGGGCGCTGCGGCCGGAGCCGCCGCACCCGTAGATGCAGAACTGGGCGAAGTGCGGGGTGCTCCTACCGGCGAAGGCGGTGAACTCGCCGCCGACGGCGATGCTGCCGAGCAGGGCGTTGGCGTCCATGGTCAGCACACCCCACTTGCCGTTGCTGCGCGGGTTCCAGTCCTGCAGGACGCCGGTGGCGGCGTCCAGGGCGATCAGCTTCGGCTGGCTGCGCAGGGTTGTCGGGCACCACGAGGTGGCGGTGGCCGACGGCTTCGGGCAGGCGACGTCCCAGTGGCCACCGGCGTACACGACCCCGCGCAGGTAGGTCATCGCCTGCACGTCGCCGTCCGTGACGCTGCTCCACAGGAACGACCCGTCGGGCGTGTAGGCGGCCACCCGGCCGCCGGGGCCGCCCTGCCCCGCGAACACCCGGTCCGCCGTGACGGCCAGCCCGCCCACCGGGTACGGGGTGTTCGACCGGAAACCGGTGTCCACCTGCCCGTCGGCCAGCGCCAGGGCGCCGAGCCGGGCGGTGTTGGCGGCGCCGTTGAGGCGCTTGAACCCACCACCGACGTAGAGCCGGGATCCGGCCACGGTCAGCGCCTTCACCTGGCCGTCCGCCTCGCCGCGGAACGTGGTGTCCAGCGCGCCGTCGGTCAGCCGGAACGCCGCCAGGTTCTTCTCCGCGCGTCCGTCGACGGTGCTGAACGCCCCG
Source organism: Krasilnikovia sp. MM14-A1004 (assembly GCF_047159485.1). Lineage (GTDB taxonomy): Bacteria > Actinomycetota > Actinomycetes > Mycobacteriales > Micromonosporaceae > Actinoplanes. The sequence continues at coordinate 898,371 of NZ_AP038773.1, read as the reverse complement.
CCCAGGAACAGCCGTCCACCGCCGGCGGTCAGGACGTTCCCGCCGCTCACGGTGTGCTTGAGTTTCCCGACGACACCGGTCTTGAGGTTGATGTCGGCCAGGCCGGGACGGGCCTGCCCGCCGACCGTCTTGAACTTCCCGGTGATGTACAACGACACCCCGGAGGCGGTCAGCCCGAAGACGGTGCCGTCGGCCACCGGCGCCCACGGCAACAGCTCACCGGTACGGGCGTCCAGCGCGGCCAGGCGCTTGCGGACCACCGATCGGCCGTTGACGATGGCGTTCCGGAAGCTACCGCCCACGTAGATCGTGGTGCCGACGTACGCGCTGGTGTAGACCAGGCCGTCGAAGGTGACGGCGGGGGCCGGAGTGATGGAGACCAGCGGTATGGCCGCATGGGCGGGCGTGGGCGTCCCCGTCACGGCGAGTCCGGCGGCAAGTAAGAGTCCCAGGTGGCGCCGCCGCGGAAGAACGCGGCGCGCAATCGCAGCAAAACGCATAAATACGACCGTAAGTTAATGAAACTTCCATAAGTATTGAACGTGTGACATACCCCCTAAAGAGCTAGTTCAATGGTCTGACCACCCGCAAGTCTCAACCCGGCGGGACGGCTGCCGAACGACCAGGACATGTCCCCCGACGCACCGCAGCCCGACCCGGGTACGCCAACCGAGCCCACGCCGACGTTCGAACCCGCGCTGATCGACCTCTCGGCGCCGTCGCCGGCCCCGCGGACGCCGAAGGTGGGCCGTTACGTGCGCGCGGTGTTGGTACCGTCCGCACCGGGCCGGGTCGCCTACGGCCTCGCGTGGCTGTGCATCCTCACCCTCGTGGTGACCGCGATCGTCTACACGCAGGCCCCGGGCGACCACTGGCGCGCCCTCACGATCGTGCTGTCGGCCGTCGGGGTCGTGGCCGCCGCCTGCCTGCACCTGGCCGCCGTGTCCATCAACCGGCGCCGCGACCTCGGGTATTCGATCTTCGCCGCCGGACTGGTCGTGCTGATGGTGCTGCCCGCCGCGTACGTGGCGTTCACGTTTGCCAGCTTCGGCGCCGCGATGACCAACCTCGACGGAGACAGCGCGGGATCATCGGTCAGCGTCGACCCCGGCAGCGACTCGGACGGCGACCCCACCGGCCCGGATTCGGCAGACGGCGAGGTTCCCTGCGAGGCCCCGGACGGCTCCCCGATCACGGTCGACCCCGACCTCTGCATCGATGGCCACTACAACCCCTGACGGACTTACCGCGGCCGGGCAACCCCGGACCGGACCGTGAAGAGTTCGGGTCAGCTTGGCACCCGAACTCATCGAGATCTGTCGTCGAAGCCCCGTCAACTACGTTCCGTAGTCGGGTGACAGCAGTTTGCTCGCCCCTGCGATCGGCCGCCGATCGTGCGGTCAGGAAAGCCCATGAAGGTGGGTCCCAAGATCCGGGCTGGACCCGTAACATGCCGCTCGTGATCGAGGGGCTGACTGGTGGATGGCCGGCGTGACGGACCGTAACGATGGGGGTGGAACAGCACCACAGCCGTCAAACGAACTGAGACTGGTACGCCCCGTCGTCGTGTCGATGCCGCAGGCGGCACCCCGGGGCGCCACCCGGTCGCCGCGGTCGGGGCTGTCCGCGGCCGGGCCGTACTCGTCCGCGGGGTGGTCGCCCGCCGGGCGCCTCGCCGGGGAGCGCCGCGGGCGCGCCTCGGAGCGGGTCCGCCGCCGCCGGGTGGTGCTGGCCGCCGCCGCGGCCGTCGTGGCGGCCGTGTTCAGCGGGGTGGGCCTGGGCGCCCTCACCACCGCGGGCCGCGAGGACGTGAACGATGCCGCCGCCACCAACCCGGCGGGCGCGCCGGTCGACCCGGCGCTCGCCGGATACCCGGGCATGCCGGTCGCGCCCGCGCCCACCAGCTCGGGTACGACACCACCGGGCACCGGCACGCCCCGGCCCACCGGCAGTGGGCACGCGCCCTCCCCCAGCCTGTCCACCGTCCCGGCGGCACTGAACAGCGCGACGACCCCGGCCAGCCGGCCCGCCCCGCCGCCCGCGGTCGCCACGTTCGCGGCGCTGAGCGGCGAGAGCTGCCCCGAGTCCGCCGACCGCGGCTTCTTCACGCGCGGCCAGGCCAGCGACTGGTACTCGCGGTCGCACGGCGGGTGGGACGGCGACGGATGCGGCGGACGCATGATCGCCGTACCGATGAGCGGCTCGGCCACCCGCGACGACCGGGACAACGTCATCGTGTGGTGGTTCCACACCGGAAGCGTCCGCAACGGCCGCTGCGCGGTGCGCGTCCACGTCCCCGACACGGGCACCGGAAAGGACTCCGCGGGCAAACCTGCGCACTACGTCGTGCACGGCAGCGACGACGTCGACGGCACGGTGGTCGGCGAGTTCGACGTGGATCAGCCCGGTAATCGGGGGCGCTGGGTGGACACCGGCCAGTTCGCGGTCACCACCGGCGAAATCTCCGTCCAGCTGGTCACCCGCGGCATCGACTTCGGCAGCGGCCGCGACGGCGATCACCTCGGCGCGTCCGCGGTGCGCGTCGACTGCCGCGCCGCCTGAGACCCGCCCGCCCGCTCTCGCACAGGAAGGAACGAAGCCCGGTGTACGAGCACACCTCCGCCCCGATGATCCGCCAGCGCGGTTCGCTGCTCCTGGTCGTCGACGACGACCACGCCGGGACGAACCTGCCGGAGCTGCCCAGCGACCCGCTGGTGACCACGGTCGTGGTGGCCACCGCGGAACCGCCGCAGACCCTCGTGCTGCGCGCGCTGCTCAACTCCGCGCTGGCACCCGGCTGCGCCACGGTGCGGCTCGTGCTGGCCGGGGCCGGTGCCGCCGACGCCGACGGCTGGTGCCCGGCCCGGCAGCTCGCCGACTCGCTGGGGTTGCCCGTGATCGCCCCGGACGGGCCCGTGATCGCCCTGCCCGGAATGTTGTTCGTGGTCGGCGGCGAATGGTGGACGTTCCGCCCCGGCGCGGGGCCGCTGGCCGAGGGTCCGCGGCAGCCCGCGCCCGCGTGGCAGCGCGCCGTGGACCGCCCCGCCGGTGCGCGGCTGGTGGCCACGCCCATCCCGGCCGGTGTCTGGCTGCACGCGGGCGACGAGCCCATCGACGCGGACGACCCCGTTCTCGCGGTGCCCTCCGACCCGGCCCGGCCCACCGTGGTGATCGGCCGGCCCGGCAGTGCCGACCCCGACCCCCGGGCCGTTTTCGAGTACGTCCGTGCGCTGGCGCCCGCCGCCGGCGACGAACTGGTCCTGGTCCCGTACGGGCCGGGCGGCCGGTTCGTCGACGACCTCGCCGCGCGGCTGCCGGGTGACGCGGTCGCGGCGGTACGCGTCGACGCGGGACTGGTGGGCGTCGAGGCGGACGGTGCCGCGTTCCGGATCGTGGTCGACGACGCCGGCCGCCCGGCCTGGCGGCCACCGGCCCAACGGCTGCGCTACTACGGCGGCGACGCGCCCCGCCTGCTGGAGTGGCGCGCGCCGATGCCGCACCTGCCCGCCCTGGACGTGGGCACCCAGCGGCTCGGCGACGGGTGGCTGGTGGAGGTCGTCCGGTGCGGCCTGTGGGTGCGCCCCGAGCAGGTCGACGACGACACGGTACGCCGGATGCCCGCGCACCCGGACCGGCTCCTGCTGCTGGTGGGTACGCCGACCGCCCCGCCCGCCGCGACGGCGTGGCAGGCGGTGCGGTCGCTGCTCGACGCGCTGCCCCCCAACGAGTTGGCCCACGTCCAGCTGGTGCTGCCCGCCGGAACGGCGCAGCCGGACGGTTTCCCCGACGCGTGGAGCCTGACCCCGGACGCCGACGTGATGCCGGTGCCGCCGGGCCGCCCTGCCGGGGCGAGCCGGGCGGGCGGCGTTCTCGACGGCGGCGCGGCACCCGAGTGGAGTGACGGCTCCGATTGCCGCGAAGGGCACGACGACGACCCGGCACGGCAGCCGGCGTTGCCGTGAGCCGTACCTGAAGCCGCACCCGCCCGGTCAGCCGACGGCGGCGGGTTCGCGGGTGCCGTGGTAGGCCGCGCGCATCAGGTCCTGCATGTCCGCCAGCATCGGCATGCGGGGGTTCGCCGGGGCGCACTGGTCCTCGTACGCGTTGATCGCCTGCTGCGGCAGCGATGCCAGGAACGCGTGCTCCTCCACGCCGAGCGCGGCGAACGACGGCTCGATGCCGACCTTGTCGCGCAGCTTCTCCACCGCGTCGGCCAGGGCGGCCACGCCCTCCTCGGGTGACCCGGCGGGCAGGCCGAGCATCGCCGCGATCTCGGCGAAACGCTGCGGCGCCCGGTAGCTCTCGTACTTGGGCCAGCCGGTCAGCTTCGTCGGAGCCGTGCCGTTGTAGCGGATCACGTGCGGCAGCAGCACCGCGTTGGTACGCCCGTGCGCGATGTGGAACGTCGCCCCGAGCGTGTGCGACATGGCGTGCACGATGCCCAGGAACGCGCTGCCGAACGCCATGCCCGCGATCGTCCCGGCGTTGTGCATGCGTTCGCGCGACTCCGTGTCGCCGTCGACCACGGACTTGGCCAGGTTGGCGAAGATGAGCCGGATCGCGTGCAGCGCCAGCCCGTCGGTGAAGTCGTTGGCGTACACCGACACGTACGCCTCGATGGCGTGGGTCAGCGCGTCGAAACCGCTGTCCGCGGCGATCGCGCGGGGCAGGCTGGCGGTCAGCACCGGGTCGACGATCGCCACGCTCGGGGTCAGCGCGTAGTCGGCCAGCGGGTACTTCTTGCCGGTCCGGTGGTCGGTGATGACCGCGAACGGGGTCACCTCTGCACCCGTACCCGAGGTGGTGGGGATGCAGACCAGCCGGGCCTTCTCGCCCAGGGTGGGGAACGCGAACGCCCGCTTGCGGATGTCGAAGAACTTCTCCCGCATGTCGTCGAAGACGACCTCGGGGTGCTCGTACTTCAGCCACATCACCTTGGCCGCGTCCATCGCGGAGCCGCCGCCCAGCGCGATGATCGTGTCGGGTTTGAACGAGCGCATCAGGTCGGCGCCGCGGTCCACGGTGGTCATCCGCGGCTCGGGCTCCACGTCGTCGATGATCTGCAACGACACGGCGCCGGGACGACGCTGCAGCACCCGGTTGACCCGGTCGACGAAGCCGAGGCGGGTCATCGTCTCGTCGGTGACCACGGTGACCCGCTGCACGTCAGGCATGTCGGCGAGGTAGCGGATCGCGTTCGGCTCGAAGTAGATCTTCGCGGGGACCTTGAACCACTGCAGGTTGTTGTTGCGGCGGCCGATCCGCTTGATGTTGATCAGGTTGACCGCTGACACGTTGTTGGACACGGAGTTTCTCCCGTAGCTGCCGCAGCCCAGCGTCAGCGACGGCAGGAACGCGTTGTACATGTCGCCGATGCCGCCCTGCGAGGCCGGGGAATTCCAGATCACCCGGACCGCCTTGACCCGCTGGCCGAACTCCTCCACCAGATCCTGATCCTCGGTGTGGATCACGGCGCTGTGGCCGAGGCCGTCGAACTCGACCATCTCGGTGGCATACCGCAAACCCTCGGCCCGCGAGCGGGACCGCAATACCGCCAGCACGGGGCACAGCTTCTCGCGGGTCAGCGGTTCGTTCGGGCCGACCTCGTTGACCTCGACCAACAGTACGGAGGTGTCCGGCGGCACGCTGAAACCCGCCTTCTCGGCGATCCACGTCGCGGACTTGCCGACCACCTGGGCGTTGAGCTTCGCGCCGCCGCAGTTCGTGCCGTACGCGGCGGTGCCGAAGATGCACTCCTCCAGCTTGCGTTTGTCGTCGCCGGAGACCAGGTGCGCGTGCAGGGCGCGGAACTGTTCGAGCGCGGCCTCGTAGATCTCGTCGTCGATGATGGCGGCCTGCTCCGATGCGCAGATCATGCCGTTGTCGAACGACTTCGACAGCACGATGTCGTTGACCGCGCGGGCCAGCTTCGCCCCCGCCTCGATGTACGCCGGGACGTTGCCCGCACCCACCCCCAGCGCCGGTTTGCCCGCCGAATACGCCGCCTGCACCATGTTGTTGCCGCCCGTGGCGAGGATCGTCGAGATGCCGGGGTGGCGCATCAGCGCGTTGGTCGCCTCCACCGACGGGTGCTCGATCCACTGGATGCAGTGCTCCGGTGCGCCGGCCGCGATCGCCGCGTCGCGTACCGTCCGGGCCGCCGCCACGCTGCACTGCTGGGCGGCCGGGTGGAAGGCGAACACGATCGGGTTGCGGGTCTTCAGCGCCAGCAGCGACTTGAAGATCGCGGTCGACGTCGGGTTGGTGACCGGGGTGATCCCGGCGACCACGCCCACCGGGTCGGCGATCTCGATGATGCCGTTGATCTCGTCCCGGCTGATGATCCCGACCGTACGCAGGCTGGCCATGTTATGCGTGACGTGCTCGCACGCGAAGATGTTCTTGACGGCCTTGTCCTCGAAGATCCCGCGCCCTGTCTCGTCGATGGCCAGCTGGGCCAGTTCCGCGTGCCGGTCCAGGGCCGCCACGGACGACTTGGCGACGATGTGGTCGATCTGTTCCTGATCGAAGTCCTCGTACACCGTCAGGGCCTTGAGCCCGTGCCCCACCAGGGTGTCGATGGCGCCGTGGAGATCCGGCACAGCGGCGGCAGGAGCTGTTGTGGTCATCGCTCAACACCTCGGCAGGTACGGTTCGGGCGCCCAGCGCGTCCGGTGGTGGCTGACCTCCCGATTCTCGTCGCCGGTCGCGTCGTGTGTCCGCGGATCGCGACGATAGGCGGCGACATCCGGGGCGCAGGAACTCCTCAACGGTCAGACCGTTACGCCGATGAGATCCGCGTGGGAGCGGAGGCAGCGGGTGCCAGCCGGGCCTGGGCCCGGGTCGGCGGTCTCGGCCTGCTCGCGATCGTCGCGTTCGTGCTGGTCCCCAACGCCACCGCGTCAGCGATGATCTACGACGGTGCCGAGTTCGCGCTGGTCGCCGCCATGGTGGCCGGAGTACGCCGCAACCGCCCCGCCGCGGTCGCCGCCTGGTCGCTGCTGATCGCGGGCCAGGCCGCCAGCGTGCTCGCCGACGTCATGTACGACGTGTACGCCCTGATCCTCCACGACGACACGTGGCCGGGACCGTGGGACGTGCCCTATCTGCTCGGCTACGTCGGCACCATCGGCGGCCTGTGCGGGCTGCTGCGGCGGCGCAACCGGGGGCGCGGCTACGCGGGCCTCATCGACTCCCTGCTCATCGGGGTCGCCTGCGCGCTGCTGAGCTGGGTCTTCCTCATCCGGTACCTCGCCGAGAGCGAGACGATGGGCACGCTCGGGCAGGCGGTCACGCTCGCGTACCCGTGTCTCGACCTGGTCGTACTCGCCCTCGTGGCCTGGCTGCTCACCACCGACGGGAAGCGCCGGGCCGCCTTCCTGCTGCTGGTCGCCGGCACGACCACGGCCCTGATCGCGGACGACCTGTGGGCGTTCGTGGACATGACCTCGTACCACCCGGCACTGTCGGTGGGCCGGTTCGTCAACGCCACCTTCCTGGTCTCGTTCCTGCTGCTGGCGATGGCGATCACGCACCCCAGCATGGTGGTGGTGGGCCTGCCCACTCCCGCCCCGGCCACCCGGCCGATGAGCTGGCGACGGCTGGGCCTGCTGGCGGGGGCCGCCCTCATCGCCCCGGCACTGCTGGCCTGGCAGGCCCTGACCGGCCACGGCACCGTACGCGACGCCCTGGCGATCGCCGTGGCCAGCGCGGCCATGTTCCTGCTCGGGCTGACCCGGATGACCATGCTGATCCGCCGCCTGCACCGGCAGGCACGGGTGATGCAGCAACAGGCCGAACGGCTGCGCGAACTCGCCGAGCAGGACCCGCTGACCGGGCTGCCCAACCGCCGTACCTGGGACGAGTCACTGCCCGCCGCGCTGGTCCGCGCCGGGCGCGACGGCACGCCCGTCACCGTGGCGATCGTCGACCTGGATCACTTCAAGGCGTTCAACGACCGCCACGGCCACCAGATGGGCGACCGCCTGCTCAAGGAGGCGGCGGCCACCTGGGCGGACGGGCTGCGCCGCGGCGACCTGCTGGCCCGCTACGGCGGCGAGGAGTTCGTGGCCCTGCTGCCCAGCGCCGACGAGGCGGAGGCGGCACGCGTCATCGACCGGCTGCGCCGCCGGACCCCGATGGGCTGCACATTCTCCGCGGGGCTGGCCGCCTGGGACGGCCGGGAAACCGGAGAGGCGCTGCTGGCCCGTGCGGACCGCGCGCTGTACCGGGCGAAGGCCGCGGGCCGTGACCGCATCGAACGCGCTGAGGCCGCCCCGACCACCCGTTCCCTGGCTCCTGGCTCCCTTGCGCCGGAGCTACCCGAGTCGACCAGGTCCTAGGAGACCTCGGCCGACGGTCCCCCGCTGCCGCACGTGACCGTCATCTGGATGCGCCGGTTGCCGTGCCTGAACACGATCGACGCGGCCTCCGCCGGCCCCGCGTCGACCCCGTCCACCTTGTACGGCTTGACCGGGCTCCAGGACAGCAGCTGAGCCTGCCCCTGGTTGCACGACGCCTCCACGGACCCACCGTCCGACGCCAGGGTGCGCACGGTGACGGGCGGGTCGGTGCTCGGCTCGGCGGCCGGGGTGGTGGTCGCGGGTCCGTGCGGCGGTGTCGTCCGGGGAGCGCCCGTCGCACCCCCGGCGCCGCGGTGTGTGGGCTTGCCGGAGGCGGCCGGGGCCAACCGGCCGAGGTCATCGACCGGGAGCGCGCCCGCCCCGTCCTCCGGACGGGCGGCGCGCCGGCCCGGCGCCGCAGGACCACCCGCAGACGCCGCAGCGCTGCTGCCCGGGCCGGGTGGCGGGGCACTACCGGGCGCCGAGGACGGCGCGGCCGCGGCCTCCGTGGCGGCCTTGCCGACCGGCCCGAACTGCCACACCGACAGGGCCGCCACGGCCGCCGCGCACGCACCGCCGCCGACGAGCACACGCCGGAGGCGGCGCCGACGGCGGCCGTCCGTGTCCCGGCCGCCTTCCGCGCCGCTATCGGCCTCCGGAGCCCGGCCAATCTCGGCGGCCGGACCGATCTCGGCTGCCCGGTCGGCCTCAGCGCTGCCGGGACTGCCCGCCGGCCGGGCGGGCGCGGACGCCGCCCGCCCGGGCACGGAGGCCATTCTCGACGGCAGCGCAGGCGCGGTGGCCGGCCGCAGCGACAGCACGGCACCGGCCGGAGGTGCGCTCGACGGCCCGGCACTGGACGGCCCGGTGGTCGACGGCGCGTCCGCGGAAAGAGCGGTGGCAGACAACGCGGCGGGAGACGGCAGTGCGCGGGCGGGTCCGGTGACCGGGGCCGCGTCGGCGCCTTCGGCCAGGATCTCGGCGCGGGCCAGCACGGCGGCCGCGTCCGCGGCGCTCGGCCGCTCGGTCGGATCCTTGCGCAGGCACCGGTTGACCAGGTCGACCACGAAAGCGGGTACGCGGGGCAGCTCCGGCAGCGGGCTCGGCTCGACGTAGATGTGCGCGCTGAGCAACTGGGTCGTGCTCTCCACCCGCCACGGCGAGTCCCCGGCCAGCAGCCGATACAGCAGCACCCCGAGCGCGTACACGTCCGAGGCGGGCTCGACGGTGTCACCGGTCAACCGCTCCGGCGCCAGGTACGCCGGGGTGCCGAGCAGCTCGGACTCGGGCTCTCCCGGCCCGGCCGTCGCGGCGATGCCGAAGTCGACCACCTTCGCGCCGGCCCGGGTCACCATGACGTTTCCCGGCTTGATGTCGCGGTGCACGAGGCCGTCGGCGTGCGCGGCGGCCAGCGCCATGGCCACCTGACCGCAGATCCGGAAGACCAGCGCCGGCGGCAGCGGCCCCATGCCGATCCGCTGCTGCAACGTAACGCCGTTGACCAGCTCCATCACGACGTACGGCACGCACTGGCCGTCCCTTGTCGACTCGCCGTAGTCGTGGACCTGGGCGATGTTGGGGTGCGACAGGATGGCGGCGGCCCTGGCCTCGGTACGGATCCGGGCCCGCGACTGCGGGTCGGCGGTGTGCCGCCCGGCCAGCACCTTGACCGCGACCTCCCGCCCCAGGACCTCGTCGCGCGCCCGCCACACCACCGCCATGCCGCCGCGGCCCAGTTCCTCGGTCAGGGTGTACCGGCCGCCCAGGGTCTGCTCAGCCTCCACGTCTGGGAGTCTGCCGTGATCGCCACCGATTCGCACATCCCGATGTGGTGCACGATCGGCACGGCGTGTCGAAATCACCGGCAAAGGGGTGAAACGCTCACGCTCCCGTGGGCGCGACGGTGTCGCTGTTCGCCCGCCACACGGTACGGGCCAACCAGGTCCGGTACGACCACCACCGCGGCCGCCCGACCGCCACGGGTCTCCCGGCGGCCTCGCGCCGCACCCGGCCACCCGGTACCGCCTGGCCGCGCGCCGGAACCCGGGCCCGGCCCGCCGCCGCGACCCTGGCACGCCCCGCTGCCGCGGGCAGGGCCCGCCCCGCCGTCGCAGGCAGGGCTCGACCCGCCGCCGCGGGCAGCGCTCGTCCCGCCGCGGGCAGGGCTCGTCCCGCCGCCGCGGGCAGCGCTCGTCCCGCCGCCGCGGGCTGGGCGAGGCCGCCGTGGTGGAGCCGCCCGGCGCGGGGTCGCACCACCGCCTGGACCCGGGCGGGCCGTTGGCGTTCGGCGCGGGCCAGCAGGACGGCCACGTCCGCCGCGCTCGGTCGCTCGTCCGGGTTCTTGCAGAGGCACTTGTTGACCAGGTCGACCACGAAGGTGGGCACGCCGTCCAGCGGCGGCAGCGGGGTCGGTGGCGTGTGGACGTGCGCGTCCAGCAGCTCCGTGGTGCTCTCCACGTCCCACGGCGACTCCCCCGCCAGCAGCCGGTAGAGCAGCACCCCGAGCGCGTACACGTCCGAGGCGGGCCTGACGTGCGGGCCGGTCAGCCGCTCCGGCGCCAGGTACGCGGGCGTACCGATCAGCTCGCCGTCGGGCTCGCCCGGCCCGGCCGTCGCGGCGATGCCGAAGTCGACCACCTTCGCGCCGTCCCGCGTGACCATGACGTTGGCCGGTTTGATGTCGCGGTGCACCAGGCCCGCGAGGTGCGCGGCGGCCAGTGCGGAGGCCACCTGGCCGCAGATCCGGAACACCTCCTGCGGCGTCGGCAACCCCTCGCCCACCTGATCCTGCAGGGTGACCCCGTTGACCAGCTCCATCACGACGTACGGCACGCGCTGGCCGTCCCGGACCGACTCGCCGTAGTCGTGGATCTGCGCGATGTGCGGATGCGACAGGACGGCCGCGACCCGCGCCTCGGTCCGGATCCGGGCTTGCGACCGCGGGTCGTCGGTGTGGTGCCGGTCGAGCATCTTCACCGCGACTTCCCGGCCCAGGACCTCGTCGCGCGCCCGCCAGACCACCGACGTGCCCCCACGGCCGAGCTCGCCCAGCAGGGTGTACCGGCCACCCAGGGTCTGCTCCGCCTCCACGCGTGGGAGTCTGCCTCGACGATCACCGATTCGCCCAGCGTGAATGAGCGCCGCCACAGCCATGACGTGCAGAAACCACCTAGCGAGGGGCGAAACGCGCGGGGCCCGCGGGCAGGGGTGCGGCCCCTACGATGACAGGCGGGAGGGCCGGTCCGGACGGAGGGTGATCGATGAGCGTCGCCGGGGCGGGTGCCGGCCGGGTGCCGGGGCGGCTGCAGCGGCTCGCCGACGCGGCGCTCGGGCGGGCGCTCGGACACACCCCGCGACGCAATCCGTACGCGGTCGAGCGCGACGTGCCCGTCCCGATGCGCGACGGCGTGATCCTGCGGGCCGACCACTTCATGCCGCTCGGCGCGCAGCCGCGCGGCACGGTGCTGATCCGCACCCCGTACACGCGGGGGTTTCCGGAGGGCTGGGTGCACGGGCGCACGTACGCGGCGCGCGGGTACCACGTGGTGATCGTCAGCGTGCGCGGCACGAACGGCTCGGGCGGGACGTTCCGGGCGATGGCCCAGGAGACCGACGACGGGCAGGACACCGTCGCGTGGCTGCGCAGCCGGTCCTGGTTCGACGGGCGGCTGGCCACGCTCGGCGGCTCGTACCTGGGGTGGGCGCAGTGGACCCTGCTGCAGGATCCGCCACCCGAACTGCGGGCGGCCCTGGTGTACGTCGCTCCGCACGACTTCCGGCAGGCGGTGTTCGGCACCGGCTCGTTCACGCTGGCGGACTTCTTCACCTGGAGCGCCCAGGTGGCCCGCCCGGCCGAGCCCGGACTGCTGCGCCGCCTCGGCGGTGGGCCCACCTCCCGCCGGCGGCTCGCGCCGGGCCTGCACGGGCTGCCCCTGGCCGACGCAGGTCGCCGGGTCCTCGCGGGCCACGCCCCCTGGTACGGCGAGTGGCTCGGCAACGCGGAGGGCGGCGAGGAGTTCTGGGGCCCGTACCGGGCGACCGGCGCGCTGGACCGGGTGGACGTGCCGGTGCTGCTGGTCGGCGGCTGGCAGGACCTCTTCCTCGACCAGACCCTGGAGCAGTACCGGGTGCTGCGCGGCCGGGGCGTCGACGTGGCGCTGACCGTGGGCCCGTGGACCCACGTCGGAATGGCCACCCGGGGCGCCGGGGTGGTCGGGCGCGACGCGCTGGCCTGGCTCGACGCGCACGTGGCGGGCGGGCCGGGCCGCAACCGGCCACCGGTACGGGTGTACCGGACCGGTGAGCGGGCCTGGCACGACCTGCCGGACTGGCCGCCGCCGACCACGCCGGCCGTGCTGTGCCCGTACCCGGATGGGGGTCTGGTGTCGGGTGCGGCCGCGCCCGCCGACGCCACCGTGAGTTTCCGCTACGACCCGGCCGATCCGACGCCGTCGGTCGGCGGTCAGGTCCTGAACGGGGCGGCCGGGGTGCGCGACAACCGGGCCCTGCAGTCCCGCGCGGACGTGGTGTCGTTCACGGGCGCGCCGCTCGGCGCCGACCTGGACGTGGCGGGCAGCCCGGTGCTGGAGCTGGCGCTGGCCGTGGACAATCCGCACGCGGACGTGTTCGTCCGGGTGTGCGACGTGGATCCGCGCGGTCGCTCGCGCAACGTCGCCGACGCGTTCCGCCGCCTCGATCCCACCGTCCCGGCCGGCGAGGTCCAGCGGCTGCGGCTCACGCTGGACGCCTGCTGTCACCGGTTCGGGGCCGGGCACCGGGTGCGGCTGCTGGTCTGCGGCGGCGCCCACCCGCGCTTCGCCCGCAATCTCGGCACCCCCGGCACCATCGGCGGCGGCTCGGCGCTGACGCCGTCGCGCCACACGATCCGGTGTGCCGACTCGCGGCTGACGATGCCGGTCACCCGGTAGCGCCCGCCGAGGATGGGAAGCCGCCTACCAGGCAGAACCGGCTGCCGCCTGCATCGCCGGACGGGTACGCCTCGTTGAGCCTGACGGACCGGTAGTGCGCCGGCGCCGATGCACAGCACGACAGGAGCCCGCCATGGCCAAGGACAAGCAGGTGATCCGGCACGCCGCGAGGGCGGCGGTGACCACCGGGCGACCACCGAAGAACCAGGTCGCCAAGGGCGTCGCGGCGCCCGCGCCCCGGTCCGCGCCCGCGCCGACCCCCGCGCCGGCGCCCACCCCCGACCCCGGGCTGCACCTGCAGCCGCTGGTGCACGTGGCAGACATGGCGGCGTCGATCACGTTCTTCGAGCATCTGGGCGCGGAGCTGATCCACGGTGGCCGGGACACCGACTGGGTGCTGATGCAGCTGGGCACCGTGCAGGTCACCCTGGTGGCCCGCACCCCGATCTGGTCGCGGGGCGACGGCGCGGTCGAGCTGAACTTCGCCGCGACCATGCCCCTGGACGATCTGGAGCGGCTGCTGCGCGACCGCCGGGTGACCGTGTCCGGCGTCGTGAACCACCGCGACTTCGGCCCGCAACTGCAGGTCCTGAGCCCGGACGGCCTGCTCGTGCGGATCACCCAGCGCGAACCCGAGCGGTAGCAACCGGCCGACACCGCCGGTGCGTGCTGGGCATCGGTCCACGCGCGACCTATTGTCCGGAGGGTGACTGAGATCCGTACCGAGGAGATCGAGTTCAGCGCCGACGGGCTGCGGCTGGCGGGGGTGCTGCGCGTACCGGCGGGGGCCACCGGCCGGGCGGTCGCGCTGACCGGGCCGTTCACCGGCGTCAAGGAGCAGGTCACCGGCGACTACGCCGCACGCCTGGCCGCCGCCGGGATCATCACCCTCGCGTTCGACCACCGCGGTTTCGGCGGGAGCGAGGGGCGTCGCTGCCACGAGGACAGCCAGGGCAAGCTGGCGGACCTGCGGGCCGCGGTGTCCACCCTGGCCGCCCGGTCCGAGGTGGACAGCGAGCGGATCGGCATGGTCGGGGTGTGCCTGGGCGGCGGGTACGCGGTCCGCGCCGCCGCCGTCGACCCGCGGGTCCGTGCGGTGGCCGGCATCGCGGGCGGGTACAACAGCCCGGCGTGGTTCAGCCGGCAGCTCGGCGACGAGGCGTACCGGGGGGCGTTGCGCGGCTTCCTGGACGGCTACGACGAGTTCCTGCCGGCCGTGGCGCCCGAGGGCGGGGAGGCCGCGATGGGCGGGGAGGAGCCGTGGTCGTACTACGGCACGGACCGCTCCCGCGCGCCCGGCTGGGAGAACCGGGTCACCCGCGGCTCGCTGCACTCACTCATGACCTTCGACGCGCTCGGCGCCGCCCCGCTGCTGGGGAGTGTGCCGCTGCTGGTCGTGCACGGGACCGAGGACGCGTACTGCTCGCCGGAGCTGGCCCGGGCGCTGCATGAGCAGACGCCGGGCCTCGCCGAGATCGTCTGGCTGGACTGCCACCAGCACGTCGATCTGTACGACGTGGAGCCGCACGTGAGCCGCGCCGTCGAGGCGACGGCGGAGTTCCTGCATCGGACGCTGTGACCGTCCACGGTGGCCGTACGGCCTGCGGGTGACCCCTGGACGGGGGAAACAATCAGGCCGGACGCAACCCGACAGAGGTACGCGGAGAGGGCGGCTCGGCGCAGCCCAGCAGTCCCACGAGACCGGAGACCCAGAGCTGGCGGTAGACCGTCGGGCTGGGGTGGGTGACCACGAGCTTCACCCCGCTGGCCGCGGCCGCGTGGAAGCAGGCGACCAGGATGCCGATGCCGATGCTGTCGATCAGCATCACCCGCTGCAGGTCGAGACTGATCTTGGCGGGCCGCGAGGCGGTGAGCACGTCGTTGACGGCGTCCCGCATCATGTGTGCGTTGTCGAGGTCGATCTCACCGCTCGGTGCGATCTCGACGGTCCCGTCGGCCAGCTGGCGAGTGGTGATCGGCAGATACACGGCTGCCCTCTTCCTGGCGTCGTCACGGCCGACGCCGACCTTACCGCGGGTGCTGCGCTGACCAGCCGCGCAATACGGCGCCGCATCGGGCGCCGAGTCCAGACCGCGTACCAACAACAATCCGCTGGACTGCAAGTTACGCCTCGTAGGCGCGGAACGCCAGAGTAGTTCATATGGCCTGAATGTGCGGGAACGAGCAGGGCGTGGCGCGGACGTTGACGTTGGACACATCCGCGCCGAATACTCACCGTATGCGGCTAGGCGCTCGACACGATGACTGATGCACGGCCTCGGCCGAGTTCCCCCGCAACGCTTGACGTCGTCCGCTTCAGCAGCCAGGACCCCGACGAGTTCTGCTCGGTGCTGAACCGCTTCTTCTACCCGGCCGTGGTGGAGCTGCCCGACGGGTCGAAACGGTTCCAGGCATCCGCCGAGATGATCCAACTCGGACCGATCACGGTCGCGCAGTTCCGCCTCGCGGCGCCCGTGGTGGCCTCCGCCGAGCTGGACGCCTACCACGTGACCCTGCCCGCCCGCGGCCGCGTACGGATCCGTCAGGCGGGCCGCGAATACCTCGCCGGGCCCTCCACCGCGGCGGTGTTCGGGCCGACCGGCCGGGCCTTCGTGCTGCGCGACGGGCCGCCCATGGAGGAGCTGGACATCAAGATCGAACGGGCCGCCCTGGAGGAAGAACTGTCCTCGCTGCTCGGCCGCTCGATCGAGGGGCCGGTCGACCTGCCGCCCACGCTGGACCTGTCCGACGGGCCGCGCCTGACCTGGCGCCGGCTCGTGCACCTCCTCCGCGACGAGCTGGCCCATCCGGGCAGCCTGATGTTGCAGCCGCTGATCGCCGAGCAGCTGCGGCACAGCCTGCTGAGCGGCCTGCTGCTGTCGGCGCCGCACCGCTACCTCGCCGAGCTGACCGCCCCCGCGCCCGCCGGGCCGCCCCGCGCGATCCGGCGCGCGCTGGAGGCGATCCACGCGGATCCGCGACGGCCGTTCAGCGTCGCCGACCTCGCGGCCGTGGCCCAGGTGAGCGTCCGCTCGTTGCAGGAGGGGTTCCGCCGGCACGTCGGCTGCGCGCCGATGGCGTACCTGCAGCGGGTCCGGCTGGACCGGGCCCGGGAAGCGCTGCGGGTGGCGGACCACACCCGGGTGACCGTGGCCGCCGTGGCGCACCGCTGGGGCTTCGCGCACCTCGGCCGGTTCGCCTCCGCGTACCGGGCACGGTTCGGCGAACCGCCGTCGGTCACCTTGCGGGCGGCCGGTTAACGGACCACAAAAGGTGGGCGGCGGATCGCCGATTTCACCCGTACGGGTTACTCCCCGGGATCGCTGCGGCGGGGCTGGTTGGGCACCCCGTCGGGCCGGGTCAGCCCGTCGCGTGCGCCGAACAGGTGACCGCGCGGCGGCACCCACTCCCGCCAGGGACCGATCGTCGGCGGCACCACCGCGGCCACCCCGTCACCGGGACCGCGCAGTGCCTGCAGGTACGCCAGGACACGTTCCGCGGCCGCTCCGCCGTCCTCGGCCAGGGTCAGCAGCAGCCCGGCCTCGTCGCCGGGCTCGATTCCGTACCGCCTGATCAGGGCAGCGAGACCTGCCAGCGCCCGGACGACCTCGCTGGCGTCGCGTTCCGCATCGGGCAGGCTGCTCACTGCGGCACATCCCTGCATGCGCTCATGTGTCGTTCCCCTCGCCGCACGTGCCGGTACCGTCGCCGCCGGCGCACGGCCGTCGGCACCCGAGCGATCCCCGGAGTACTTCACACGTGACAAGCGGAAAATGTATTCGCCCGGCTACTAACCGTCCATCCGTTGCACGCGTTAGCGTTGTCCGAATCACGCTCACTTCGATTCGCTGCTGACTGATCGTCCGTTTCCGCACCGCCCCCACCCATGGTGTCGTAGGGTCCACCCGATAGGTGGGTACTGCAGCGGAGTAGGAAGCACCAGCGATCCGCATGGAGGAGCCATGACCGAATCCAACCGGCCTCCCCTGGAGGAGTCGGAGCAGGTCGCCGACGCCGTGGCGGACGACGCCGCGGTCGGCGCGTTCATGACCGGCGGCGGACCCGACGCGGACACTCCCGCGTTCCTGGCACCGACCACCGAACCACATATCCGTACGGGGGCCGACCAGCCCTGGGACCCGGTGGACCTGGCGACCGCACAGGGCCGCGACCCGACACCGGAGAACATCGAGCGGGCCCGCCGGGAGCTGGAACGCGACGGCGCCGCCGCCATCGAACGCACCGTGCCCTGACCGTCCGCGCCGTCCGCCGGCCGCCCGGAAAGGTCCCGCGCGACCGCCCACCGCGGCCCCGCGCGGCGGTTCAGGTGAGCGGCACCCGTTCCTCACGCCCGATCAACGGCTGACCGGCGGATTCGGCGCGGTCGGCGCCCTGGAAGGGCGAGTCGGGCATCGCGCAGTGCCGGATCGGTGGTGCGGCGCCCCGCTGCGGCCGTCCGGGCATCCGACCCCCCGCGACAGCGCGTCGTGCGCGTGGCGCCACGGGCGCCGGGTCGGTCCACCGGCCGGCTCAGATGGCCGGGGGCAGGGCGATCGTGCGGCCGGTCCGGGCCGACTCCTCGGCCGCGGCGAGGATCGCGGTCACCGTGGCGCCGAACCGGACGTCCAGGCCGAGCTGGGGCCCGCCCGCCGCGGCGGCCAGCAGCCCGTCCAGCGCGATCTTCAGCGCCGCGACCGGCTCCCAGGGCAGTTCGGGCACGTTCGCCACGCCCGCCTCCCCGGCGAACACGGCCTCCTCCCGGGCCGCCGCCGGTGGCGCGTCGACGGAGAGGGCCAGCGTGCTGATTCCGCCCCCGGCGTGCCGCAGCAGGGCGTGCGTCATGTCCCGGGCGCCGACCATCGCGGTGACCTCGGTGACCGGGCCGAGCACCGGCAGCACGAGCGCGACCGCGTGCGGGCCCACGTCCCACAGGCCGCCGCTCTCCCGCCGCCACGGCGACGCGCCGAACGGGTTGCCCTCGGCGTAGATGGAGCCGAGGTGGTCGACCCGGGCCGCCAGCCAGCCGCCGGTGGCGACCGCGCGCTCCACGAACTCGGCCAGCTGCGGCATGAACCGCCGGGTGAAGAAGACAGCCGAGGCGAGCTTGTGCTCTGTCACCACAGCGGCGATCTCGTCGGCCACGGCGGGGCTGAACGCCACCGGCTTGTCCAGCAGCAGGTGCCGGCCGGCCTGCGCGGCGGTGAGCGCGATCGGCGCCTGCACGTCGGGTGGCAGGGCCACCGCGATGGCGTCGACGTCCGCGATCAGCTCGTCGACGGTCCCGTACGCGAGGGCGCCGTAGGACTCGGCCAGCGCCGTGGCCTTGACCTCGTTGCGCCCCCAGACGCCGACGAATTCGACGCCGTCGTGGGTCGCGAGTGCCGGCGCGTGGGCGAGATGCGCCCATGGGCCCGTTCCGCAGAGTCCGAACCTCACCGCCGCGCCCCTTTCGCCGCGAATGCACGCCCTGGCCGAAGCTAACACGCCCACCCTGATCAGTACGCTGTGCCGCGTGAACGGTCCTCTGTCGGTGGCGACGATCGTCGTCTCGCTCGCTCTGGCGCTCTGGTATCTGGCCCGCGCCGCCCTCAACAAGCCGCCCAGCCGGTTCGACCTGTACGCGATGGCCGCCCTGGGCGTGCTGGTGACGGTGCTGGTCGTGCTCGCCGTGGTGGGCCTGTTCGACGGCAGCCGGCCGAAGGAGACCGCGACCTTCATCGGGTATCTGATCACCACGATCGCGTTCGCGCCGACCGGTGTGGTGCTGGCCCGGATGGAGCCGACCCGCGCCGGCAACGTGATCCTCGCGGTGATCGCCCTGGTGCTGCCGGTCCTGGTGCTGCGCCTGGAGCAGCTCGCGGCGGTCACCGGTGGCTGAGCCCGCGCGGGAACAGCCCGCACCCGAGCCGCAGCAGCAGACCCCCGCAGAGGAGGATCGGGCAGTGGAACCGAGCACGGCGCAGCCGACGGAGGCGCAGCGGACCCGGCCGAAGGACGCGGCGCTGGGCAGCGGCCCCGGCCGCGTCCTGCTGACCGTGTACCTGATCTTCGCGGTGGCCGCGAGCGCCCGCGCGGGCGTGCAGATCGCCACGAAGTTCTCCGAGGCGCCGCTGGCGTACCTGCTGTCGGCGCTGGCCGCCGTGGTGTACATCGCGGCCACCGTCGGGCTGGCCATCGGCGGGCACCGGGGGCGGATCATCGCGTGGTGCAGCTGCTCGGTGGAGCTGGTCGGGGTACTCGTGATCGGCACGCTGAGCCTGGCCGACTCGGCCGCGTTCCCGGACGAGACGGTGTGGTCCGGCTTCGGCCAGGGATACGGCTACGTCCCGCTGGTGCTGCCGGTGGTCGGCCTCTACTGGCTGTGGCGCAACCGCCCGCGCGCCGAAAGTTGACGAGTTCGGGTCAGGAGCTGACCCGAACTCATCAAGATCGTCAGTCCGCGCCGACCGTGTGCGGGACGAAGTTGCACTGGTCCTTGGTGACCAGGCCCTCGGTGCCGAGACCCTCGCGGATGCCCATGCCGGCCGGTTCGCCGTCGATCAGCCAGGAGCCGATCACCGGGTGCACGGTGCCCTCCAGGCCGTCGAACGACGGCAGCTCCAGCAGCTCCTGCACCACGTAGCGGCCGTCCGCGCCGTACTCGGACGGGTTGTCGGTGAGCACCGTGCCGTCCTTCACCAGGGTCACCGAGCCGCCCTCACGACCCCAGACCGGCTTTTTCGCGTACGAGGTGAGCTTCGCCGCCGACGACGACTCGGCGAAGTACGCGGGCAGCAGGTACTTCCCGCGCTCCGGGTCGTCGCCGAACAGCTTCCACAGCACCGGCAGCAGCGCCTTGTTGCCCAACAGCGCGGCGGTGTACGGCGGTTCGATCCACACCGTGCCCCACTTGGCGGGGTTGGCCATGTTCCGGAAGAACGCCTTGCCGCCCTCCTCGTTCCAGAACCACTCCCACGGGTACAGCATGAAGATCACGTCGATGGGCTGGGCCTTGTGCTCCTGGCCGGGGCTCGGCACGAACACCACCCGGTCGCCCGCGACGTCCCAGCCGATCTGGCTCATCGCGATCAGCTCGACTCCGAAGCCCGCCTCCTCGGCGGTGGCCATCAGGTACGCCACGTTCATCCGGTCCTCGCCGGAGGTCTCGGACGTCTCGTACGCAAAGAAGATCTTGGGTTTCTCTGCCATCCACGGCCGTGCCTCGCGCAGCTTGGCCATGTTGCGCCGCCACGCGCCGGGGTTGGCGGGCTCGCCGTCGGCGGCCTCCCAGCCGACCAGGCGGTCGTGGATCGAGTTCCACTGCCGCCACGGGTGCTTCGTCAGGTTGGTCTGGTCGGCCCAGTGCCACTGGATGACCGCGGCCTCGACCAGCGAGGTCGGGGTCTGCGCGTTGAACTCCAGCAGGCGCGGCGTCGACCCGGCGCCGTGGTACCAGAGGTCGAGGCGGCCGTAGACGCTCGGCGAGAAGTCGGGGGTCTGCGGCGGGAAGCGGTTGTCGAGATCCTTGTCCTCGTGCGTCCAGGTCTCGGCGTCGCCGTCGAACCAGGTCCGGATGATCTGCTCGTGGGCGAACTCCGGGATGCCGATCTTGGCGAGGAAGCAGCTCTGCGGGCTGCAGATCGACGCGAGGTAGCCGTCGCGGCGCCCCTGGCGGGTGTGCCGGGGGCACTGTTTGACCATCCAGTCCCCGGCCTCCATGCACATGGCGTGCAGGACCGTGGTGGCGGTCTCCAGCTCCTCGATCTCGGCCTCTGTGAAGTCGTAGTACGGCCCCTCCTGCCAGTACGACTGCATCGTCCCGTCGGGCAGCTCAGTGTCGTTGTACGTCAGTCCCAGGCTGAAGTTGGTCAGCCGCCACCCGTCCCGGACCGGGCCGTACGGAATCCGCCGCACGCCGGGTCAGCCGCCCGACTTGCCGGACGAGCGGCTGCCGCTGGCTGCGCCGCCCTTGCCCACCACGCTGGTCTTGATCGTCCCGTTGCCGATCTTGCCGGTGGGCGGCAGGCCGTAGGCCATCCGGGCCGCCGAATCCTTGTACCCGAACTTGCTGCCGCCCGCGGGCAGCTTGGAGCCGATCGGGTAACCGGAGCGGTACCCGCTGGAGTGCCAGATGAAGAACCCCGCCCCCGGGTGGTAGTTGTCATCGTCGTCGCAGTAGTCCTCGTCGACGATGACGCCGTTGGCGTCGGCGCAGTAGAAGCCCTCGTCCTGGTAGTCGTCGCCGCTGTCGCAGGCGGCGAGGCCGCCCGCGGCCAGCAGCAGGAACGTCCCGGTCAGCGACACGCTGCGGGAGGTCATCCGTCGGTTCACCGTCTGTCGCTCCACCCCTGGTTCACGGCCGGCTCACTTCTTTGTAACGGTCGTGAGCAACCGGCTCTGTAACGGTCGTGAGCAACCGGCGGATCAGCAGCGCGGCCCGCCTGCTACGTACACGACCTGCCCGGACACGAATCCCGCGCCCTCGCTGGCCAGGAAGGATACGGTGTGCGCGACGTCCTCGGGGCGACCCGGCCGGCCGACGGGAATCTGACTGATCGCCGCCTTCTCGAAGTCATCGAAGCTCATCCCCACCCGGGCCGCGGTGGCCGCGGTCATGTCGGTGACGATGAAGCCCGGCGCCACCGCGTTCGCGGTGATCCCGAAGCGGCCCAGCTCGATCGCGAGCGTCTTCGTCAGGCCCTGGATGCCCGCCTTGGCCGCGGCGTAGTTCGCCTGGCCGCGGTTGCCGAGGGCGGAGGTGCTGGAGAGGCTGATGATGCGGCCCCAGCCGGCGTCGACCATGTGCTTCTGCACCGCCCGGCTGAACAGGAACGCGCCGCGCAGGTGGACCGCCATGACGGTCTCCCAGTCGTCCTCGCTCATCTTGAACAGCAGGTTGTCGCGCAGCACACCGGCGTTGTTGACCAGTACGGTCGGTGGGCCCAGCTCGGCGACCGTCCGCTCGACCGCCGCGGCCACGGCGGTCGGGTCCGCGACGTCGGCGCCGACGGCCAGAGCGGTGCCGCCCGCGTCGTGGATGGCGGTGACGGCGTTCGCGCAGGCGGCCTCGTCGAGGTCGACGACCGCCACGGCCATGCCGTCGGCGGCGAGCCTGCGGGCGGTGGCCTCGCCGATGCCGCGAGCGGCACCGGTGACGATGGCTACGCGGCGGGTGGGCTGGTCGGACTGCGTCATTGCGGCCTCCGGGCGTGATCTCGGATCGACGGCCGAGCCTAACCGAGGCGTACGGGCGGCGGTTGTCACGGGCGGCGGTTGAGCCGGATCCAGCGGTAGCCGTATCCGGCGAGGGCCACCGCGTCGAGGCCGTCGGGCGGCGGGTAGTCCCGGTCGGCGAGCACGTCGTTGGGGTACTCGGCCTCGCCCGCGAGGGCGCTCAGGTCCGCCGTGCCGTCCGAGTCGCCGAGGTTGTGCAGCAACAGCATGGTCCCGGTGACGTCGGTGGCGCGGTGCACCAGCACGCCGGGCGGTGCGGGCAGGTCGACGTACGTGCACGCCCCGCTGCCGATCTCGGGCGCCTCCCGCAACGTGCGGATCATCCGTTCGAACCAGCTCAGCAGCGAGGTCGGGTCGTGCCGCTGGGCGGTGACGTTGACCGTGCGGTAGCCGTAGGCGCCGTCCGTCACCACCGGGCGGATCAGCTCGCCGGCGGGTGCGGTGGAGAAGCCGCCGTTGTCCAGCGGCGACCACTGCATCGGGGTGCGCAGCGCATCGCGGCCCTCCAGTGACAGGTCGTCGCCCATGCCGATCTCCTCGCCGTACCGCAGGACCGGGGTGCCGCGGAGGCTGAACTGCAGCGCGTACGCCAGTTCCAGGCGGCGGCGGTCGCCGCCCAGCATCGGCGCCAGGCGGCGACGGATGCCGCGGCCGTACAGCTGCATGGTCTCCTCGGGGCCGAACTCCGCGAACACGTCGGCGCGCTGGTCGGCGGTGAGCCGGGACAGGTCGACCTCGTCGTGGTTGCGCAGGAACGTCGCCCACTGCGCGCCCGGGGGCAGCGCCGGGGTGTCCCGGAGCGCGTCGATGATCGGCTCCGGATCTCGGCGGGCCAGCGCCAGCATGAGCCGGCCGTTGAGCATGAAGTCGAACAGCATGTGGATCCGGTTCGCCGATCCGCCCCCGTCGCCGAAGTACTCCTTGAGCTGGTCCGGCTCGACGTTCGCCTCGGCCAGCAGGACGGCGTCGCCCCGGCGCCACTGGACGTGGCGGCGCAGATCGGTGAGGAAGTCGAGGTCACGCGGCGGGTCCGGATTACCCGGCTCGGTCTGCTCGATGATGAACGGCACCGCGTCCATCCGGAATCCCGCGACGCCGAGCTGGAGCCAGAACGCGCAGATCTTCTTGATCTCCTCGCGCACGTCCGGATGCGTGATGTCCAGGTCCGGCTGGAACCGGTAGAACCGGTGGTAATACCAGAGTTTCGCGGTCCGGTCGTAGGTCCACGTGTCGGTCTGCTCGCCGGGGAAGACCATGCCCTGCTTGCGGTCCGGCGGGGCGGTCGCCGACCACACATACCAGTCACGGTACGGCGAATCGGGCGACGATCGGGCGGACCGGAACCACGGATGCTGGTCGGAGGTGTGGTTCACGACCAGATCGATGATGACCTTGATGCCCCGGTTGCCCGCCTGGTGCAACAGTTCCGCGAAGTCGCCGAGCGTGCCGAAGCGCGGGTCGACGTTGTAGAAGTCGGTCACGTCGTAGCCGTCGTCGCGTTGCGGGGACGGGTGGATCGGATTCAGCCACAGGCAGGTCACGCCGAGCCGGGCCAGGTAGTCGAGGCGTCCGATCAGGCCCCGGATGTCACCGCAGCCGTCGCCGTCCGAGTCGGCGAACGTGTCGATGTCGAGGCAGTAGACGACCGCCTGCTCATACCACCTGTCGCTCATGGGTTATCCATTGTCCGCACGGCCCCGCCGCGAAACGCCGGGACCGTGCGGTCACCCCGACGCGCGTCCGCGGTTCGCCGAACGAGCCGCGGACGCGCGCGTGTGCGGGGTCAGAACCCGGCGCTGATCCTGGTGAACTCCCAGTCGGACTGGGCGATACCGCTGCAGTTGGAGACCACGCCGCCGCCGGGGCAGCCGCGGTCGCGGTTGACACCCCAGAAGCTGAACCGGGCGAGGCCCTTGCTCTTGGCGTAGTCGCGGATCCTGGTCCAGGTGTCGGGCGAGGTGACCTCCTGCTGGTCGGACAGGCCGTTCATGCCGGAGATGCCCATGTGCGCGTACGCCTGGGCGTCGCTGTAGCCGAACGTCGTCTTGAGCAGGTTCTTCAGGCCCTCGGAGGCGCCCACGGTGGCCGCGTACATGTCCGCGCCGCCGCCGAAGTCGAACGGCATCTGGGTGAAGATGTCGATGCCCGCGTTCTTCGCCTTGGCCTGCTGGACCAGCCGGGTGCCGTAGTAGGTCGGCCCGGTGGTCGAGGTGCCGAACGTGAGGATCGTCTTCACGGACGGGTTGTTCGCCTTGATGATCTTCAGCGCGTCGAGGATGCGGTCCTGGACGACCGTGTTCTCGAACTCGTCCGTGTTCTCGATGTCGATGTCGATCGCCTTGAGCCCGAAGGTGTTGATCACCTTCTGGTAGGCACCCGCGAGCGCGTCGGGGGTCGGGCAGTTCGGGCCCAGCTTGTTGCCCTGCCAACCACCGATGGACGGGACGACCGTCGCGCCCGCCGCCTTCATCGCGCTGATGTAGCTCTCGTGCACGCCGCCGGTGAGACCGCTCTCACCGTCCCACGCCGGGTTGCAGCCGTTGGCCAGCACGAACGCCATGGTGAACGACTTGATGCCGGTCGCATTGACCACCGTGGACGGCGCGGGCGGGTTACCCCAGCCGGGGAAGAGGTACGGCGCGGCCGCCATCTTGGTGCCGCCGGGCGGCGGGTCGGAGGGCGGCGGGGTGGTCGGGTCGGTGGTGCCGCCGCAGGCGCCGTTGTCGATCCAGACGTCCCACTGGCCGCTGTGGGTGGCGGGGCTCTCGTTCTGCGTCCACCACTTCGCTGTGTAGTTGTGGTTGTTCTGGGAGGCCTGGTTGTCCTTGACGTAGACGGCGGTCGAGGACCAGGCCGGGGCGCAGGCGGCGGCCGCGTTGGAGGCGGTCATCGGCAGGATGGCGGCGGCCAGGCCGGCGAGCAGCACGCCGCCGATGGCCACGAACCTCTTGGTGGGTTTCACGGGTACTCCTGTGGGGGTGGGGTGGGGGCGGGTGGATCAGGGGAGGGTGGACAGGTGCGGCTGGACCGTGTTGGCGAAGCCGCCGCCCGCGGTGACGTCCCAGTTGACCGACCAGGTCATCGCGCCCCGAATGCCGGGATACGTGGCCGGGGGCCGGAACGTTCCGCAGTTCGTGCCGCGGGCCAGGCAGTCGAGCGCCTGGTTGACCACCGACGGCGAG
Source organism: Krasilnikovia sp. MM14-A1004 (assembly GCF_047159485.1). Lineage (GTDB taxonomy): Bacteria > Actinomycetota > Actinomycetes > Mycobacteriales > Micromonosporaceae > Actinoplanes. Next base: position 872,706 of record NZ_AP038773.1, on the reverse strand, counting down.
ACGTAGCCGCCGCCGGCCGCGCTGGTGGTCGCGGGCAGACCGAGCGCCACCTGATCGGGGCGCAGGCCGTTCTGCAGCTGGATGCAGGCGAGGGCGACGAGGAAGTTCACCGTGCCCTGCGAGTACGCCGCGTTGTTGTCGCAGCCGAGCATCGCGCCGGAGTTGTAGTACTGGGTGTGGACGACGGTGAGGATGTCCTTGATGTCCAGCGCCAGCTTGAAATACGAGCTCTGCGGGCTCTGCATGTCGATGGTCTGCGGGGCCATCGTGATGATCAACCCGTTGCCGACCTTCGCGTGCAGGCTGCGCAGGGCGCTGGCCATGTAGGTCGGGTTGAGCCCGTTCTCCAGGTCGATGTCGACGCCGTCGAAGCCGTACGTCTGGATGAGCCCGTACACGGAGTTGGCGAAGTTGGTGGCGGCCGCCGCGTCGCCGACGCTGACCGAGCCCTTCTCGCCGCCGACCGAGATGACGACCTTCCTGCCGCGCGCGTGCAGGGTCGCGACGTCGGCCTTGAACTGCTCGTTGGTGTAGCCGCCGACGCTGGCGGACAGGCCGGGGTCGATGCTGAACGAGACCGCCCCGGGCGTGCCTGTCGCGTCCGCGAAGGCCACCGCGACCAGGTCGTAGCTGGACGGCACCGCGGCCAGCTTGATCTCGTTGGCCGGGTTGTCGAAGTTCTGCCAGTACCCGGTGAGCAGGTGGGCCGGGAGCGCGCCGGTGCTCGGGCCAGTGGCCGGCGGCGTCGTCGTCGGCGGTGTGGTGGTCGGGCCGGTGGTCGGCACGGTGGCGGGCGGCGTGGTGGTGGGCGGCGTGGTCGGTGTCGTGCCGCCGTCGCAGGCGCCTTTGTCGGCCCAGACGTCCCACTGCCCGCTGTGGGTCTGCGGGCTCTCGTTCTGGGTCCACCACTTGGCGGTGTAGTTGTGCCCGGCGGCCGAGGCGCTGTCGCCGTTGACGTAGACGGTGGCCGGGTTCCACGCGGGAGCGCAGGCGGACGCCGCGGACGCGGACCCGGCGAGGTATGTGGTGGACGCCGCGGCCAGCGCGGCGATGGTGGCGAGGATGACGGACCTGGAGCGTTGCATGGCCGACTCTCCATGGGGGATGTCGTGGGGGGACGGCCAAATTATTAGGACTGTTAACAGTCCCCGTCCAGAGGTCGTTACTTAACTTTGACTTAAGACCGATGTGAACAAATCGGAGGCCGAAAGCGCTGGCAGCGCTCCCGGCCTCCCGGTTCAAGCATTGAACAAAGTCACTACCTGCGGAATTGGAACCAATTGACGTTCACAAAGTCGGCCGGCTGGCCGCTGGCGAAGGTCAGGAACACGGTGTGCTTGCCTGTCACGTTCGCGACGTTGCCGGGTACCGAGCGCCAGCTCTGCCAGCCGCCGGTGTTGGCCACCGCGAAGCTGCCGATCGGCGCGTTGCTGCGGCTGTCGAGACGGACCTCCACCAGACCGCTGACGCCGCTCGCGGCACCCGAGGCCACCCGCGCGACGAAGTCGCGCACGCCGCCCGCGCCGAAGTCCACGTTGTCGTACTGCAGCCAGTCGCCGTTGCCGACGGACGCGACGTCCTGGCCACCCTCGAGGCACGCCTCGGCCGCCACCCCGTTCGAGGCGTTGAACGACTCGGCCTCGGTCAACGCGTACGCGTCCCGGGTGCCGCCGGGCGGGGTGGTGGTCGGCGGGGTCGTGGTCGGCGAGGTGGTGGGCGGCGTCGTGGTGGTGCCGCCGCCGGACTGCCAGACCGCCACGTAGTCGACCAGCATCGCCGCGCCGGACTGGGTCGACGCGGTGGGTCCGCCGCCGAACGCGTCGGGGAAGCCGCCACCGATGGCCACGTTCAGGATGACGAACACGCCGTGGTGGGTGGCGTTGTTCCAGGTCGTGGCGTCCATCTCGCTGGAGTTGACGCTGAAGTACTGCTGCCCGTCGAGGTACCAGCTCAGCGTCTCGGGCGAGGTGCTGCGGTCGTACTCGACCGCGTACGTGTGGAAGCCGGTCTGGCAGCCCGCGCAGGCGTGCTCGCCGCTGGACTTGCCGACGGTCTCGTTGCAGGGGCCACCCGGGTTGACGCCACAGTGGAGGGCGCCGAAGACGCTGGAGCGCCCGTTGATGTCCTCCATGATGTCCCACTCGCCGATGCTGGGCCAGTTCGTCGCGCCCACCGGCCGCGCGCCCTCCCCCATCGTCCAGAACGCGGGCCAGTAGCCCGCGGCCGCCGCGCCGCTGACGTTCGGCTGCTGCAGGCGGGCCTCGATGCGCACCTTGCCACCGGCCGGGGCGGCGAAGTCCGTACGCTGCGTCTCCACCCGGCCGGAGGTCCACTTGCCGTTGCCGTCGCGGATCGGCTTGATGGCCAGATTGCCGTTGCCGTCCTGGAAGACGTTCTGGGTGGAGTCGGTCATCGTCTCGATCTCGCCGGTGCCCCAATTCGCGGCGCCACCGGGGTAGGACGTGCCGATGTCGTAGAGCCAGTCCGAGCGGTTGAGTCCGGTACCGGCCGCTCCGGTGAAGTCGTCGCTGAACACCAGGCTCATGCCGGACGGGGCGCCGGGCACCGCGGCCTCGGCGTCGAGCACGAAGGTCGTGGAGGCGGCGACCGCGGCCAGCGTGGCGGCCACGGCGAACAGCCGCCTGCCCCGGCGGGGCCGGGTGCGGTGTGCGGGTGGATTCATGGGGATGACCTTTCGGGGAAGGCGTGCGAGAGTCTTCGAGAGAGCGCTCTCCGCAGAAGTTAACGGCTTGTTACAGGAGCTTGTCAATATGCATCACCGCCGATTGATCATCGGCGCCTCGCCGACGCGGAGCGGCGCGCCGACCTTCCACAGCGGCCACACAGGCGCGTGACCTGCGGAGATCCACGGTGGGTGAAGATGCGGTCACTCGACTGGTATCGCGCTCGCGATCATCAGGGGGTAGGTATGACGGGTGCCGTGGCAGACCCCTGACGAGCAGACGCCGGTCGATGGACCGGGCGTCGCCGGATCGTCGCCGCCCCCGGGCGGACGACACCGGCGCCCGCGATCGCTCGGCAGCCCGTCTGACCTGCGCCGCAGCACGGTGCCCACCGACACGGACCACATCACCGAACGCCACTGGACCGGCCAGGCGGGACGCTCACCGGAGAGCGCGGCGACGCACCCGGCCCAGCGCCACTGGACGGGTGAGACGGCGAGCCGCAGCGAGCGGCACTGGACCTCAACGGACACCGGCCAGAACTGGACCTCCACGGACACCGGCCAGAACTGGACGTCCACGGACGGCACGGACCGGCACCGGACGGCGGCCGAGGGTGGCGGACGGCGGCGGGCCGACGACACCCGCGCGGGACACCGCGCCGAAGGACAGCCCCGAGCACAGCGGCGCACCCGTCGCTCGTCGACCGGCGCCGCCACCACCGGGCGGCACATGGCGCCGGCCGAGACGCGGTCGCCGGCCATCACCGTACGAGCCCTGCCGTCGGTCCGTGACGCCGTCGCGGACGGGCTGCCCGCGGCCCGGCGCATGGCCGGCGCGATGCGCGCCTGGGCCCTCGACCCGGGCGACAAGCCACCGGCCACCGGCGCGCACCGGGCGCCCGGCACCCTGCCCATCGAGTCGTGGCTGCTGATCGGCCGGCACCGTCAGCAGGCGCTGCTGGCCTCACTGGTCGCGGCGGGCCTGATGCTGGTCGCCATCCCGGTCCAGCAGCACCAGCAGCGCGTCGACGCGGTCAACGCGGCCGAGCAGGCGATCGCCGCCCAGCACCGCGCCGGCAAGTCCACCGGCAAGGCGCCCCGCCACGCGTCCACCTCCGGCCACCAGAACGGCGAGGCCGACAACGGCGACGGGCGCACCGACCAGCAGGACGCGGACAAGCAGAGCGCCCCGCAACCCACCGCCTCCGCGCCGACCGCTTCCACCGACGGCTCGGCCACCGACATCCCCGCCGCGCTGCCCAAGGGCTCCGGCCCGGCGCACTCGCTGCGCACGACGGGGTCCAGCGCTGTCGCGCTCACGTTCGACGACGGCCCCGACCCGGTGCAGACGCCGAAGCTGCTCGACCTGCTGGCCCAGCACGACATCAAGGCGACGTTCTGCCTCGTCGGCACCCAGGTGCAGAAGCACCCCGAGATCGTGCGGGACATCGTGGCCGCCGGGCACACCCTGTGCAACCACACGTGGAATCACAGCCTGACCATCGGCAAGGCCAAGCCCGCCCAGATCCAGGCCGACCTGGAACGCACCAACGAGGCCATCCGGGCGGCGGTGCCCGGCGCCGAGATTCCGTACTTCCGGGCGCCCGGCGGCAACTTCACCGACCGGCTGGTGCGCGTCGCCGCGACCGACGACATGACCTCGCTCTACTGGGAGGTCGACCCGCGCGATTGGGAACACCCGCCGGGCGAGGGCGACGCCGCGCACGTCGACAAGGTGGTCGACGGCATCAAGCACGCGGTACGGCCCGGATCCATCGTGCTCTCCCACGACTTCAGCCAGCCCGACACGATCGAGGCGTACGAGCGGCTGCTGCCGTGGCTCACCAAGAACTTCCGGCTGGGCCTGCCCACCGGCCCGCAGCCCGAGCCGACCGAACCTACCCAGCCGGCGCCGACTCCGACGGAGTCCACCCCGGCCGATCCGGCGCCGTCCGCTCCGCCCGCCGCCGCGCCGCCGGCCGACGCACCGGACGAGCAGCCGGTCCAGCCGTAGCCTCCGGCTGGCAGGCCGGGCACCAGTAGAGATTGCGCCCGGCCAGCGGCCCGCGGGCCACCTCGGTGCCGCAGACTAGACACGGCTGGCCGGGGCGGCGGTAGACGTACACCTCGCCGCCGTGCCGGTCGACCCGCGGCGGGCGCCGCATCGCCTCGGGGGTGTGCGCGGTGTGCACCGTGTCGATCCGGCCGCGGGCCACCCCCTCGGCCATCAGGCCGCACAGATCCGCCCACAGCGACGCCCACGTCGCGGCGTCGACCCGGATACCGGGCGTGGTGGGCGCGAGCCCCGCCCGGAACAGCACCTCGTTGGCGTAGATCAGGCCGCAGCCCGCCACGATCGCCTGGTCGAGCAGCAGCGCGAAGATCGGCTTGGTGCTGGCGCGGACCCGCGCGTACGCGGCCTCCGGGTCGGCGTCGGCGCGCAGCGGATCCTGGCCCAGCCGCGCCCGCAGGGCCGCCAGCTGGCCCGGGTCCAGCACCTCGCAGGCGGTCGGTCCGCGCAGGTCCAGCCAGTGTGTCGCGGTGGTCATCCGCATCCGCACCTGCCCCACCGGCGGGGGCGCGGGCAGCTCCCCGTCGCTGAACCGGCCGTAGAGTCCCAGGTGGACGTGCAGGCTGCGGTCGTCGGCGTAGTGATGCAGCAGGTGCTTGCCGTACGCCTCGGTGTCGACGACGGTGCGGCCGGTCAGCAGAGCGGCCCCGGCGGCGAACCGGCCCTGCGGGCTCTCGACGGTGACCGCGCGTCCGGCGAACAGCTCGCGATGGTGGGCGGCAAGGCGGTGAATGGTGTGTCCCTCTGGCACGAGGAGCCACGGTACCCACCCGGGGAAAGCGCCGCCGACAGCCGTCCATGCCCCGCGATTACGCCCACAGCGGTTTCGCCGTCAGGGGAATCGCTGGGACGGCGCGCCGGTACGGGGGAGGCTGGAACACATCCGGACGCGAGGTGAGAGGGTTGGCCCATGAGTGTTGACGAGATCGCGATGCGGGCTGGTGGCGCATCCTTCGACGACCAGGTCTTCGAGCGGCTGCTCCGCGAGCGGATCATCTTCCTCGGCAGCGAGGTCAACGACGAGGTGACCAACCGCATCTGCGCCCAGCTCCTGCTGCTGGCGTCGGATAACAGCGAGAAGGACATCGCCCTGTACATCAACTCGCCGGGCGGGTCGATCAGCGCGGGCATGGCCGTCTACGACACGATGCAGTACATCAAGAACGACGTCGCCACGATCGCCATGGGCATGGCGGCCTCGATGGGCCAGTTCCTGCTCTGCGCGGGCACCGCCGGCAAGCGGTTCGCGCTGCCGCACTCGCGGATCATGATGCACCAGCTCTCCGGCGGCATCGGCGGCACCGCGGCCGACATCGCCATCCAGGCCGAGAGCATGCTGCACATCAAGCAGGTCATGAACGAGCGGATCGCCTTCCACACCGGCCACACCCCGGAGGAGATCGAGCGGGACTCCGACCGCGACCGCTGGTTCACCGCGCCGGAGGCCCAGGCGTACGGGCTCATCGACCACGTCATCACCCGGTCCTCGGACGTGCCCTCGTCGCTGCCGTCCCTGGCCTGATCAGCACGAACGGGCGCGTGGGGTCGGGCACCCCACGCGCCCTCGCGTGTGCGCGGCGCGGCAACCGGGTAGTAGCGCAGGCATCCCCACCGACAGGAGGTGCCCCCGTGAAGATCCCCACGTTCTCCCGCCATCCGCACCCGACCACCGAAGACGAGGCCCGTGGCGGCGTCGCCGCCCCGGCCCGCGCGAACCGCGACGTCCCCGCCGACGAGACACCGACCGTGGTACGCCAGCGCGGCGACCGCCCCGTCACGGACCGAACCGTTGCCGACCGCCCCGGTGCCCGGACCGGGCTGGGATCGGCCGAGCCGGATCAGGCCGTCCGCGGCCCGGTCACCGCCGTACCCAAGCCGCGGGCCAGCCTGCTGGCGACCCTCGGCCTGATCGCCGCCGTCACCTCCGCTCTGCTGGTGCTCTCCGGGCCGCTGGTCGGCTACGGCATCGGGCTGGCCGCGCTGGCGCTCGTACTGTCGCTGGCCGGCTTCTCCGCCACCGGCAAGCGGCACGTCGCGGGCAAGACCGACGCGCTGATCGGCATGTGTGTGGCGCTCGGCGCGATCGTCGTCGGCGTCCTGGCCCTGACCGGTTCCCTGCCCTGGCTCGGCACTGACACGCAGCCGGCGACGAACCTCCGCGAGTGGCTCGACGCACAGTTTGCGAACCGGTTCTGACCGGGTACTGACCGATCGCCGGCCGCGGTGCGCGGTCGGCGAATCGGAACCGGGGCGGCCGTCAGCCGCCCCGCCCCGAAACGCTCCGGCGGTGCGCCGGGCAGCGCGGAAGCCGCCGACCGGCGCGCACACCGCATCGTCGTCCGGGGGTGGTGTCTCGCACACCGCCCCCGGACGCGCGTCCGGGCACCGCGCAACGAATCACCGTCGGCCGCGGCGATGACGCAACGATCCGTCGCTGTGCGCATGGTTGCACAGGGGCATACGCAGGCACTTCACGCATAGCGTTTCGGCATGACCCCCACTGCCACCCGTCGCCGGTATCTGATGTGCCGGCCCACGCACTTCGCCGTGACCTACCGCATCAACCCGTGGATGGACCCGAGCGCGCCGTACGACAACGCCCTCGCGGTCAGCCAGTGGGAGAACCTGCGGCAAACGTTCCTGGACCTGGGCCACACGGTCGACCTGATCGACCCGCTGCCCGGGCTGCCGGACATGGTCTTCGCCGCGAACGGTGCCACCGTGGTCGACGGCAAGGTGCTGGCTGTGCAGTTCCGGGACGCGGAGCGGGCCGACGAGGGTCCCGCGTACGCGGCGTGGTTCGCGGCCAACGGCTTCGAGGTGCACGACTCGAAGTACACCAACGAGGGCGAAGGCGACATCCTGCTCGCCGGGGACGTGCTGCTGGCCGGCACCGGCTTCCGTACCTCGCACGCCGCGCACGCCCAGACCCAGGAGGTCTTCGGCCGCCCGGTGATCACCCTGCAGCTGGTCGACCCGGCGTACTACCACCTCGACACGGCGCTGTGCGTGCTCGACAGGGACAACGTCGCGTACCTGCCGTCGGCCTTCTCGGCCGGCTCCCGGGCGGTGCTGCGCCAGCTGTTCCCGAACGCAGTCATCGCGACTCCCGAGGATGCTGCCGTGTTGGGCCTCAACGCGGTCAGCGACGGCCGTACCGTTGTCTTGCCCGTGCAGGCCACCGCCCTGAACGCCGCCCTGCGTGAGCGCGGGTACGAGACCGTGGGCGTCGACGTCTCCGAGCTTCGTAAGGCCGGCGGCGGCCCGAAGTGCTGCACCCTGGAGGTCCGAGGATGACGACTCACGCCGTGACCGACCGCACCGAGCGGAGCGAGGGCCGGGAGGGCACGGCTGAGGCGACTCAGCCGATGCGTACTCCCGCCGCGCTGGAGGAAGCCGAGCGCTGGACGGCACATAACTACCACCCGCTGCCCGTGGTGATCGCCGAGGCCGACGGTGCCTGGGTGACCGACGTCGACGGGCGCCGGTACCTGGACTTCCTCTCCGGCTACTCGGCGCTGAACTTCGGCCACAGCAACCGCGACCTGATCGCCGCGGCGCACGCCCAGCTGGACAAGCTCACGCTGACCAGCCGCGCGTTCGTGCACGACCAGTTCGCCGAGTTCTGCCAGTCGCTGGCGCAGCTGTGCGGCAAGGACATGGTCCTGCCGATGAACACCGGCGCCGAGGCCGTGGAGACCGCCATCAAGGTGAGCCGCGCCTGGGGCTACCGGGTCAAGGGCGTCGCCGCGGAGAAGGCGAACATCGTGGTCGCCGAGAACAACTTCCACGGCCGTACCACCACCATCATCAGCTTCTCCACCGACCCGGACGCCCGTAACGACTTCGGGCCGTACACCCCGGGCTTCACTGTCGTTCCGTACGGGGACCTGGACGCGATCGCGGCCGCCATCGACGAGAACACCGTCATGGTGCTGCTGGAGCCGATCCAGGGCGAGGCCGGGGTGCTGGTGCCCCCGGCGGGCTACCTGGCCGGGGTGCGTGCCCTGTGCGACGAGCACAACGTGCTGTTCGCCGCGGACGAGATCCAGTCCGGGCTGGGCCGCACGGGCCGTACCTTCGCGATCGAGCACGAGGGTGTCGTGCCGGACATGTACCTGCTCGGCAAGGCGCTGGGCGGCGGCATCGTCCCCGTCTCCGCGGTCGCGGCCAACCGGGAGATCCTGGGGGTGCTGCGCCCGGGTGAGCACGGCTCCACCTTCGGCGGCAACCCGCTGGCCTGCGCGGTCGGCGCCGCCGTGGTCAAGCTGCTGCAGACCGGCGAGTTCCAGCAGCGCTCCGCCGAGCTGGGCGAGCGGCTGCACGCGGGCCTGAACAAGCTGATCGGGCACGGCGTCGTGGCGGTACGCGGGCGCGGCCTGTGGGCCGGGGTGGACATCGACCCGGCGCTGGCGACCGGCCGGCAGGTGTCCGAGCGCCTCATGGCCCGCGGTGTGCTGGCCAAGGACACCCACGGTTCGACGGTCCGGCTGGCACCGCCGCTGGTGGTCACCGAGGCGGACCTGGACCACGCGCTGGCCCAGCTGGAAGCAGTACTCACCGAGGCCGCCGCGTCCTGACGTTCCCGATACGACAGGAGCCCCCGACTCAACGGCGCGTCGGGGGCTCCTGTCGTGTCCGGGTCGGTGGCTGCCCTTGACCCTGCCTCTCGGTGAGGCCGGGGTTGCCCCTGCTACCTATCTGTCACCCGGCGGGCACCGGTACGGCGTACGGTGGCCTGCGATTCTTGATATCCCCCCGGTCGTGGCAGGAGAACGCGGGGGTGCATGGTGCACGTTCTGGTGGTTGACGACGAGATCGACATTCGTGACCTGCTGGCGTGTTGGCTGCAGGCGGATGGGCACGAGGTGCTCGCCGCCGGCAGCGCCGAGGGGGCCCTGGCAGCGGTGGACCGTGATGGCCTGCCGCAGGCCGTGGTGCTGGATGTTGACATGCCCGGCACCGACGGGGTCGAGCTGCTGGGCCGGTTGCGGGAGCGTGACCCCGGACTGCCCGCGCTGTTCGTGACGGTCCTGTGGGATGGCCGGCATCAGGAGCGCATGCGGGACGCCGGCGGGGGTGTCCTGCCGAAGCCGTTCACCCGCAGGCAGTTGTGCACCGCGGTGCAGCATCTGGCGGCTGGTGCGGCGGGCGTCGGGAGTGAGCGCTGATGCAGAGCGTCCCAGCATCGTTGCTGCGCACGGCCGGGTTCGCCGGGTTGTTCCTGGTCATGGAGATCGGGAGCCGGGTGGCGATGGCCCCGCACTGCTGCGTACACGTGGTGTGGCCGGCGGCCGGGATCGCGGTGGCGTGGTTCGTCGCGCAGCGCGGGGCCCGGGTGCGTTGGGCCGACCCGGTCGCTCTGGTGGTGGTGATCGTGGCCGTCAACCTGGCCGTGGGTTCCGGCGCGGCGGTCGCCGCGGTGTGCGCCGTGGTCGGGCTGGTGCAGGTCGGTGTGTTCCGGTGGTTGCTGTCCCTCGGATACCGGGGGCGTGACGGCGGCGCCCCGCGGCTGCGGGACCTGTGGATACTGCTGCCGGTGGCCGCCGGTGCCGCCGCGGCGGGGGCCGTGGCGGGCGTCGCGGGCCTCTGGCTGGCCACCGGTGCGCCGCCGGGGCCGACGGGGGCGATCTGGTTCTTCTGCGACGCCGGGAACATGCTGCTCTTCGCTGCCTGCGCGCTGCACCTGCAGGCGGTCGCGGCAGCGCACCGGGCCCGGTACGGGTCGGTGGCTGCCGGATGGAGTCGCGCCGTGCGCGCCGTGACCGGTGCCCGCGCCGCCGAGTACACATCGGTCACGCTGTGCGCGCTGGCCGGGTACGGCTTCGTCATGACCGCGCCGGGCGTGTCGATGGTGTTCCCGCTGATCGCGCTGACCGTGTGGGCCGCGGTCCGGCTGTCCACCACGTACGTGATGGCCTACAACCTGGGTGTCGCCGTCGTCACGGCCGTGTGCACGCTGCACGGGTACGGCCCGTTCGCGCACCTCGGATCGCCGGACCGCGCCGTGCTGATCGGACAGGTGTACATCGCCACGGTCACCATCGTCGGTCTGGCCCTGGCGCTGGGCCGCGACGAACGCGCCGCGCTGACCGCCGAACTGGCCGACGAGAAGGAACAGGCGTCTCGTCAGGCGCAGCTGATGAACGCGATCGTCAACTCGGCCGCTGACGGTGTGGCTGTCCACGACCGCGACGGCCGCCTGACCATGCACAACCCCGCCGTCGAGTCACTGCTGGGCCGGATCCGGTCGCCCGAGGTCACCGACGCGTGCACCTTCTACGGGTTGCGGCACCTCGACGGCAGCCCGGCCGCCGACGACGATCTGCCATGGCGCAGAGTCTCCGCGGACGGCCGGCGTCACAGCGTGGACCTGATCGTGCGCAACTCCAATCTGCCGCACGACCGGATCGTCCGCTACACCGCCACCCCGATGATCGACCCGAACGGCGCCCTGAACAGCTCCGTGGTGCTGCTCCGCGACATCACCGCCGAAACCCGCCACCGCGACGAGCTCACCAGCTTCGCCGGAGTCGTCGCCCACGACCTGCTCAACCCGCTGACCACGGTCGAGGGCTGGACCGAGACCGTCGAGGACGCACTCGCGGAGGTACCCGAGCACCCGAACCTGGCCGCGGCCCGCGCCGGTCTGGCCCGGGTCGAACGCGCCGCGGCCCGCATGCGTGGGCTGGTCAACGACCTGCTCGCCTACACCACCGCCCGCGACGCGGCCGTCACCCTGGCCACGGTCGACCTGCACGCGCTGGTCACGGACGTCGCCGACGCGCGCATCGACACCGCGATGGCCGCCGACACGCCCACGCCCACGTTCACGGTCGGCGATCTGGACCCGGTCGACGCCGACCCGGTGCTGCTGCGGCAACTGCTGGACAACCTGGTCAGCAACGCGGTCAAGTACACCGCCGCCGGTGTGACCCCGCACATCAGCGTCACCACCAGCAGCCGGGACGACACGGTGGCGATCACGATCGCCGACAACGGCATCGGCATCCCCGCCGGCCACCACGACGCCATCTTCGACACGTTCCACCGCGCCCACCGCGGCCAGAGCTACGCCGGTACCGGCCTCGGCCTGGCCATCTGCAAACGCACAGTCGAGCGCCACGGCGGCACCATCACGGCCACCGACAACCCCGGCGGTGGCACCCGTTTCACCTTCACCCTGCCCGCCGCGACGCGCACCGCACCGGCCCATGACCTCCCACGCGACCGGCGACCAGCACGGTCCCTGTCAGCCGGAATGGTCCTGGCCAGCAGCAACTGACCGGAGGCCGGGCGGTCAGCGCTCGAACTTGCGGATCGCCATCGTGGGCGCCTCCGCCATCACGGAGGCGGGCTGGCTCACCCCGCCGGTCGACCACATCTTGGCGCGGCCGACGTGCACCCCGGCGTACAGCTCGACCAGGTCGGTCGGGCCGAGCGTACGGGTCTCGTCCCGGGCCAGCGTGATCCGCTCGTCGTCGTCGGTCGAGCCGCCGGGACGGATACCCGTGCCGTTGGTGCTGATGTCGCGGACGGTCAGCTCGCCGCCGGACAGCGCCAGCCGTACGTGACCCCGGCTGATCCACTTTCTGGCGTCCTCGGTGAGCCACTGGCCGAGCATGATGCCGTTCTCCGGGGCGCGGCCCACCACCACCGGCTGGTCCTCGGCGACCACGAACCGCTGCCGGATCACCCCGTCGATCCGTACGGAGAGCAGCTCGACGGCCGGGCGGGGGCCCGCGTCCGTGAGCCGCGTGCCGTGCCGGGGGCAGGTCGGCGCGCCCGCCCGCAGGGTGGGCGGCGGCTGGGCGACCGGGCTGGTGAAGGTCCGCATGTCCGCGAACGGGCTGTCGGAGTCGACGGCCGCGCCGAAGCTGCTGCAGTTCGACTCGGGGCAGCGCCAGACCCGCGCCAGCAGCTTGGCGCCCATCGGGGAGGGCTCGCCCACCGGCGGCACCTCGCCGCGGCCCACGCGGGCCACCAGGACCGGGCCGCCCGCGCCGGGCACCGCGGCCAGCAGCCGCCCCGGCTCGTCCACCCACGCGCGCTGGCCGCGGAACTGCTCGGCACGGGAACGGGTCAGCACCGGCAGCCCCAGCAGCTCGGCCACCTCCAGCACCCGGTCGTCGAGCTGGGGCACCACCTCGACGACGCCGTCGTCCGCCCAGCGCCGCACGACCATCCGCTCGTTGGAGGTGAGGTCCGCGTCGGAGAGCAGGCTGCGGGGCACGACCGCGTAGACCGGGACGTTCTCCTCGGCCACGTGCCGGCCCAGCGCATCGATGACCAGGCCGAGCCGCAGCATGCTGGCCGGGCGGCCGCCGTCGAGGTCGGCGTAACGGACGACCTCGGACAGGTCCACCACCGCCCGGGCCAGGGCGGGGTCGGTGGTGAGCCGGGCCTCGATGGCGTCGAGGACCTTGCTGACCTCGAATCTCACGGGCACTCCCTCTACGTACGCGGGCCGCTACCTGACGGTCATCATGCCGCCTGCGCGGTCAGCGCGGGACACCCGGGCGGTCAGGAGGCGTCGGCGAGAATCCGATCGATACGGTTCGCGAGGGCGATGTCACGAGTGGTGACCCCACCGGCGGCGTGGGTGGAGCAGCGGAACGTCAGCGTCCGCCAGCGGATGTCGATGTCGGGGTGGTGATCCATCTCCTCGGCGACCACGGCGACCCGGTCGACGACGGCGATCGCGGCCGGAAAACTGCGCAGGCCCACGGTCCGCACGATGGCCTCCGGACCGCCCTCCCAGCCGTCGAGGACAGCCACGGCACTGCGCACGGAGTCGGCGTCGAGCAGCTCTTCCATGCCCATCACCATAGTGCCCGGACCGGGTCCGACCATGGCCGCGCCGGGCGGATGTCGCCCGGCTTCGCTACGGTGTGCGCCGGAACCACCGCCCACTCCGGGGCGGCGGCTGCCACGGGGAGGAACAACATGAACAATCGACGGCTGGCGTTCGCGGGCCTGGTGCTGGCCGCCGCGGTCACCGTGACCGGCTGCGGCCCCAACGACAAGCCCGCAGCCTCGGGTACGCCCACTGCCGCCACCGAGCAGGCCGCTGCGCCGGCGGACCCCACCGCCGAGCTGGCGGCGGCGATCACCAAGCTGAACGAGGACACCATGAAGGTGTCGATGACGATGGTCGGCGGGATCAGCATGAACGGCGTGGCGGACCCGAAGGCGCAGACCGCCGAACTGAAGATGATCATGGGCGCGGCCGGCAAGGGCACCGAGATGGAGGTCCGCAAGGTCGGCACGGACGTCTACATGAAGATCGGCGGCGAGCTGGGCAAGCTGGCCGGCGGCGGGGGCAAGTGGATGCACATGGACACCACCAAGCTCCCCGGTGGGGCCAGCCTGGGCGCGCTGTCCGGTGACGACCCGGCGGGGACCAAGACCCTGATGAAGGCCGTGACCGACGTCAAGCGCACCGGCGAGGGCACCTTCTCCGGGACGATCGACCTGACCAAGGCTCCCCAGTACGGCGCGGACAAGCTGAAGGAGCTCGGCGGCAAGGTCAGTGCCGTGCCGTTCACCGCGAAGGTGGAGCAGGGCCGGCTGGTCGAGATGACCGTCGACATGTCGAGCATCTCGCCCGCCGCCGGGAAGATGACCTCCAAGTACTCGGACTTCGGCACCCCGGTCTCGGTGAGCCGTCCGGACAAGTCCGAGATCACCGAGCTGCCCAGCCAGTTCAAGGGACTCCTCGGCAGCTGAGCCGGGCCGCCGCCGCACCGGCCGGGTTTCAGGGGCGGGTGCGGCGGCGCGGCGGCCACACGGTCGGCAGGGGGCGCGGCTGCGGCCGCTGCTGCTCGATCCACTCGTCGATACGGGCCCACCAGTCGTACAGCCAGGCGACGCGTTCCTTCTCGCTGGACGGCACCTCCTCCGGCGGCACACTCCAGAACTTCATCACCAGCTGCTTGTCCATGGGCAGCTCGCGCCACACGTCGCCGACCGTGAGCATCCGGTCGAGCCCGGTATGGGCCACGAAGATCACTCCGGCGTCCGGTGCGGCGTCCAGGGCGGCCAGCAACCCGCCCGGCTTGGGCGGCAGCACGTGGCGCAGGGCCTGGGCGCGTACGGCCATGTCGTGCAGACCGCGGTCGCGCAGCCCGGCGATGGCCCGCAGGCGGCGGCGCGGCGTGAAGTTCCCGCCCTCGGGGAAGATGACGAACGCGTCGTTGTCGTCCAGCCCGGTGGCCAGCTCCCCGATCTGCTGTTCCAGCGTGTCAGTACCGGTGCGCCCCGGCGAGATGAACCGGTTGGGCAGGCGGTTGAGCAGCACGTCCACGGCCGGGTCCCACTGCAGGGCCGCCTTGAGCACGATCCGCGGCTCGCGGGCGAACCAGTTGACCAGCGCGTGGATGAGGATGAACGAGTCACCCGGCCCCGCGTGGCGGCTCACCACGATCTCCGGGCGCCCCGGCACCGCGGTGTCCGGGTCGGTGCCGACCACGTCCACGCTGAGGTGCAGCGACCAGCGCGCCATCCAGAACAGTGCGGCGAGGAACCGGCCGGTGAGGACGTAGTGCGCCCGCTGGAATCCCGGTGAGCGGATCCGCCAGCCGAAGCCGGAGGCCACCCAGAGGGCGGCCAGCGCGACGAGGGCGGCGGCATCCCAGACGACGTACACGATGGCCAGCCAGACCAGGCGCGGCACCCGCAGATGGCCCGGCACCAGCGGTGATGCCGCCAGTGCGGCGATCAGCCAGACCGGCAGCGTGGTCACGAGCAGGCCGGCCAGCAGGACGACGAGCGGCGCGAACACACACCGTCGGACCCACGCGGGCGGCATCAGAGATCGCGCTGGTGCGGTGGCGGCTCCACGGTCGCGGCCAGGTAGCGGCGGGTGGCCGTGTACGCCCGGCTGATCCGCCGCCCGATGGCCGCCATGTCCCGGTACGCCCAGGGCGAGTCGTCGCGGCTCTCCCCGCCCCCGGTCGGCAGGACGTGCAATCGCACGTCGCCGGGGAGCGCGGCCGTCTCGCGGGCGAACCGGTGCCGCCGGGCGATCTCGAACGCCACCTGGGCCACCTCCCACGGCCGCCGGGGGACGGTGAGGGGCCGCTCGATCCGGCCCACCTGCAGTACGAAGATCAGCTTGGCGCCGATCCGCACCGCCTCGCCGATCGGGATGGAGTTGACGATGCCGCCGTCGACGAAGTGCTCACCCTCGATCTGCATCGGCGGCAGCAGCCCCGGCACGGAGGACGAGGCCAGCACGGCGTCGACCAGCGGGCCGCTGTCGAACCAGTGCTCCGCCGCCCGCTCGATGCTGGCGGCGCAGCACCGGAACGGCACCTTCAGGTCGGCGAAGGTGGCCTGCTCCCCCAGCTCGTTCTCCAGCAGCCGGCGCAGCGGCAGCGGCGAGTGCAGATGCGTACGGGCGGCGAAGCGCCGCAACTGCCGGGCGATGGAGTCGCCGTAGACGTCGGCGGCCTCGGGCGAGGACCAGAGCTGGACGAGCCGGTCCGTGACGGCCTCGCTGGGGTCGGCGGCGACCAGTGCCCCGTTGACCGCGCCGATCGACGTGCCGACGACGACGTCGGGCGTGTAACCGGCGCGGAACAGGGCGCGCAGCATGCCCACCTCGACGGCGCCGAGGACACCGCCGCCACCGAGCACGAACGCGACCGGAGTGTCGACCATCCCGTCATCGTGTCACGGCCAACCAAGATCCACATCGGTCGCCGCGGTGTTCCCCCGGCGACCGGCCGAGGGAACACCACGACGGTCGTCCCAGCCCAGCGCGTCTCAGCCCAGCGCGTTGAGGAAGGGCTTGTGGGCGTTGCGGAACTCCCAGCCGTAGTAGCGGTCCCAGTTGATCGACCAGGTCATCAGGCCGCGGAAGTCGGGGTTGGTGCCGCTGCGCGGGGTGTAGCCGCCGCAGTTGCTGCCCTTGACCAGGCAGGTGACCGCCTGCTGGACCCCGGCGGGGGCCACGTACCCGTTGCCGGCGCTGACCGCCGCGGGCGCTCCGAAGGCGACCTGGTCCTCGCGCAGCGCGGGGAACATGGTGGCGGTGTTACCGGCCACCGGGAAGCCGGCCAGCATCATGTCGGTCATGGCGATGTGGAAGTCCGCGCCGCCCATGCTGTGGTACTGGTTGTCCAGCCCCATGATGGAGCCCGAGTTGTAGTCCTGGACGTGCAGCACGGTCAGGTCGTTGCGCATCGCGTAGATGACCGGCAGGTAGGAGCCGGAACGCGGGTCCTGGCCGCCCCACGGCCCGGAGCCGTAGTACTGGTAGCCGAGCTGCACGAAGAACGTCTCCGGGGCCATGGTGAGCACGAAGCCGTTGCCGTACCGGGACTTGAGCGACTTCAGGGCCGAGATCAGGTTGACGATCACCGGGGTGGTCGGGTTCTTGAAGTCGGTGTCGCCGGTGTTCAGGGACAGGGAGTGGCCCTCGAAGTCGACGTCGACGCCGTCGAGGCCGTACTTGTCGATGATGGCGCTGACCGAGCCGACGAAGGCGTCGCGCGCCGCGGTCGTGGTGAGCTGCACCTGGCCCTTCTCGCCGCCGATGGAGAGCAGAACCTTCTTGCCCGCAGCGCGCTTGGCCTTGATCGCGGCGATGAAGTCGGCCTCGCTCTCGACGCCGGGGCACTCGGTCGCCGGGCAGAGCGTGAAGCGGATGTCGCCGGAGGTCGGCGACGTCGGTTCGCCGAAGGCGAGGTTGATGATGTCCCAGTCGGCGGGCACGTCGGCCATGCGCAGGTACCCGGAGCCGTTCGCGAAGCTGGCGTGCAGGTAGCCGATGAGGGCGTGCTTGGGCAGCCCGGTGATCGGCGGCTCCGTGACCGGCGGCGTGGTGGTCGGCGGCGTCGTGGTCGGTGGCGTCGTGGTCGGCGGCGTCGTGGTTGGCGGGGTGCTGACCGGCGGGGTGCCGCCGCCGCACGGGGCGCCGTTGAGCAGGCAGTTCGTGGGTGAGCCGGTGCCGCTGCCGAGGAAGCCGAAGGAGACGGAGGCGCCGGGTGCGACCGGGGCGTTGTACTCCCGGTTGGTGAACGTGAAGTGCTGGCCGCTCGTGGTCAGCAACGCGTCCCAGTAGGACCCGACGGACGAGCCCGCGGGCAGGTCGAACTCGACCTTCCACGAGGTGATGGCGGTGTCGCCGCCGTTGGTGACGGTGCCCAGGGCCTGCCAGCCGGAGCCCCAGTCGGAGGTCTTGACGACCGTCGCCGTGGGGATGCCGGCGGCGCTGGCGGACCCTGCGGTCCAGGTGGCGGCACCGCCGGCCGCGAGGGCGGCCACGACGGCGAGGACGAGGGAACGGGATGGGCGCATGGGGGTGGCCTCCACGTCGAGACATCGACAGTTGGCCAATTATTAGGACTGTTAACTGATTATGTCCAGCCCGATCCTCTGGCCCGCCCGGTCGAACAGCAGCAGCTCACCGAGATCCAGCCCCACCGTCAGCCGCGCGCCCACGGCCACCGTGTCCGGCGCGGGGACCCGGACCAGCACCTCCCCGGCCGGCGGCGGCTCACCGGGCACCTCCGGGTCGTAGGCCGGGACGAAGCCGTACGGCGTCCGCTGCGGGGAGCGGCCGCCCGCCGCCAGCGCGTCGACCACCTGCGGCGGTGTCGGCACCCCACCGGTGTCCAGGTACGCCAGCAGATCCGGCCCGCGGTTCAGCACCGCCCGTACCGTGCCGGTGAGCTGCACCGGCTCGCCCGCGGCCGGGCGCAGCGCCCGCAACGCCACGGTCACCCGCTCGGTGTGCCGCCGGGCGAGGAGGGCCGTACGCGGGTCGCCGGGCGGCAGCTCGATCTCCTGCGAGCCCAGGTCCAGCACGACCCGGCCGTTCACGGCGTACACCGCTGCCTCCAGCAGGCTGGTCGGCGGGGTGCCGAGGAAGGCGGCGACGAACAGCGTGCGCGGGTCGCCGTACACCTGGGCGGGCGGGCCCACCTGCTGCAGCACGCCGCGGCGCAGCACCGCCACGCGGTCCGCCATGCTCAGGGCCTCGTTCTGGTCGTGCGTGACGTACACCGTCGTCACGCCGATCCGGCGGGCCAGCGCGGTGATCTCGCCGCGCAGATCCGCCCGGACCCCGGCATCCACGTTGGACAGCGGCTCGTCGAGCAGCAGCAGCGCCGGGCGGCGCACCAGCGCGCGGGCCAGCGCCACCCGCTGCCGCTGGCCGCCCGAGAGGTGCTCGGGGCGGCGGCCGAGCAGGTCAGCGATGCCGAGGTGCCGTGCCATCTCCGCGATCCGGGCCGCCACGTCGGTGACGCCCGCCGCGCGCAGCGGGAAGCCGATGTTCTGCGCGACAGTGAGGTGCGGGTACAGCGCGAACGTCTGCACCACCAGGGCGACGTTGCGCTCCTGGGGCGCGATCGCGGTGGCGGGGACGCCGTTCAGCAGCACCTCGCCCCGGGTCGGCTCCTCCAGGCCCGCGATCAGGCGCAGCAGCGTGGACTTCCCGCAGCCGCTCGGGCCGAGCAGCACGAGGAACTCGCCGGACGCCACGTCGAGATCGACGCGATCCACTGCCATCGCGCCGTCGCCGAAGACCTTCGAGACCGACCGGACGGCGATCGCCACCATCCGTCCATCCTGTACGGCGGCAGCGGCCGAGACCAGAGTCCTGCGCTCAGTGCTCCTGCCAGACGGTACGGTCGAGCCACCCGTCGCCGTTGTCGTCGTACATCCGCTTCTCGAACACGCCGTCGTGGTTCTTGTCGTAGTCGGCGTAGTCGACGGTGCGGTCCGCGTCCACGTCGTGCCCGATGAAGTCGGCGCGCCCGTCGTGGTTGAGGTCCACCAGGATGTCCACCCCGCCGTCGGCGCGGCCGCGGTAGGTGGCCTTGTCCCAGGTGCCGTCGCCGTCCGCGTCGACCCGGTTGTGGTAGCCCTTCGGCGGCGCCAGGTGCTCCGCCTCGCCGTGGAACCGCGACGGCTCACCCAGGCCGGTGTGCGGGGCGTCGCCGAGCCCCGAGACCGGCGGGAGCCCGTCCAGATCCGGGGAGCCGTCGGATTCGGGCGGACCGTCCAGGCCGGGGGCGGCGCCGAGCCCGGAGTGGGCCATCGGCGTCAGCTCGCCGGGCGCCCCGCCGCCCGCGCCCCAGGCCGGCGCCGAGCCGAAGCCCTGGCTGGCCCCGTGCATCCCGGAAACGTCCGCGGCGTGCTGGGCCGCCACGCCCGCCGCGGAGCCGAATTCCGACCACGGGCCGAGATCGGCGGCACCGGGCGCGGACCCGAGGCCGGAGTGCGCGGTCCCGGAGGTCACATCCGTCGCGGCGCCCCCGCCCAGCTCGGTGAACGCGGAGAGCAGCCCGAACGTGCTCGACTTGCTCGTCCGGGTCTCCACCGCGGCGTGCGCGGCACCGGCGTCCGCCGCCACCTGCTGGCGCAGCAGGGCGGCCTCGCCGGAGTCCAGCACGTAGCCGGACAGCGCGGCGTCCGCGTCCCGGGCCAGCTCGGCGGCGAACGACGGCTCGTTGAGCAGGCGTTCCAGCACGACGTCGAAGTCGCTCATACCCAACAAAGCTAGCCGACCCCGTCGAGGCCGGGTATCGCCCGGCTCACTCGAAAGGGGCAGGGCATCAGTCGAGTTCCGGCATCGGGATCGGCTGCGGGCGCGGCCGGCACGTGCCGCACTGCACCGCGTCCTCCACCACCAGCGCCTCCGCGCGGCGACGGCTCTCCGACCGGCTCACCTGCAACAGGTACGGCCCGAACCGGGCGTGGTCCTCGCACACCCCACGACCGCAGAACCGGCAGGATCCCCGCGCCGCCTTGGCACAGAACCAGCACAACACCGAACTTGTCTCCTCTGTCGTAAATCCCCACCAGGCAGGATGCCGCTAATTCCGTCAACCGATGGTGATCGGGGGCAAGGTCGGCGGGTCGCTGGTCGGCACCGTGGTCGGCACGGTCGTGGGCACCGTCGTCGGGACGGTGGTCGGCACGGTCGTCGGCACCGTGGTCGGCGGGCGCGTGGTGGGCCGCGTCGTCGGCGGACGGGTGGTCGGCGGCTTCACCGTGGTCGTGGTCGGCGCCGGCGGCCGCGTGGTCGTGGGCGTGGCGCGCGGGGTGGTCGGCTGCGGCTGGGGCGGCGGGGCCACCGTCGTCGCGGGCGGCACCAGCGACTCCGTCGGCAGCGGCTCGGACGGCAGGTCCGACGGCGGTTCGTCGCTCGGCGACTCGCTCGGGCCGGCCGCCGGTGGCGCCACGGGAACCCCGTCGCCGCAGGTCAGATCCTTGCCGGTGGCCGGGCTCGGTGCGCCACCGACCGCGGCGACACCGGACGAGACGGTGACCGCGCCGGGGTCGACCGCGAACCACGCGGCGCCGGTGTTGACCACCTCGCCGAGCGGGCGCTGCACGCTCAGGGCCAGCGGCCGGAACGCCCCGCTGGTGCTGGTCGTGTCGGCCAGCAGGCGGCCGTTGTCGATGGTCAGTTCCCCGTGCGGCTCCCGGTGCCGGGCGGTGTCCGTCCAGAGCCGGCCCACCTGGGCGCGCGAGCCGGAGCACAGCACGGTGGCCGCGCCACCGGAGAACGTGAGCCGGCCGGTGGCCGCGTCGGGCACCTCGATGCGGGTGCCGTCGCCGACGTACCGGCGCTCGCCCTCGTCGAGGATGACCGTCGTCCCGTCGACCAGGGCGGTGACCCGGCCGCGCTCGGCGGTGAGCAGCACCCGGTCGGTGGGCATCTCCGCCCAGGCCGGGCCGGGCGTGAGGTTCGCGCCGGTCAGCAGCAGGGCCAGCAGCAGCGCCAGCAGCACGAGCCACCACATCCGCCGCTCGAACCGCTGATCCACGTCGGGGTCGTCGGACTCCGACGGCGGTCCCGGCGGCACGGCCAGCGGCGGGTACACCGACGGGTGCACCCCGGCGGTCGGCGCGGTGGTGCCCGGCCGCAGCACCGGCGGCGGCGCGACGCGGCGGTTCGCGCCGACCAGCGGCGGCAGGTGCGAGGCGTCCGGGATGACCCACAACCGGACCGGCGTACGCGTCTGCGCGACCATCCCCGGATTGCCGTCGCCGACCGGCCCGACCAGCGTGCCGCGGCGCAGCTCGACGCCGTCGGGCATGGCGATGACCCCGGACTCGACCACGACCGCGTGAGTGGGTCCGGGCAGGATGACCGGCGCACCGGGACCGAGATCCACCGGGTGTGCGGAGGCGATCAGCGCCAGCCGGTCGTCGGCGGCGAGCCCGGCCAGCGCCGGGGTGTCCGCGAACAGCGTCTCGGCCTCCGCCCGGTCCTTCGGTGGGGGGCCGGGCATCGGCCCGACGACCGTGGCCACCGTGGCGGTCGGTACCGCCAGCAGCGTGGTGTCCGCGGTGTGCCAGTCCAGTGCCGTGGCCCGTCCGGTGAGCGCGCTGGCCAGGCCGACGACGCCGCCCGGCCCGACGTGGTGCCGGATGGTGCCGCCCGGATCGCCCGGCCGACGCGCCTGCATCGCGCCGTCGACCACGATGTACACGGCCGACGGGGCGCTGCCCGCGAGCACGAGCTGGCGGCCGGTGGCCGGACGCTCCCAGCGGGCCCGTTCGGCCAGGTTGGCCAGCACCGGCTCGGGCAGGCCACCGAGTTCGGAGGAGAGCAGCGCGGCCAGCCGGCGCGGCGTGTCGGCCTCGCGTTCGCGTTCGGCGGAGCGCTCGCGGGCGGTACGCCACCAGCGGGCCAGCCGCCCGGAGGCCAGGTAGATCAGGGGGGCGCAGAGCCCGCCGATGATGAGCAGGAGCAGCAGCTGGCTGAACACCCCGCCGTGCCACAGCCCGGTGATCACCCCGGACACCCGGTCGGCCCACACCCGGTACGCCAGGTTCGCCGCGACCGCCAGCCACAGGACGGCCAGTACTCCGTACAGGGCGACCAGGCGGCCCTCGCGGTCCAGCTCGCCCCACTTGCGGGGGCGCCCGCGCAGCCGGCCGCCGACCCAGGCGAGCCCGCGGGCCCGCAGGTTCGGGATCTCCAGCCAGTCCATCAGCAGGTAGTAGCCGTCGAGCGCGATGAACGGGTTCAGGTTGAACAGCACGTTGATGTACCACGCGAAGGCGAGCTTGAACGCCAGCGGCCCGAGCGCGGGGATCGCGAAGCCGACCAGTTGCATCGTCCCGGCCAGCACCAGCCCGGTGGCGGGCCCGGCGGCCGTGGTGAGGATGCGCGCCCGGCGCCCGGCCATCCACACGTCGGTGGTGTCCACGAACACCGACGGGATGCCGAAGTAGACGAGCAAACCGGCGGCGGGCACCTCCCGCCCTGCGTGCTTGGTGGCGAGCGCGTGGCCGAGTTCGTGGCAGGCCAGCGCGACCACGTTCAGCACCAGCAGCACGATCGCCCCGAGCAGGTATGACCCGCCGGCCAGGAAGACCGTCTGGCTGGCGCGCCACCACGTACCGATGAACAGCATCAGGCCCAGCGCGGCGACGATGGCCATGGCGATGGCGGCGCCGCGGGTGAACAGCAGCCGGCCGCCGTTGCGGTAGAGGGCGGAGACGAAGCCGTCGATGTCGACGGCCAGCATGCGGCGGCCGCGCAGCGCGGCCAGCAGGGTGCTGCCGACCCGCTCGGGCAGCGGCTTGCGCTGGATCTGGGCCAGCGGCGCGAACGCGTCGACCGGCAGTTCCTCCAGCATCCGGTTGCCGGCCAGGTCGGCGACGACGCGGCGGACCTGGTCGGGGGCGAGCCGCCCCGCGATGCGGGCGAACTCGGCCACCAGGCGGGCGACGGTGTGACTGCCGTCCATCATCAGCGCGAGCTGGTATTCCTGCGGGGTCAGCCGCAGATAGCAGGCGCGGCCGCCGTCGTCGGGCGAGCGCAGCATCACGTACGCGGATCCGCGCGCGCTGGTCAGCTCGACGGCTTCGATGCCCGCCCGCAGCACCGGCATGGCGCGGGCCGGGTTCAGCCGGTCGAGGACCGCGCCCCACAGGCCGGGGTCCGCGGGTCCGACGGGCTCTCCCGGCGCGCGACCGGCCAGCGCCTCCCAGACGTTGATCCGGGTCTCGACGTAGGTCACTCGGGTCGGCCTTCCACTCGCCCTGCCAATGGCGAATGGAGAGTAGGCGGTGGGGCCGCCCCATGGCGACCCCTCCACTCCGATTTGGCCGGAGCATTTCCCTCAAATTCGGGCGAATCAACCCGGCTGCCGGACAGAAAAGAGCGGTGGGCGGACGCGACCCGGCTCGTGTCGCGCCCGCCCACCGCGTCGGGGAGGGGGTTCGGGCCGTGGGAACGGCCCAGGTCAGACGGTCAGGAGGCTTCCTGGAGCTGAGCCGTCACGGTCTTCTGGGCACCGTCGCGGGTGTACACGATGGTCACCTTGTCACCAACGTTGGCACTCTGGACAATCCCGACAAGGTCGTCGGAGTCGTTGACGGCCTTGCCGTTCACCGAGGTGATCACGTCACCCTGCTGCAGGCCCGCCTTGGCCGCCGCGCTGTCCTTGGTCACGCTGCTGACCAGCGCACCGCCACCCTGCGCCTCCGCGACGCTCACGCCCAGTGCCGGGTGGCTGACCTTCTTGCCCGCCATGAGCGAGTCGGCGACCTGCTTGGCCTTGTTGCTCGGGATCGCGAAGCCCAGGCCGATGTTGCCCGAGTTCTGACCCGACGTCGCGATCGCGGAGTTGATCCCGACGATCTCACCGTTCGTGTTGACGAGCGCACCGCCCGAGTTGCCCGGGTTGATCGGGGCGTCGGTCTGCAGCAGACCCGACATCGTCGTGGTGGCCTGCTGCTGGCCGCTGTCGAACGGCGTCTGCGGGCTCTCGCCGCCGGAGCGGATCGTGCGGTCCTTGGCACTGATGATGCCCGCGGTCACCGAACCCTCCAGGCCGAGCGGGCTGCCGATGGCCAGCACCGTGTCGCCGACCTGCATCTTGGAGCTGTCGCCGAAGTGGGCGGCGTTGAGGTCCGACACCCCGGACGCCTTGACCACGGCCAGGTCCGTACGCGGGTCGGTGCCCACGATCGTGGCTTCGGCCTTCTTGCCGTTCGCGAAGATCACCTGCACGGTGTTGCCGTTGGCGGTCGCGACCACGTGGTTGTTGGTGACGACGTAGCCGTCGTCGCTGATGATCACGCCGGAGCCCTCACCGGAGCCCGTGGTGATCGAGACGACGCTGTCCTGGGTCGCGGCGGCGATCTGGGCCAGCGACGAGCGGTCGACCACCCGGGTCACGGACGAGTTGCTGGTCGGCACCGTGGAGATGCCGTGGTCGTCGCTGAGGGCCAGCGCGGCCGCGGCGCCGACGCCGCCCGCGCCGATCGCGATGACGGCGGCCGCCGCACCCGCGACGAGGATCTTGCGTCCGCGGCCGGGCCGGGCCGGGTCGCCGGGCTCGGCACCGGCGACCGGAGCGGCCCAGACGGGCACGGACTCGGTCGGCGCGCCACTCCATCCGCCCGGAACGCCGTGCCCGGCGGCCGGACCGTGAGCGGCCGAACCGTGAGCGGCAGGACCGTGGGCGGCCGGGGCGCCGTGCGGGCCGGGTGCACCCGGCTGCGCGCCGGCGGCGGCCGGGGCGCCGGACGTGGCGTACTGCGGCTGCGCCGCGTAGCCCGGGTGCAGTTGGCCGGGGTACTGCTGGGCCGTGTAGGCCGGGTGCGGCTGCTGCCACGGCGAGGCCCAGCCACCGGGCTGACCGGCCGGGGCGCCCGACTGGGGCGCGGCGGCCGGGGCGGCCGGGCTGGCCGGGCTGGCCGGGGCGGCGGCCTCGGGCTCGGCGGCGGCGGTGGCCGGCGCGACCGTGGGCTGGACGACGGTAGGGTCGGACTCTCCCCGCTGCGCGTTGCTGCTCTCGTGGGAGGCGTCCGCGGGCCGGTACGACGGTTCCTCGGAAGAGGAGGAGTCGCTCCGCTGCGGGTGGGTCTCGAACTCGGTCATGACTCAACAATGCCGGTCGGTACTAAGGTGGCCCTGAGTTTGCCCTGAATGTTTTCTGTGAACGGCTCTGTCAGGGTTCGCCGGGTACGTCGGCATCCAGCGCGGGCAGCGCCACCCGGAACGTGGCGCCCCCGCCCTCCTCGCTGACGACCTCCACCGAACCGTGGTGGGCCCGCACGATGGCCGCCACGATGGCCAGCCCCAGGCCGGTGCCCGTGGCCTCCCGGTCGGTGTGCCGGGTGCGCGCCTCGTCGGCCCGGTAGAACCGCTCGAAGACGCGTTCGCGCTGCGCGGCCGTCAGGCCCGGCCCGGTGTCGCTGACCTCCAGCGCGACCCGGTTGCCGTCCTCCCGGAACACGCGCAAGGTCACCTCGGCCTCCGGCGGCGTATGGGTCAGGGCGTTGGTCACCAGGTTGCCGATGACCTGCCGCAACCGGGCGTCGTCCCCGTACGCGATCAATTTGTCCGCATCATCACGGATGTCCACCTCGATGCGGCGCTCCGGGGCGGTCGCCTGCGCGGCGTGCATGGCGTCCACCGCCAGGACGGGCAGCTCGACCGGGGCCAGCGTGAGCGGCCGCTCCCGGTCGAGCCGGGCCAGCAGCAGCAGGTCCTCGACGAGCAGGCCCATCCGGGCGGCCTCGTCCTCGATCCGGCGCACCAGCCGGGTGACGTCCGCCGGGTCGGCGACCGCGCCCTGCCGGTACAACTCGGCGAAGCCGCGGATCGTGGTCAGCGGCGTACGCAGCTCGTGCGACGCGTCCGCCACGAACTGGCGCATCTTCTCCTCGGAACGCACCGCGCGGGCCTCGGAGAGCTGGGCGGCGTCGGCCGCGTCCCGGGCCACCGACTCGGCCGCCCGGGCGGCCGTCTCGGACTGGGCCCGCGCGGTGAACGCCGTCTCGATCTGGGCCAGCATGGCGTTCAGGGCGCGGGACAGGCGGCCGAGTTCGGTCTGCGGCTCCTCGCTGTCCGGCTCCGGGTCGGGCACCCGCCGGGTCAGGTCGCCGGCGGCGATGGCCCCCGCGGTCTGCTCGATGTCGGTGAGCGGGCGCAGGCTGGTACGCACGATCGTGGCGCCCACCACCGCCAGCGACAGCAGGACCGCCGTGCCCACGAGCAGGTCGATCCAGACCAGCCGGGAGACGGCGTACTCGATCTCCGTCATGTTCCGGCCGACGTAGAGATAGTCGCCGTTGGGCAGGTCGAGGATCATCATGCGCCAGTGGTAGCGCCTGCTCGGCGACAGCACCGTGAACGGCTGGTCGGTCTGCAGCTTGTCGATCGTCTCGGCGCCCTTGGGGCAGGTCGGCAGGTCATCGGCCTTCAGCCGGCGGTCGTTCTTGTACGGCGCACCGACCCCGTGCACGTCGCAGATCGCGAACATGTACTCGCTCGGGATGTACAGCCGTGGATCGAGCTGACGCACCGCGATGCCCTGCAACGTGGCTTCGAGGTTCGAGGTGGCCGCCTCCAGCTCGTCGTCCATCCGGCTGAGCAGATAGCCGCGCAGCGCGAGGGTGCTGGCCACGCTGATCAGGGTCAGCGCGGCGAAGACGAGTGCGAGCACCGCGGCCAGCAGCTTGACCCGCAGTGGCGTGCCGCGCACCTTCGCCGCCGCGAGGGCGCGGAGGCGGGCGGGTCCGCGGAGGGCCACGGCGAGCTCAGACGGCGGGCTTGCGCAGGACGTACCCGACGCCGCGCAGGGTGTGGATCAGCCGCGGCTCGACGTTGTCGACCTTGCGCCGCAGGTACGAGATGTACGACTCCACGATGTTGTCGTCGCCGCGGAAGTCGTACTTCCACACGTGGTCGAGGATCTGCGCCTTGGACAGCACCCGGTTGGCGTTGAGCATCAGGTAGCGCAGCAGCTTGAACTCGGTCGGCGACAGCTGCACCCGCTGGCCCGCCCGATACACCTCGTGGGTCTCCTCGTCCAGCTCCAGGTCGGCGAAGACCAGCCGGGACGGCTGCTCGTCGGCCGAGGAGGTGCGCCGCAGCACGGCCCGGATCCGGGCGGTCAGCTCCTCCAGGCTGAACGGCTTGGTGACGTAGTCGTCGCCACCCAGGGTCAGCCCGCGGATCTTGTCGTCGGTGCTGTCCCGGGCGGTGAGGAAGACGACAGGGGTCCGGGCCCCACCCTCGCGCATCAGCCGGATGACCTCGAACCCGTCCAGGTCCGGCAGCATCACGTCGAGCACCACGAGATCCGGGCTGGCCGCCTTGGCGGCGCTCACCGCCGCGCTGCCGCTGGTGGCCGTGCTGACGTCGAACCCGGCGAAGCGGAGGCTGGCGGAGAGCAGCTCCAGGATGTTCGCGTCGTCCTCGACGACGAGCAGCTTCGCCTCGCTCGGCTTGGACTGGGTCTGGGTGGCCATGGCCTCATTCTTCACCAAGCCACTGGGACCGCGCTGGACGCTTCCTGAACACTCTCTGCGAAACTGCCCAGCGCGGCGGGCCGTCAGATCAGTCCCATTTAGTGGAGAAGGTGACGATGTGCGTCGCCCAGTACCCCATGTTGTCGTTCGCGGTCTGGGGGTAGATCGTGCCCTTGGTGCCGTTGCAGTTGTTGCCGGTGTAGACGTGGATGGTGTTGCCGCTGTGGTTCGCCACCTTGAGCGCGTCGTCGCCGCCCGGCCAGCTGTGGCAGAACGGGTAGTCCGACACCTTGATCTTGTAGGTCGGATTGCCGCCGGGGCCGGGAGCGATGACGTGCGGGTCCCACACGCAGAGGTAGCCGCTCGGGCAGTTCGATGGCATCGGGATCGGCGCGGCGACAGCCGCGCTCGGCGCGCCGATGACCGCGGTGGCCGCGGCCAGGGCGGCGACTGCCGTTCGTCGTACGTTGATCAACCTGTCCCCCTGTGAGTGTGGAGCGCGCCGACGAGTGGATCGACGCGCGGAGAAACCTAGCTGATCATCGATGGTCCGCGGCTCCCGGCCTTGCCGCGGTGGCTCGGCTCTCGATAGTGGACAGCCCGCAACGGCCCGAGCGCCGACCGTGGTCGCTCAGGCGGCGAGGCGGTATCCGGCCAGGCCGGTCGAGGACTGCGCGGCACGGGCCAGCGCCCGCCGGTCAGTGCCCTCGGTGGGCCGCAACGCCGGGGCCGCCACCAGGGTCGCGGTCAGTCCGCGCAGCCCGGCCACGCGGCGGACCGACGACCACAGGGTGTCGTCGCCGACGAACGCGGCGGCGGTCGAGTCGTACCTGATCGAGACTGGTGCCACGGGCGCGCCCGCGTCGATCGCGGCCTGGAACATGGCCGGCCGGAAGCGGCCCTGGCGGGCGCCGCAGAACGTCGTACCCTCCGGAAAGACCGCGACCGACCGCCCGGCCCGCAGCGCCGCGCTCACCTCGGCCACGGTCCGCGGCAGCGACCGCGGCCGGGTCCGGTCCAGGAAGATCGCGCCGGTCGCGGCCGCCAGCATGCCGACGCCCGGCCAGTCACGGACCTCCCGCTTGGCGACCAGCCGGACCGGCACCATCGCGTGCAGCGCGAGGATGTCCAGCCAGGAGACGTGGTTGGCGACCAGCAGGCTGCCGGGGCGCGGCAGCGGCCCGCGCCAGACCAGCCGCACCCCGAGCAGCGCCAGCAACACGCGCGCCCCGGTCCGCGCGGCGGCGCGGCGCAGCAGCGGCACGACCCCCAGTCCAAGGAGAAGTACGGCGCACACCGCCGACAACCGCATCGCCGCCGCCCCGTGGCGGGCCGGTTCGTCGCCGCCGGTGCGACACCCCGGCCCGCAGCCGGACTGGGGCTGCCACATCACCGGGTCGCCCCGAGGAAGTGGCGCCGGTAGCGCGGGTCCATCCGATCCGTGGACAGCAGCACGTAGAAGTCGGCGGTGCGGAAGTCGGGGTCGTACGCGGGTTCCCCGCACACCCAGCTGCCCAGCCGCAGGTAGCCGCGCAGCAGCGGCGGCACCGCGGACTTCGGGTCACCGACCGGGGTGGTCTCGGACAACCACGGGCGGCGCGGCTTGACCCGCAGGGTCGGCGGCGACAGGTGCTTGGTCTGGGCGCGGGCCCACACCCCGGCCGCGGTGTGCCCGCCGTCGTCGAGCCCCACGGAGGCGCAGCCGCCGAGCCAGCGCAGGTTGTTCAGGTGCAGGTAGCGGGCGATGCCGGCCCACATGAGGTTGACCACGGCACCGGAGCGGTGATCGGGGTGCACACAGGAGCGTCCGGTCTCGACGAGCTGGTCGCGCAGCGGGGCGAGGCGGCTGAGGTCGAACTCGCCGTCGCCGTACCGGCGGCCGGCCTTCTCGGCCGCGGCCGGGCGCAGCATCCGGTACGTGCCGACGACGGTGCCCGTGGCGTCGTCGCGGACGATGAGGTGGTCGCAGTGTTCGTCGAACTCGTCCACATCCCGGCCGTCCACGGCGTGTGTCAGGCGGGCTCCGAGTTCGTTGGCGAAAACGTCGTGGCGCAGTCGCTGCGCCGCGGCCACCTGGTCGGCGTCGTCGGCGATCAGGAGCGAATAGCCGCTGGTCCCGGTGGGTGCGGCGGCGGTCATGAGAACGGCCATGCCATCTGTGTAAGGTCCACACTTGTTACCGGCGTTTCGACCATGGTGGCGCCGGATGACCAGCACATGAACGCCTCACGCGAACGCCGTCAGGCCAGGGCGCGACGCAGGTCCTTCATGAGCAGCAGCAGGTGCATCGGGTCCGTCGGGCTCGCCTCGAACTTCGCCAGCCGCAGGTAGAACGCGCGTGCCGCGTCCGACTCGCAGTGGATGAGGACCGCGCGCACTCCGATGACTTCGGAGGCGCCCGCGATGCGCCGCAACGCGTCCACGACGAGCGCCCGTCCCAGCCCGCCACCCTGCATGGAGCAGTCGACGCCGAGCCGGGTGAGGATCACCACCGGCTGGTGATGGCGCCCGGCGCCCTGCCTGAGGCGGGGCGAAGCGTCCGCGGGTGCCACGCTGCCGGCGGCTAGCGCGTAGTAGCCGACCACCCGCCGGTCGGGATCGCTGACCACGTACACCCGGGAGAGCCCCGCCCGGTGTGCCTGCATCGCATGTTCCACCAGCCAGGCCGACTGGGCGAGCGAGCCGCAGTCGAAGCCGGTGAGGAGATGCCCGGGGTTGAGCGGCTCGACGGCCGAGAATCGCGGCGTCGTCATCCTTGGTCGCGTGCGTCCAGCACCGTCGGCTGGCTGAGCAACTCACGCAGCCCGCCAACGTCCTGAGCGGGCCGTTCCAGGGCCTCGTCGAACGCCCGCCAGTCCTGCTCGTCCAGCAGGAAGGCCCGCCGGTCGGCGAGCACCCCGGCCGCCGCGTCGGTCGCGGACCGGAGTACGAAGGCGGACAGGCTCGATCCGGTGGCCTCACTGGCGGCTTCGAGCATCGCCCGTTGTTCGGCGTCCAGGCGCAGATGCAGGCGTTCGGCCTTGGCACTCATGCCGGCAATCGTACGCACAATGTACGCCACGAACAATCGGCGGTTTGTGTCGTGGGTCTGTGAGACGGTGTCGGGCATGCGGATTCCGGCGAAGTTCAACGGGCCTCCGGCCTCGGGTAACGGCGGCTGGTCGGCCGGCGCCTTCGCGGTGGCGTGCGGTGCCGCGGCCGACGGCCGGGCGTTCGAGGTGACGCTGCGGATCCCTCCCCCGCTGGACACCGACCTGGCCGTGGCGGACGGCAAGGTGACCGCTCCGGACGGCACGCTGGTCGCGGAGGTCTCCGGGACCGCCGACGCCGGCCCCGGCGTGGCCGCCGCGTCGCCGGCCGAGGCCGAGATCGCCGCGAAGGCGTATCCCGGGTTCACCGACCACCCGTTCCCCACCTGCTATGTCTGCGGGCCGCACCACCCCGACGGGCTGCACATCTTCCCCGGCCTGCTCGCCGACGAGCGCACCGCCGCGCCGTGGACCGTGCCGTCCGACATCCGGGTCGAGACGATGTGGGCCGCGCTGGACTGCCCCGGCGGCTGGTCGGCCCTGCACATCGGCCGGGTATACGTCCTGGGCCGCATCGCGGTCGCGGTCGACGCCCTGCCGACGCCGGGCGCGACCTGCGTCGTGGTCGGCCGGGCGAGCGCGCTGCAGGGCCGCAAGGCGATGGTCGATTCGACCGTGTACGGCCCGGATGGTGCCCGTCTCGCCACCGCCCACGCCACCTGGATCGCCTTGTCAGACGAATGAGCGTGCGTCCGATACGGTGATCCACCTGCGTCTACGGCAAAGGAGTGGCGTTGAGCGTCGGGCAGCAGGGTCCGGGCTCCGAGGCGATCGTGGTCCGGAACCTCACGAAGCAGTACAAGAAGTTGCGGGCCGTGGACGACCTGTCGTTCTCGGTCCGCTCCGGCCGGGTCACCGGCTTCCTCGGCCCCAACGGCGCGGGCAAGACCACCACGCTGCGCATGCTCGTGGGTCTGGTGCGCCCCACCGCCGGTACGGCCACGATCAACGGCCATCTGTACACGGATCTGCCCGAGCCGCTGCGCCAGGTGGGCGCGGTGCTGGAGGCGTCCAGCGCGCACAAGAGCCGGACGGGGCTGAACCATCTCCGGGTGGTCTGCGCCGCCGCGGGCCTGCCGCGCGAGCGCGCCGACCAGGTGCTGGAGCTGGTGGGGCTGACCCCGGCGGCCAAGCGCAAGTTCAAGGGCTACTCGCTGGGCATGAAGCAGCGCCTCGGGATCGCGGCCGCGATGCTGGGCGACCCGCGGGTGCTGATCCTGGACGAGCCGGCGAACGGCCTCGACCCGGAGGGCATCCGCTGGATGCGGGACCTGCTCAAGGCGCTGGCCGCCGAGGGGCGCACGGTCCTGGTCTCCAGCCACCTGCTGGCCGAGATGCAGCAGCTGGCCGACGACGTGGTGATCATCGCGGCGGGCCGGCTGGTCCGGCAGGGGCCGGTCGAGGAGGTGCTGGGCTCGATGGCGGGCGCGGCGCAGACCCGGGTCCGCACCCCGCAGGCGGCCGAGCTGGTCGCCGCGCTGCAGACCCAGGGCGCCACGGTGACCCCCCAGCAGGACGGCGCGCTCGTGGTCACCGGCCTCGACGCCGCCGCGGTCGGCCACGCCGCATTCGTGGCTGGGGTGGAGCTGCACGAGCTGGCCGGTGAGCGCGCCGACCTGGAGCGCGTGTTCCTGGAGTTGACCGCGGGAAAGGCGGGGATCCGATGAAGCTGGTCAACGCCGAACTCCTCAAGATCCGCACCACCCCGACGTGGTGGATCTTCGGCCTCATCCTGCTGCCGCTGTACGCGGCGAGCATCCTCGCCAACTGGGCCAGCTCGGTGGCCGTCACCTCGGCCGAGACCGGTGGTGACGTCTCGTCCACCCAGGCCGAGCAGATCCAGGCCGCCGGCGAGACGGTGAACGTGGCCGCCAACCTCTACACCAGCGGGCAGTTCATGGGCGTGCTCATGGTGCTGCTGCTGGGCGCGATCCTGGTCACCAACGAGTTCTTCCACCAGACCGCGACCACGACCTTCCTGGGCACACCCAAGCGCGAGTCGGTGGTGCTGGCCAAGTTCGCCGCCGCGGCACTGCTGGCGCTGGTCTTCTGGGTGGTCCTGACGGTGCTGAACCTGATCTTCGCGCCGCTCATCCTGCACTCGCTCGACCTCGGCCCGCAGCTCGGCGACCCGGCCGTCTGGCGCGCGATCGGCCTCAACGGCGTGGCGTTCGGGCTGTGGGCGGTGCTCGGCGTGGGCGCCGGGGTGCTGATCCGCAGCCAGATCGCGGCCACGGTCACCCTGACCGCGGTGTACGTGGTCGGCTCCCAGGCGGTCGGCATCATCTTCTTCCTGCTCAGCGAGTACGTGGCCCACTGGTTCACCTATCTGCAGGTGATCATGCCGACCACGGCGTCGCAGCTGATGATCTCGGGCACCGATCTGCCGGGCAGCCCACCCCGCTGGGTCGGTGCGCTGGTGCTCATCGGCTACGCGGTGCTGACCGGACTGATCGGGACAGCGATCATCAAACGTCGCGACGTGTCCTGAGCATCACCGCCGCCGGGTTGGGCGTTCGTCACAGGGCGGACGTCCGGCTCGGCGGGCGTAACGCACGGCGTAGCCTTGACGGGAATCCGCTCCGTCCCGTGTGACGATCGCGTCGCGTGTTGACAAAGGTGAAAGAGGCGAACACGGAAGTGTCGACCCAGCAGACTTCGCAGGACAATCCACTCGCGGATTTCGGTCCCAACGAGTGGATCGTCGACGAGATGTACCAGCGCTACCTGGCCGACCCGGCCAGCGTCGACCCGGCCTGGCACGATTTCTTCGCCGACTACAAGCCGGCCATGGCGGCCGGGTCCATCGCGACGCCCGACGAGGCGACCGCCGCGAACGCGACCGCCACCGCGGCGCGCGCGGGCACGGACGCCCCGGCCGCCGCGACGGTCGCCCCGGTCAAGCCGACCGTGCCGGCCGCACCGAAGCCTGCTGAGCCGACCGCCGCGAAGGCCGCCGCCCCGCCGAAGGAGACGGCCGCGGTCCCCGCGGGCGCCAAGGTCACGCCGCTGCGCGGCGTCGCGAGCAAGATCGTGCAGAACATGGAAGCCTCGCTGGAGGTGCCCACCGCCACGAGCGTGCGCGCCGTCCCGGCCAAGCTGCTGATCGACAACCGCATCGTGATCAACAACCACCTCGCCCGCGGGCGCGGCGGCAAGGTCAGCTTCACCCACCTGATCGGCTGGGCGATGGTCCGCTCCATCATCGCGCACCCCGAGATGAACAACTCGTTCGCCGAGGTCGACGGCAAGCCCGCCATGGTGCAGCCCGAGCACATCAACCTCGGCATCGCCATCGACCTGGCGAAGAAGGACGGCTCCCGCACCCTGGTCGTGCCGTCCATCAAGAACTGCGAGCAGATGGACTTCCGCAAGTTCTGGCAGGCGTACGAGGACGTGGTCCGGCGGGCCCGGCGCAACGAGCTGACCATGGACGACTACGCGGGCACCACGATCTCGCTGACCAACCCGGGCGGCATCGGCACCGTGCACTCGATCCCGCGCCTGATGGCAGGGCAGAGCGCGATCATCGGCGTGGGCGCCATGGAGTACCCGGCGCCGTACCAGGGGATGTCCGACGAGACCCTCTCCGACCACGCGGTGAGCAAGGTCACGAGCCTGACCAGCACGTACGACCACCGGGTCATTCAGGGCGCGCAGTCCGGCGAGTTCCTCAAGTCGATGCACGAGCTCCTGCTCGGCGAGCACAACTTCTACGACGACATCTTCACGTCGCTGCGCATCCCGTACGAGCCGGTGCGCTGGGTGCGGGACGTGGCGCACACCTCCGAGGGCCAGATCGGCAAGGCGGCCCGGGTGCCCGAGCTGATCCACGCGTACCGGGTGCGCGGCCACCTGATGGCCGACACCGACCCGCTGGAGTTCAAGATCCGGCGCCACCCCGACCTGGACGTGCTCCAGCACGGGCTGACCCTGTGGGACCTGGACCGGACGTTCCCGGTGGGCGGCTTCGGCGGCAAGCAGATGATGAAGCTGCGCGACGTGCTGGGCGTGCTGCGCGACACCTACTGCCGCCGGGTGGGCGTGGAGTACATGCACATCCAGGGGCCGGAGGAGCGCCGCTGGATCCAGGACCGGATCGAGATCAAGTACACAAAGCCGGACACCGACGAGCAGAAGCACATCCTCAACCGGCTCAACGCGGCCGAGGCGTTCGAGACGTTCCTGCAGACCAAGTACGTCGGCCAGAAGCGCTTCTCGCTGGAGGGCGGCGAGTCGCTGATCCCCCTGCTCGACGAGGTGCTGCAGGCCTCCGCCGAGGGCGGGCTCGACGAGATGGTCATCGGCATGGCCCACCGGGGTCGGCTCAACGTGCTGGCCAACATCGTCGGCAAGCCGTACGAAAAGATCTTCAACGAGTTCGAGGGTCAGATGGACCCGAAGTCGGCGCACGGCTCGGGTGACGTCAAGTACCACCTGGGCCAGACCGGCAAGTACACCACCCCGGACGGCGAGCACTCCACCACGGTCAGCGTGGTCGCGAACCCGTCGCACCTGGAAGCGGTCGACCCGGTGCTGGAGGGCATCGTCCGGGCCAAGCAGGACCGCCTCGACCTGGGCCTGCACGGCTTCACCGTGCTGCCCGTGCTGGTGCACGGCGACGCCGCGTTCGCGGGCCAGGGCGTGGTCGCCGAGACGCTGAACCTCTCCCAGCTGCGCGGCTACCGCACCGGCGGCACGCTGCACGTGGTCGTCAACAACCAGGTCGGCTTCACCACCGCCCCGGAGTACAGCCGTTCCTCGCTGTACTCGACGGACGTGGCCCGGATGATCCAGGCGCCGATCTTCCACGTGAACGGTGACGACCCCGAGGCGGTCGTGCGGGTGGCGCGGCTGGCGTTCGAGTACCGGCAGGCGTTCAACAAGGACGTCGTCATCGACCTCGTCTGCTACCGCCGCCGCGGCCACAACGAGGGCGACGACCCGTCGATGACCAACCCCCGGATGTACGAGATCATCGACACCAAGCGCAGCGTCCGCAAGCTGTACACAGAGGAGCTGATCGGCCGCGGTGACATCACCGTGGACGACGCCCAGGAGCAGCTGCGCGACTACCAGCAGCAGTTGGAGCAGGTGTTCAAGGCGACCCGCGACGCGGCGGGCTCCCCGCCCCGGCCGCGCAGCGTCGTGCAGGAGCCGGAGCCCGTGGTGGACACCGCCATCGAGGCGTCCGTGGTCGGGGCGATCGGCCAGGCGCACGTGGAGCTGCCCGAGGGCTTCACCCCGCACAAGCGGGTCCAGCAGCTGCTCGACCGGCGGGCCAAGATGGCCGCGGACGGCGGCATCGACTGGGGCTTCGGCGAGCTGATCGCGTTCGGGTCGTTGCTGGCGCAGGGCGTCACGGTGCGGCTGGCCGGGCAGGACTCGCGGCGCGGCACCTTCACATCGCGGCACGCGGCGATCATCGACGCGAAGACCGGCAAGGACTTCCTGCCGCTGTCCACGCTGGCCACCGGCACGGCGCGGCTCTTCGTCCACGACTCGCTGCTCAGCGAGTACGCGGCCATGGGCTTCGAGTACGGCTACTCCGTGGAGAACCCGGACGCCCTGGTGCTGTGGGAGGCCCAGTTCGGCGACTTCGTCAACGGCGCCCAGTCGATCGTCGACGAGTTCATCTCGTCCGGCGAGGTCAAGTGGGGCCAGCGTTCCTCGGTGGTGCTGCTGCTGCCGCACGGCCAGGAGGGCCAGGGCCCGGACCACTCCTCCGGCCGCCCGGAACGCTTCCTGCAGCTCTGCGCGCAGGACAACATGCGGGTGGCGAACCCGACCACCCCGGCGAACTACTTCCACCTGCTGCGTCGCCAGGCCCTGTCGTCCAAGCGCAAGCCGCTCGTGGTGTTCTCGCCGAAGTCGCTGCTGCGGCACAAGCTGGCGGTCTCCACGGTCGCCGACTTCACCACCGGCCGGTTCCAGCCGGTGCTGGGCGACGCCGGCATCAACGGCACCCCGCTGCAGCCCGAGGCCGTCAAGCGGGTCCTGCTCTGCTCCGGCAAGGTGTACTACGACCTGTACGCCGCGCGCGCGGAGCGGGGCAACACGGACACCGCCCTGATCCGGATGGAGCAGATCTACCCGTTGCCGGTGGAGGAGCTCAAGGCGGTACTCGGGCAGTACCCGAACGCCGAGGACTTCGCCTGGGTGCAGGAGGAGCCGGCCAACCAGGGCGCCTGGTCGTTCGTGGCGCTCAATCTGCTGGAGCACCTCGAGGGCGTACGTCTGCGCCGTATCTCCCGGCCCGCGGCCGCCGCGCCCGCGGTGGGCTCGGCCAAGATGCACGACGCGGAGCAGTCGGCGCTGATCGAGGCGGCCCTGCCCCGGCCGTGACCGGCGTGTGAAAGGGCGCCCCGCCGATCCGGCGGGGCGCCCTGCCCATCTGAGAAGCCTGTCCACCTGGGAGTACCCGTGTATTTCACCGACCGTGGCATCGAGGAGCTCGTCGACCGGCGCGGCGAGGAGACCGTGACGCTGGAGTGGCTGGGCGACCAGCTGCGCACGTTCGTCGACACGCACCCCGAGTTCGAGACAGCGATCGAACGCTTCGCCACCTGGCTGGCCCGCGCCGACGACGAGGACGACGAGTAACGCGCGGGTGAGGCAAGGGGCCGATGGCCCGCCCGCCCGGGTCCACCGGCGGGGCCCGCGATGATCTCCCGACCGGTAGGTTGAGGGTGTGGCGCGCAGCGTGTACGTCGCGGGGCTGGGTCCCGCGGTCGGCAAGGGCATCGTGGCGCTCGGCCTGGTCGAGCTGCTGTCCCGGCAGGTGGCCCGCATCGGGGTGTTCCGGCCGCTGGTCGGTGACCACGGGCCCGACCCGATCCTGACCCTGCTGGCCGCCCGGTATCCCGCGCTGACGCCGTACGCGAACTCGTTCGGGGTCACCGCGAGCGAGGCGGCCGCGCTGCTGGCCGACGGGCGGCGCGAGGAGCTGACCTCCCGGATCATCGAGCGCTACCGCGAGGTGGAGCGCCATTGCGCCTCCGTCGTGGTGATCGGCACGGACTTCACGGAGAGCCGCCCGGACGGCCCGGACGAGGTGCCCCGGGAGCTGGCTCTCAACGCGCGGCTGGCCACCGAGTTCGGCAGCGTCGTCATTCCGGTGGTGAGCGGCCAGGGGCGGCCCGACCTGGGCGCGGTGGTGCGGTCGGCGTACCACTCGCTGGTGGATCTGCACGCGACCGTCGTCGCCGTGGTCGCGAACCGGGCGCAGCCCGGCGCGCCCGCCCCCACCGGCCTGCCCGTGCCGGTGTACGTCATCCCGGAGGTCCCCGCGATCGCCTCGCCCACGGTGGCCGAGGTGGCGGCGGCGCTCGACGCCACTGTGGTCAGCGGCGGCGCCGCGGCGCTGGACCGTGACGTCCTGCACTACCTCGTCGGCGCCGCGCACGTGCCCGCGGTGCTGGAGCATCTGACCGACGGGGCCCTGCTCATCACCCCGGGCGACAGGTCGGATCTGCTGGTGGCCGCGAGCGCCGCCCACGCGGCGGGCAACGTGACGCTGGCCGGGCTGGTGCTGACGATCGGTACGCCCCCCGACCCGCGCGTGGTGAAGGTGATCGAGCGGCTGAACACGGGCCTCGCCATGCTGATGGTGAAGGCGGACAGCTACGAGACGATCGCGGCGGCCGACCGGATCGAGGCCCGGCTGAGCCCCGCCACCCCGCGCAAGGTGGAGGCGGCGCTCGGCGCGTTCGAGACCAATGTGGACACGGTCGGGCTCAACCAGCTGCTGAACGTCACCCGCTCCAGCCGGCGGACCCCACTGATGTTCGAGTACGACCTCATCGACCGCGCCCGCGCCGACCGGCGGCACCTGGTGCTGCCGGAGGGCACGGACGAACGGATCCTGCGCGCCACCGAGACCCTGCTGCGCCGCGGGGTCGCCGACCTCACCCTGCTGGGCGACCCGGCCGAGATCGCCCGTCGGTCCCGCGAACTCGGCGTGGAGATCGACGGCGCGCGGCTGGTGGACCCCGCGACCAGCGAGTGGCGGGACCGCTTCGCCCGCCGGTACGCGGAGCTGCGTACTCATCGGGGGGTTTCCCTTGATCTGGCGCACGACGTGGTCCGCGACGTGAACTACTTCGGCACGCTGATGGTGGACGCGGGACTGGCCGACGGCATGATCTCCGGTGCGACGCACACCACCGCGGCGACGATCCGCCCGGCGTTCGAAATCATCAAGACCGTGCCCGAGGTGTCGGTGGCCTCCAGCGTGTTCTTCATGCTGCTGGCCGACCGCGTCCTGGTGTACGGCGACTGCGCGGTCAACCCCGACCCGGACGCCACCCAGCTGGCCGACATCGCGGTGTCGTCCGCGCAGACCGCCGCCGCGTTCGGCATCGAGCCGCGGGTGGCGATGCTGTCGTATTCGACGGGTAGTTCCGGGGCGGGCGCCGACGTGGAGAAGGTGGCCGCCGCGACCGAGCTGGTCCGGTCCCGCCGCCCCGACCTCCCGGTCGAGGGCCCGATCCAGTACGACGCCGCGATCGACCCGGCGGTCGCCGCCGCGAAGCTGCCCGACAGCACGGTCGCGGGCCAGGCCACGGTCTTCGTGTTCCCGGACCTGAACACGGGCAACAACACGTACAAGGCGGTGCAGCGGTCGGCGAACGCGGTCGCGGTCGGCCCGGTGATGCAGGGCCTGCGCCGGCCGGTGAACGACCTGTCCCGCGGCGCGACGGTCAAGGACATCGTCAACACGGTGGCGATCACGGCGATCCAGGCGGCGACATGAACCGAATCCTCGTCCTCAACACCGGCTCGTCGTCGGTGAAGTACCGCCTGTTCGACGGGGCCGCCACGGTGGCCAAGGGGCTGGTCGAGCGGATCGGCGAGCCCGGCGGCGACGCGCCCGACCACGAGACCGCGCTGCGCCGGATCATGGAGGAACTGGACCTGGCCGGGCTGGCCGCGGTCGGGCACCGGGTGGTGCACGGCGGCAGCGAGTTCACCCGGGCCACGGTCATCGACGACGAGGTCGCGGCCACGATCGCGCGGCTGGTGCCGCTGGCGCCGCTGCACAATCCGCCCGCGCTCAGCGGCATCGACGTGGCCCGCAAGCTGCTGCCGGAGGTGCCGCAGGTGGCGGTGTTCGACACGGCGTTCCACGCCACGATCCCGCCCGAGGGCGTCACCTACGCGATCGACGCGGGTCTCGCGCAGCGTTGGGGGGTGCGGCGCTACGGCTTCCACGGCACCTCCCACGCGTACGTGGCCCGGCGCACCGCCGAGCTGCTCGGCGTGCCCGCCGACCGGGCCGACATCATCACCCTGCACCTGGGCAACGGCGCCAGCGCCTGCGCGGTGCAGGGTGGGCGCAGCGTCGCCACGTCGATGGGCATGGCCCCGCAGGGCGGCCTGGTGATGGGTACGCGCAGCGGCGACATCGACCCCGCGATCGTCTTCCACCTGCACCGGGTGGCCGGACTGCCGATCGACGAGGTCGAGAACATGCTGAACCGCCGGTCCGGCATGCGCGGCCTGACCGGCGAGAACGACATGCGCGAGATCGAACGCCGCCTCGACGACGGCGACCCGGACGCCACGCTGGCGATGGACGTCTACTGCCGGCGGATCCGCGAGTACGTCGGCGCGTACCTGGCCGTGCTGGGGCGGGCGGACGCGATCACGTTCACCGCCGGGATCGGCGAGAACTCGCCGATCGTCCGGGGCCGGGCGCTGGCGGGCATGGCCGCGCTGGGTATCAGCGTCGACCCGGAGCGTAACGAGCGCAACGCGTCAGTGATCTCCCCGGACGGCGCACCGATCGCGGTGTGCGTGGTGCGCACGGACGAGGAGCTGGAGATCGCCGAGCAGGCGCGGGCGACGCTGGCCCGCGGCTGAGCCCGCCGGAGACAAACGCCACCTTCCGCGACCCGGCGGTTCCCACTATTCTGGTCGCTTCCGCCCCCGGCCGCCGACAGAAGTTGATCCCTCACCTATGCCCACACTTGGCTTCAGGGCCAGCCCGGCCATCCTGCCGAAGCGCCTGGACTCCCTGACCAGCCTGCGGTTCTTCGCGGCCTTCGCGGTGTTCGCCCACCACTTCACGGGCGTCGGGGGCGGGACCGGCTTCGGCCGCTCGCCGCTGATCTTCCCGTACTCGGAGATCGGCGGGCACGGCGTCACCTTCTTCTTCGTGCTCTCCGGCTTCCTGATGATGTGGGTCTTCAAGTCGCACGAGCATCCCGGCGTCTTCTACTGGCGCCGGGTCGGCCGGATCTGGCCGGCCCACCTCGTCGCCCTGGTGCTCGGCGTGTTCGCCTACTACATCGCGGCCCACCAGGCGATCCACTGGCCCAGCCTGATCTCCTCTGTCTTCCTCGTGCAGACCTGGTTCCCCGGGGTCACGCCGATCCTCCCCGGCAACGAGGTGACCTGGACCCTCAGCGTCGAACTGCTCTTCTACGCCCTGTTCCCGCTGCTCGGGCGGGTCGCCGCCCGGCTGCGGACGCGCTGGCTGGTCGCCGCCACCGGCATCGGCCTGGCCGGGATGTGGGCCGTCCACTGGTTCGCGACCGCGCACTTCTCGCGGGGCACCGCCGGCTGGGTCATGCGCCACCCGGTGGTCTACCTGCCGGAGTTCCTGCTCGGCATGACCCTGGCGCTGGCGGTGCGCCGCGGCTGGCGGTTGCCGCTGCGCCCGATCGTGCCGGTCACCCTGCTGTTCGGCTACGTCTTCCTCTACTACCAGGGCCGGGAGCGGCTCTCCGACGGCGTCGTGGCCCAGCTCGACTTCACCGTACGGCCGATGATCGCGCTCCTGTCCGGCCTGATCATCGTGGCGTTCGTCCAGCGCGAGGTGCGCGGGCTGCGCAGCGTCCTGAACGCCAGGCCGCTCGTGCTGCTCGGCCTCTGGTCGTACAGCTTCTATCTGATCCACCACTCGATCAGCCGGCTGGCTACCTACCAGTGGGGCCGGATGCCCGACAACGACGCGGTGCTGTTCACCCTGCTCGGCATGGCCGTGGTGGTGAACGTGCTGTCCTGGGCGCTGTTCGCCTACGTCGAGGAACCAGCCGAGAAGTGGTGGCGCAAGCACACGCCCCGGCGGTGGCTGGACCGCAAGGGGACCGTCGCGGTGGTCCCGGCGCCGCGCACCGACCGGAGCCCCGAGGCCGAGCCCGGGCGCGAACCGGAGCCCGCGCCCGTCTGAGGCGTCACACCGGCACCGAGACCAGCTTCGTTCCCTCGAAGGTCTCCACCGCGACCGCGGCGACGTCGCTCGGCGGCACCAGGGCGAAGCCGTCCAGATTCGTACCGGTCGACGCGCTGGTCGCGGAGGCGAGCCAGCTTCCGGCCTCGCGGCGGCTGCCGTCGTGCGCGACGACCAGCAGCCGGCAGCGTTGTCCGGGCGTGATCCCGGAAACCGTCGCGTTGACCCGTACCCAGCCGGCGGCCGGGCGGACCGCCACGCTCATCCGGGCACCTGACGTCGGGTCCTGGGCGGATCCGGCCATGGTGGCGGGCGCCGTCACCGGCGTGGTCACGGGTGGCGGGAGCGCGCCGGTCTGCGGCGCGGTGGCGCGGCCGAGCACGGTACCGCCGCCCAGGACGGCGCCGCCCACGGCAACCGCGGCGGCCGCCACCGTCGCCCGCCGCCGCCAGTCCTGGCGGCCGCGCTCCTTGCGTACCGTCCGAAGGGTGCGCTGCAGCAGCAGCTCGCCGTCGGCCGGTGGCCCGTCGATCAGCGCCTCCGGGGGCAGCTCGCCCAGGGCGGTTTCGACGCCACGCAGGTCGGCTGCCTCGAGGCGGCACTCCGGACACGACGCGATGTGCTCGTCCACCGCAGTCACCTCCTGCTCATCCAGGGCACCGAGCACATAGGCGCCGAGCAAGGTAGTCACATGTTCCGTGGTCATCCGGCCACTCCTCTCATGGCAACCACCTGGCCAGGCGCCGGTTGACTCGTGAACGTCTCGCGCATGCGTCGTAACGCGTAGTAGGTCCGTGACTTGATCGTGCCGGGCGGCACCCCGAGCGATTCGGCCGCTTCGGCCACGGTGTGACCCTGGAAGTAGATGGCGTGCAGGACCTCGCGGTGCTCGGGCGACAACTGCTCCAGCGCATCGAGTACGACGATGGAGTCCACGACCTCACCGGCGTGGTCGTCGTGCACCGGCACGTTGGTGGGCGACTCCGCCACCTCCGTGGGACGCCGCGACTTGGCGCGGAACCGGTCCGTCGCGATGTTGCGGGCGACCGTGAACAGCCAGCCACGGACCGAGCCCTTGCTGTTGGTCAGCGCCTCGGGATGTCGCCAGGCGCGGAGCAGGGTCTCCTGGACGACGTCCTCGGCCGCGGCGCGGTCACCCGTGAGGCGGCTGGCATACGCCAGCAGGGCACCACCGTGTTCCTCGTACAACGCGCGGATCAGCACCTCGTCAGCGGCGCTGTCCCTGCGGCGGGACCACACGGCAGCCATTCACGCCTCCTCCTCGCCCGTTACGG
The DNA here is from genome assembly GCF_047159485.1 of Krasilnikovia sp. MM14-A1004. Lineage (GTDB taxonomy): Bacteria > Actinomycetota > Actinomycetes > Mycobacteriales > Micromonosporaceae > Actinoplanes. The sequence goes on along the minus strand of NZ_AP038773.1, from coordinate 829,148 downwards.
TGGCCGGGCGATGCCATCCTGCTCTGGTGCACACGTCCACGGCAGCGACCCGGTTCACTTCACGGCGCGTCGGACACGCCACACTCGCAACAGGCCACACGCGCCGGGTCATGTCCCGGGTCGAGGAGGGGCTCAGCTCGCCGGGTCGGCCTTGATGAGTTTGCCGTCGCGGCCGATGACGAACCAGGTGCCGTCGACGCCCTGCCCGTCGATGTCGCCGGGGCCGAGGTCGCCCGCGTAGTAGTAGAGCGGCCAGCCGCCGTACACGGCCTGGCTGGCACTCTCGGCGCGGGAGACCGTGGTCAGCAGCGAGGTCTCGACGCCCGTTCCGGCGGTGACGGGCTTCTCGCTGGTCAGCGCCGGCCAGGTCGCGATGCACGTGCCGGTGCAGCTGCTGGTGCCGGCTTTGTCCGCGGTGAACCCGTACAGGCTGCGGCCGTTCTGGTCGACGAGGATCGACCCGATCGCCGAGTCCGCGAACTGCAGGCCGGTCGGGGCCGCCGGGGTGGTCCCGTTGATGACGGCCGTCGACGACTTCGATGCGGTCTTGGCCGACGGGCCGCTGCACGCGACCGCTCCGACGGCGAGAACAGCCCCACACAGGACCAGAGCCATCGGCGTGCCCACTGTCTGTCGCATTACGTCCCTCTCCACGATGGGTGTCGTGGGCCAAACGCCGGTCCCCGGAAACCGGTTCACCACATCCATACCGGATGTGATCCAGACCTCGTTCTGCCGATTTCCGTTGAACCGATCGGAAGCACCGAGCGTGTGCAGCCCGGAACGGCAGGAAGCCCACTTTCGACATCGTTGGAGACCTCATGAAGATGCCCGTCGCCGTGTCAGCACTCGCGCTGAGTGTCTGTGGACTCGTGCTGGCCCCGACAGCCCCACCCGCGTTCGCCGCCGCGGGCGCACCGACCACACCGGGCACTCACGCGATGTCCGGCATGGACCACTCGGCCATGGCCGGCATGAACCACGCGGCGATGCCCGCCGGGGCGTCGACGCCGGCCCCGAGCCACGCCGAGGGCGTACGCCGCTCCCACCAGCAGGCGCGGTACTTCGCGGCCACGCTGCGCGGACGCAACGAGGTACCGGTCGCGGGCGGCCCGGCCGTCGGCGACCCCGACGGCGAGGCCACCGGGCTGGTGCGGGTGCAGGGAAACCGCGTCACGTTCGCGTTCCGTTGGAAGAAGATCGGCGCGCCGACCCTCGGCCACATCCACCAGGGCAAGGCCGGCGTGAACGGTGACGTGAAGGTCCCCCTGTTCACCACCGCGATGCCCGCGACGGTGGACGCCGCCGCCGGCATCACCACGGTCAGCGACCCGGCCATCGCCGACGCGATCCGCCGCCGGCCCGCCGACTTCTACCTGAACCTCCACAGCGCGCAGTTCCCCGGTGGCGCGGTCCGTGGACAGCTGCACAGCCTGCGCGGGCCGGTGGACGTGCTGGGCGTGCTGCAGGGCGGCACCCTGAAGGCGTTCCTCTCCGGCGACCAGGAGGTGCCCACTCCGGGTGGCCCCGCGGTCGGCGACCCGACCGGGCGTGCCGTGAGCTTCCTCCAGCCGCACGGCAACGCCCGCCTCGACTACTCGTTCGCCTGGGTCGGGATCCGGCCCACGCTGGGGCACATCCACGAGGGCCAGACCGGCGTCAACGGCCCCGTGGTCGTCCCGCTGTTCACCACGGCGATGCCCAGCACGATCATCGCGGTGTCCGGCACGGTGGCCGGCCTGGACGCGAAGCTGGTCCGCCGGATCAAGAAGACACCGTCCGGGTTCTACGCCAACCTGCACACCGCGGAGTTCCCGGGCGGCGCGGTGCGCGGACAGCTGTTCCGCCGCTGAACCGAACGCGAGAAAGCATGACGCACCGCCGGTCCACCAGGGCCGGCGGTGCGCTGCATGTCGAAGGCCGACGGCGCCGAGCCGCCGGAACGGTCAGGCGGTCAGGCGGTCAGGCGGTCAGGCGGTCAGCCAGACGATCAGCGCCACCAGCAGGACCGCCACCACGACGCCGCCGACGATGAGCGGGACCTTCGAGGCCGCCGGCTCCTCCGGGGTGGCGTTCTGGGTGAAGGCGCGGAAGGCCTCGGTGTTGCCGCTGGGGTCGACGGAGTTGTCAGGCATGGGCAGGACAATAGCGAAGCGGCGCATCTCGGCGACACCCCGCGGACGGTGATCGGCGCGACGTCTGCCAGGGCGAACATCCCGCATCGCCGGAAATCACTCCTCCGTGGACGAGACCCGCCTACGGTCGTGACGTGGGAACAAAACGGATCTTCCGGACGACTATCGCCATGGTGCTCGCCGTGCCGGCCGTCGCCTGGGCCGCGGACCGGTCACTGTCCCGTCCGACCCGGCCACACACCGCCGTACGCGCTCCCGCGATACCGTCCGCGATACCCGACGGCCCCCGGTACGCGGTCGGCGTACGGACCCTGAAGCTGTCCCGTGGCGCCGACCGCCCGCTGCGCACCCTGCTGTTCTACCCGGCTGTCGGTGTGCCCCGCCCCATCCCGGCCACCGCGCCCACCTCCGCTTCACCCACCGCGACAACCCCCGCACCCACCGCGTCCAGCGCAGACGTCTCCCTGTTCGGCCTTCCCCCGGCCGCCTCACCGTCCCCCACCGCCGCCGCGTCCAGCGGGCCGTCCCGGGCCGAGCCCTGCCCGGCGAGCCCGCCCGGTGCGCCCGCCACCGCGCTGCCCGGCGAGCCGATGGCCGCTCCGGCGCGCGGCCGCTTCCCGCTCGTCCTGTTCAGCCACGGCCTGGCCGGCACTCCCGAGCGCTACGCCCCCGCCGCGGCGACCTGGGCGGCGGCCGGGTTCGTCGTCGCGGTACCCGCGTTCCCGCACACCTGCGCGGGCGCACCACGCTTCCGCCGATCCGACATCGTCCACCAGCCCGACGACGCGCGGTACGTCCTCCAGCAGATCCGCCGCCTCGACCGCCGCCCCGACGACCCGCTGTACGGGCGGATCGACCGGAACCGGGTCGCCGCCGTGGGGCACTCGGCGGGCGGGTACACCACGACCGGCCTGTTCACCGCGCGGCATCCCGAGTGGCTCCGCGCGGGTGTGGTCATCGCCGGGTGGCGGGCACCCGGCGCGTTCGCCGGGCGCCCGGCCGCGATGCTGTTCCTCCAGGGCGACGCGGACCACGTGGTCCCGCTCTCGCTCGGGCGGGCCGCGTTCGACGCCGTGCCGTGGCCCAAGTCGTACGTCCTGATTCCCCGTGCCCACCACGCCGGATACATGCTGCCCGGCCGCTACGGCTGGCGGCAGATGAACGCGATCGTCACGGACTTCCTGCGCTGGACGCTGACCCGCGACGACGGGGCCCGCTGGCGGCTGCCCGCCAGCGGCCTCCCGGCCACGGAGACGGATCCCTCGCCGACCCCGGATGCGGCACCGACGGGGCGGGCCGCCGGTCCCGCTCCGGCGAGACCCGCGCGCTGGGACGGCCCCACCGCCACGGAGTCAGCCTCCGGAGCGCCGACCGGCCACGGAGCGGGCATGTTCCACAGGCCCTTCGAGGACCGCCCCTGACTCGACGGGCGCAGACTCAGTGCAGGTGGTCGATCGCGACCTTGCCGAACACGTCACCCGAGTGCAGGTGGGCGAACGCGTCCGCCACCGCGCTGAAGCCGTACGTCGAGTCGATCACCGGGCGGACGTTGTGCTGCACGACCAGGTCGAGCAGCGCGGCCAGCTCGTCGCGGCTGCCCATGGTGCTGCCGAGGATGTCCAGCCGCATCGCGAACACCCGGCGCAGGTCCACGGTGGCGAGATGGCCGCCGGTCGCGCCGCAGACCACGATCCGCGCCTGCGGCTCGGCGCACTTCATCGAGTGCTCGAACGTCGGCGCACCCACGGACTCGATGACCACGCCGACCCGTTCGGGCAGGCGGGCTCCGGGCTCGACCGCGACGGCGCCGAGGGCGGCGATCCGCTCCCGCTTGGTGGCGTCGCGGCTGGTCGCGTACACCCGCTTGCCGAGCGCCACGGCCAGCACGACGGCGGCCGTGGCCACGCCGCCGCCCGCACCCTGCACGAGCACCGCGTCGGCGTCCGCTACCCGGCCCCGCGTCACCAGCATGTGGTACGCCGTCAGCCACGCGGTCGGCAGGCACGCCGCGTCCAGGAACGACAGCCCCGCCGGTTTGGCCAGCAGATTCTCCGCCGGTACGGCCACCCGCTCGGCCAGCGTGCCGGGGTGGCGCTCGGAGAGCAGCGAGAACCCGCGCGGGTCGGCCGGATCGGGCACCACCGGGTAGACCACGACCTCGTTGCCGTCCGGGTCGATCCCGGAGGCGTCGCAGCCCAGGACCATCGGCAGCCGGTCGGCGGGCAGGCCGACTCCGCGCAGCGAGAAGAGGTCGTGGTGGTTCAGGGAGCTGGCGCGCACCTCCACGGTCACCCAGCCCTCCGGCGGCGACGGCTCGGGCAGGTCACCGACCGCGAGCGCGGCCAGCGGGTCGTCGGGCTTGGTCACGGAGGCGTAGGCGGCACGCATGACGGGAGCCTACTGTCTCGCTCGCCGCACGCGGCGTCCCCTGTGGCCGATTCACCACGCCCGCAGCCGAACACCGCACGATTGTTGAAGAGTTCGGGTCAGCCACGCACCCGAACCCTTCAAGATCTGCCTTGCCAGCCCGCCCGACGGAAGGCGACGGCCGATCACCGCGTCAGGCCCAAGGCCACGCCCCAACCTCCACGTCAGGCCGGGACAAGGCCACGGACAGGCAGCGGTCAGGCCGGGACAAGGCCACGGACAGGCAGCGGTCAGGCCGGGACAAGGCCACGGACAGGCAGCGCGTCAGGCCGGAACCGGGGTCGCGGCGGGGGCCACCGGCCCCGCGACGCGCCGGGCCACGCCGTCCAGCTCGGCGGCCCGCGCCACCGCGGCCGCCACGGCCGGGGCGACGCGCGGGTCGAGCGGCGACGGCACGATGGTGTCGGGTCGCAGGTCCTCGCCGACGACGTCGGCGATCGCCTCGGCGGCGGCCACCTTCATCCGATCCGTGATCTTGCTGGCGCGGGCGTCCAGGGCACCCCGGAAGATGCCGGGGAACGCCAGCACGTTGTTGATCTGGTTGGCGAAGTCGCTGCGCCCTGTCGCGACGATGGCCGCGTACTTGGCGGCGATCGTCGGGTGCACCTCCGGAGTCGGGTTGGCCAGGGCGAAGATGATCCCGCCCGGGGCCATCCCGGCCAGCGCCTCCTCCTCGATCGCCCCGCCGGACACGCCGATCAGCACGTCCGCGCCGATCAGCGCCTCGCGGATCCCGCCCGTACGCATGGAGACGTTGGTGGTCGCGGCCAGCGCCGCCTTCTCCGCGGTGAGGCCCGGCCGGTCGGCGTGGATGATGCCGCGCGAGTCGCAGATGATCATGTTGGCGCCGGGCACCCCGGCCGCGATCAGCGTGTTGGTGATGGCGACCCCGGCCGCGCCCGCGCCACTGATGACGACGCGCAGGTCGGCGAAGCGCCGCCCGAGCACGGTGACCGCGTTGCGCAGCGCGGCCAGCACGACGACCGCGGTGCCGTGCTGGTCGTCGTGGAAGACCGGGATGTCGAGGGCCTCGTCGAGGCGCCGTTCGATCTCGAAGCACCGGGGGGCGCTGATGTCCTCCAGGTTGATGCCGCCGAACGAGGGCCCGAGCGCCTTGACGGTGGCGACGATCGCCTCGGTGTCCTGGGTGTCCAGGCAGATCGGCACCGCGTCGACGCCGCCGAACTGCTTGAACAGCACCGCCTTGCCCTCCATGACCGGCATGGCGGCCTTCGGGCCGATGTTGCCCAGGCCCAGAACGGCGGAGCCGTCGGTGACCACGGCGACGACGTTGGCCGCCCAGGTGTACTCCGCGGCCAGTTCGGGCGTCTCGGCGATGGCCTCGCACACCCGGGCAACGCCGGGGGTGTACGCCTTCGACAGGTCGTCGCGGCTGTTCAGCGGGACGGTGCAGGAGATCGCCATCTTGCCGCGCCGGTGCAGGTCGAAGACCGGGTCGCTGGCCAGGGCAGGGTCGGTTTCAAAGCTGAAGATAGACACGGGGACTCCAGGGCGCATCGGAAGGTCGATTTGCCAGCCGGCCTGGACGCGAGTGGGCGCCCGGCCGACCTGCGATGCGGGGGTCACCCGGAACGAGGTCGCTAGACAACACTGAGCGGTAATGCTCTTGAGGGCCGCAAGACTTCGGTGTGCTGCGGTTACCGAAGATTAACTTAGCCGCCCCGGTCGAGGCCAGTAACGAAACACGACTCGTCCGATGACATCTGCCACTCCATGGGTCCGCGAGTCGTCCGTACCGAAATCGTTGTCGCCGTGTATCCACCAGCCCTGGTCGCGGGCCTCGACCACGCGCTTGACGACCAGCAGGTCGGGCCGGGACCGGAAGCGCGCGACCACCACGTCGCCGGGGCGCACGCGGCCACCGCGGCGCACCAGCAGGGCGTCGCCGTCGCGCAGGGTGGGCGCCATCGACGGACCCTGCACGAGTACGGCGAACAGCGGCAGTTGCAAGCTCATGGCATCAAGTCCCGCGTCGCGTGTGGCCGGAGGTGTAAGGGGTAGGGTCAGACACGGATCATCGCAAACGTATGGAGGGGTCCTGATGCGACTTCCGCGCATTCTCACGCCGCGCACCCTGGTCAGCGCGCACTGCGACCTGCCGTGTGGCGTCTACGACCCGGCACAGGCTCGCATCGAGGCTGAGTCGATCAAGGCGATCGCCGAGAAGTACCAGGCCAACACCGACCCGGAGTTCCGCACCCGCGCCATCGGCATCAAGGAGCAGCGCTCCGAGCTGGTCAAGCACCACCTGTGGGTGCTGTGGACCGACTACTTCAAGGCACCGCACTTCGAGAAGTACCCGCAGCTGCACCAGCTGTTCAACGAGGCGACCAAGCTGGCCGGCGCCTCCGGGACCAAGGGTTCGATGGACCCGGCGGTCGCCGAGCAGCTGCTGGGCAAGATCGAGGAGATCTCCAAGATCTTCTGGGAGACCAAGCAGGCGTGAGCCAGAACGTCACCGTACGGCCGGCGCGTCCCGATGACGTGCCGGCCGTCGTTGCGATGGTGCACGAACTGGCCGATTTCGAGCGCGCCGCCGACCAGTGCCACCTGAGCGTGGAGCAGCTCGGCGCGGCCCTGTTCGCCCCCGCTCCCGCACTGTTCGGCCACGTCGCGGTCGACGCCGACGACGTACCGGTCGGCTTCGCGCTGTGGTTCCTCACCTACTCCACCTGGGAGGGCACCCACGGCATCCACCTGGAGGACCTGTACGTCCGCCCGGGCGCCCGCGGCTCCGGCTCGGGCGTGGCGCTGCTGGCCACGCTCGCCGCGATCTGCGTGGACCGCGGGTACCGCCGCCTCGAGTGGATGATGCTGGACTGGAATCCGGCCGCCGGCTTCTACGCGGCCATCGGCGCCCGGGTCAAGACCGACTGGCTGCCGTACCGCCTTGCGGGCGAGGCGCTGCACCTGCTCGCTGAACGGGCCTCCCGGGCCTCCACCGGCAGCGGCTAGAGTCTCCTCCATTGGGAGGATGGGGTGCGGGTGACTCACGCGACGACGACACAGCCCGAGCCGGCGACGGAGGACGATGTCGTACTGCTCACGGTGCCTGCCGACGGCGGGTTTCTGAGCGTGCTCCGGACGGCCACCGCGGGCCTCGCGGCGCGGTTGCACTTCGCGCTGGACGAGATCGAGGATCTGCGCATCGCGGTTGACGAGGCGTGCGCGATGTTGCTGGCGATCGCCTCCCGGGGTGCCGAGCTGGCCTGCCGTTTCGCCGTGACCGACGACGCCCTGACGGTCGAGGTGTCCGTGCCGACCGTGCGCGGCGCGCGCCTGCCGGCCGAGTCCTCATTCGCGTGGAAGGTGCTGACCGCGCTCACCACCGCGGCCACGGCCGAGGCGGACGGGCGGCGCGCCATGATCCGCCTGGTCACCCGACGTTCGGAGAGCTGACCACCCCACCCCGGGTAGCGGCCCGCAACGCCGGACACGCGGAGCATCAGGGACTCGGCACGGCCGCGGCCGCGGGCCGGTGGTGATTGCCGTTCAGCTCGAGCGAGCGGCGATTCGCCTCCGCGACGTGATCCAGATGGCTGCGGGCGGCCGCGGCGGCTCCCTCGGGGTCGCGCCCCACAATCCGGGCCAGCAGTTCCCGGTGGTCCTCGGCGACCTCCGCCCAGTAGCCCTCGGGCAGGTCGTGGATCACGTCGTCGCCGCAGCTCGCGTCGTACACCGGCCGGGTGACCAGCTCGAACAGCGGGTTGCGGGTGGCCTTGCAGATCACGGAGTGGAACGCGGAGGCGGCGCTGCACATCTCGGCGGCGTCGTCTCCGGCCGGGTCGAACATCGCGGCGTGCAGGAGCGCCACGTCGGTGTCCGTACGGCGGTACGCCGCCATCGAGGCCGCGGGCACCTCCAACGCGATGCGCAACTCCAACACGTCGGTGAAGCCCACCGCCGCGGAGTTGGTGAGCAGGGTGAGCCCAGTGGTGAGGCCCTCGCAGATCTGCGCGGCGTCCGGGTGCGCCACGAAGCTGCCGCCGGTCACGCCCCGGGTGGTGATGATGAGGTGCTGGCTGGCCAGCAGCCGCAGCGCCTCGCGGACCGTGCTGCGGCTGACCCCGGAACGGATGCACAGCTCCGGTTCCGGCGGCAGGCGTTCCCCGGCCCGCAGACGGCCGGAGGTGATCTCGGCACGGAGCTCATCGGCGAGCATCTGGTACGCCGGTGGGCGCACCGTCGATCCGGTCACTCGTCCTCACCCCCGAAGCGCCACCGCTTCGATTTGCCTAGGCCCATCTCAGCGTAGGCCCTCCAGCGCGGCGGAGATCCTGGATCCGCCGGGACGAGCATCAATCCAGTCCGAGTGCCCGGGTGCTGGGCGGCAGGACGATCAGGACAATCACGGCCGCAGCCAGGATAAGGAGGACCATCCCGAGCCAGGCGGGCCCGGTCTGGATCAGGAATCCCCCGGTCGCCATCAGGAAGAGCTGAACGACGACGGCGGGCCCGCGGGCCCGGCCCGACCGCCGCGCCAGGGCGCGGGCCAGCAGGCCCAGCGCGGCCGCGCCGAGCGCGGCGAACGCGGTGAGCGCGATCGCGACGGTCACGCTCTGCTTGTCCGCCGTCACGTCCAGCACGATCAGGTACGCGGTGAGCGCGGTGAGCCCGGCGGCCTCCAGGGCGAGCAGTCCGGCCGCCCCGGCGAGGGTCGCGGGCATGGCGGTACGCGGGGGCTGCGGCGCGGTCACCGCTGCACCCTACCGGCCATGACGATCGAGGACTGACCGCGCGCCGATCGGCGGGTACAGTGCCGCGCATGCGTGCCCTACTGGTGGTTAACCCCAAAGCCACCACGACCAGTGAGCGCAGCCGGGATGTGCTTGTCCGGGCGTTGCGCAGCGAGGTGGACCTGACCGTCGAGTACACGTTGCGCCGGGGCCACGCGATGGCGCTGGCCCGCGCCGCGGCCGACGACGGCGTGGACGTGGTGGTCACCCTGGGCGGCGACGGCACCGTGAACGAGGCGGTGAACGGCCTGCTCACCGCGGACGCGGCGGAGGACGCGCGGCCCGGCGCCCCGGCGCACCGGCTGCCCGCGCTCGCGGTGGTGCCGGGCGGATCGACGAACGTCTTCGCCCGCGCGCTGGGGTTGCCGCGCGACTGGGTGGACGCCACCAGCGTGATCCTGGACGGGCTGCGCGACGGCCGGCACCGGCTGGTCGGCCTGGGCCGCGCCGATGACCGCTATTTCACGTTCTGCGCAGGAATGGGACTGGATGCGGCGGTCGTGCGCGCCGTGGAGCAGGCCCGGTTACGCGGCCGCACTTCTACTCCCGCGCTGTACGTTCGCGCGACCATCGGGCAGTTCTTCGGTGGTGAGGACCGGAAGAATCCGCCGCTCTCCGTGGAACGTCCGGGAGAAGAGACGGAATCGGGACTCGGCACTGTCATCGTGCAGAACACCGCGCCCTGGACATACGTCGGGGATCGCGCAGTGAACCCGAATCCGGACGCATCCTTCGATCTGGGACTTGACGTACTAGCGCTACGACAGCTAGGCGTCTCAAGCACAACACGGACAGTGACGCAGCTGGCACGCCGTACGGGCACCCCGCACGGGCGGCAGGTGCTCCGGTTGCACGACCAGGCGGAGATGACGATCGTTGCCACGCGCCCCCAACCGTTCCATCTGGACGGCGACTACCTGGGTGAGCGGCAGAAGGTGCACTTCGTGTCCGTCCCGGAAGCGCTGCGTGTGGTCTGCTGAGTACGGGGTAAGCAAGAGGGAAGGAGCCTCACGATCCGTATTCAGAAACACAGGCAAAACGTCGGCGCGCGGGGCGGCACGGTACTACATTGATGGGAGCGGTCGTCAGCCGGGACTGGAAGAACCCCCAGAACCGGACAAAGGGGTCGTGAGCTAGCTCACCCGCTCGGAGATTTTCTGAGCGCTACCCTTGACATCGCGCTAGTTCGTGAAAGCATTCACAAGCGATAAGAAGTAACCGGATGCCGCCCGCGCACGTTCCTAATCGAGAAGCCCGGAACGGCTCTGTGTAACGAAATAGCTTGCTCACGCACTGGTGACCTAACGGATGCAGCCCGTTGGTCCGCCATGCGTATGCAAATAAGTAAGTCAGCACTGCGTTTACTACCCCATCCGGAAACAAGGAGTGTTGCCGCCATGGACTGGCGCCACGATGCGATCTGCCGCGACGAGGACCCGGAGCTGTTCTTCCCGATCGGGACTTCCGGCCCCGCGCTCCTGCAGGTCGAGCAGGCCAAGGCCGTGTGCCGGCGGTGCCCCGTGACCTCGGAATGCCTCTCCTGGGCACTCGAGTCCGGTCAGGACGCCGGCGTATGGGGCGGTATGAGCGAAGACGAGCGGCGCGCCGTCAAGCGTCGCGGCGGCCTCCGGGTCGGCGCTCCCACCGCCTGAGCCATCCCCCGCACCAACCGCATTTCACGCCCCGAGCCGTTCCGGCCCGGGGCGTCGTGCTGTTTCGGGCCGATTACCGCACGCAATGGCGGGCCGCCCGCGAATCAGGTCACGCCCCGTTCGCGAAATGATCTCGAAATTGCGGGCAATCGTTACTGAGACGATTAGCACTGCGCACTGAGGGTGTGTCCTGCATCCCATGCCCCCGACTCAAGGCCGTGGGCCGACTCCCGTGCCGGGCACGTCAAAGGCCGTGTCACGCCCGGCACACCGGTGTCATGCCCGGCACGGGCTGCGTCACGCGGCGACGGCCACCGCGAGCCCCGCCGCCTCGGCGGTGCGGGCCACCACCAGCTCCGCCAGCTCCGGCGCGTCCGTCAGCGGCTCCGCCACGGCCACCGCCCCGGCCGAACGCGCCGACCGCACCGCGGCGTCATACAGCCGCCCCGGGGCCAGGAAGTACGACGCCACCCCGACCCGGCGCGCCCCGGCGGCCCGCAGGCGCGCCACGGCCTCGCCCGCGGTCGGTGGGGACGCCGACGCGTACGCGACAGCGCACGGCAGGCCCAGCCGCTCCCCGAGCGCCGCGCCGACCTCGTCCACGGTGCCGCGCGCGGTGGTGTCGCGGGTGCCCGCCGCCACCAGCACCACCGCATCCAGTTCGTCACCCCGCCACACGGGGTCACCGGCCACCGAGCCGCGCACCGGCAGACGCCGCAGGAGCCCGTCCAGCAGCAACGGCGGGATATCCCCCGCGACCGGCCCCAGCACCTCGGCGACGGCCACCTCCAGGTTCAGCCCCTCCGACCGGGCGGCGGCGACCTCGGCGGGCACGTCGACCCGCCCGTGGTACGCCGCCGTCAGCAGCAGCGGCACCAGCACCGCCCGCTGATGCCCGGCGGCCGCCAGCGCGGCGAGCGCCGAGGCGGGCCGGGGCAGGCTGTGATCGAGGTACGCGGCGCGCACGTCCCAGTCGGGCCGCAGGCGCGCCACCGCCCGGGTGAGCGCCCGCGTCGCGGCCGCCCCCCGTGGATCCCTGCTCCCGTGCGCAGCCAGCACCACACCCGGACCCGCGGGTCCAGGGCGTACGGGAGCTAGACGTGCAGGCCGCATTCGGTCTTCTCGAACATCGCCCAGCGGCCCGCGCGCGGGTCCTCCCCGGCCTTGGTACGGCGGGTGCACGGCCAGCAGCCGATCGAGCCGTACCCCTTCTTGAAGAGCTCGTTGACCGGCACGTTCCAGCGGGCGATGTAGCGGTCCACGTCGGCCTGGCTCCACGCCGCGATCGGGTTGACCTTCACCTTGCCCTTGCGCGCGTCGAACGTCACGACCGGCGTGTTGGCCCGCGTCGGCGACTCGTCGCGGCGCAGACCCGTCGCCCAGGCGTCGTAGTCCACCAGGGCCCGCTCCAGCGGCTCCACCTTGCGCAGGAAGCAGCACTCGTCGGGGTTGCGGGCGAACAGCCGGGGCCCGAACTCGCCGTCCTGCTGCCCGACGGTCTTGCGCGGCCGGATCGAACGCACGTTCACGTTCATCGTGCGGGCGACCGTGTCGCGCACCTTCAGCGTCTCCGGGAAGTGCAGGCCGGTGTCGAGGAAGACGACGTCCACGCCGGGGGTGACCCGCGAGAACAGGTGCGCCACCACCGCGTCGGCCATCGAGCTGGTCACACAGAACCGGGCTCCGAACGTGTCGGTGGCCCACCGGGCGATCTCCTCGGCCGGCTTGCCCTCCAGCGCCGACGCCGCGTCGCGGGCCAGCTTCTCCAGCTCGGCCGGGGTACGGCGGGTCGGGTCGGCCGGCACGGATCCTCCCAGGGACACCAGGCCCAGGCCGGTGGCGGTCACGACAGTCATCGGTTAGCTCCCTCGACAGCGTCGTCGTCGCCGGCCGCGCCCTTCAGTCGCGCGGCCAGCAGCCCGTTGAACTTGACCGTGAAGACACGGGCGCAGGAGTGGCACTCCCACGCGCCGTGCGATGCCTCGTGCGGGTACAGGTCCTCTTCCCCGCAATAGGGGCAGTAGAGGGGCGTCGACCGGGCGTCGCTCATTTGAGCAACTCCTCGTCGGCGCGCACGACCCAGGTCGCGAACGACTCCCCCTCGGCCCGTCCGGCCAGGTAGTGCCGGGCGACTCTTTCCACGTACCCGGGAAGTTCGTCGGCCGTGGCCTTGAGGCCGCGCAGCTTGCGGCCGAAGCCCGCGGTCTGGCCCCGGGCCATGCCGAGGCCACCGCCGAGGTGGATCTGGAAGCCCTCTACCTGCTCGCCGCGCTCGTTCATGACGAGCTGGCCCTTGAGGCCGATGTCGGCGACCTGGGTGCGGGCGCAGGCGTTCGGGCAGCCGTTGATGTGGATGGAGATGTCCGCGTCGAACTCCCGCAGCCGCTCCTCCAGCCGGGCCACCAGCTCCTCGCCGCGGGCCTTGGTCTCGACGATGGCGAGCTTGCAGTACTCGATGCCGGTGCAGGCCATCGTGCCGCGCCGCCAGGCCGACGGCCGGGCCTCCAGACCGATCCCGCGCAGGCCCGCGACCAGCGACTCGACCTGGTCGTCGGCGACATCCAGAACCAACAGCTTCTGGTACGGGGTGAGCCGCACCCGGTCGGACCCGTGTCCCTCGGCGAGGTCGGCGAGGCGGGCCAGCTGGGTACCCGAGGAACGCCCGACGACCGGCGCGGCGCCCACGTAGTTGCGGCCGTCGACCTGCTTGTGCACGCCGATGTGGTCGATCGGCTTGGCGGGCAGGTCGGGCTCCGGCCCGTCCAGCAGCGCCCGGCCCAGGTACTCCTTCTCCAGCACCTCGCGGAACTTCTCGACACCCCAGTCGGCCAGCAGGAACTTCAGCCGGGCCCGGTTGCGCAGCCGCCGGTAGCCGTAGTCGCGGAAGATACCGACCACGCCCTCCCAGACGTCCGGCACCTCCTCCAGCGGCACCCACGCGCCGAGCCGCTCGGCCAGCCGCGGGTTGGTGGACAGTCCCCCGCCGACCCACAGGTCGAAGCCGGGCCCGTGCACCGGGTGCTGCACCCCGATGAACCCGATGTCGTTCGTCTCGTACGGCGTGTCCACCAGCCAGGAGATCGACGTCTTGAACTTGCGCGGCAGGTTCGAGTACTTGGGATCGCCGATGTACCGCTCGACGATCCGGTCGATCGCCGGGGTCGGGTCGATCACCTCGTCGACGGCCACCCCGGCGACCGGGCTGCCCAGCACGATGCGCGGGCAGTCGCCGCACGCCTCGGTGGTCTGCAGGCCGACCGCCTCCAGCCGCCGCCAGATCTCCGGCACGTCCTCGACCCGGATCCAGTGCAGCTGGATGTTCTGCCGGTCGGTGATGTCGGCGGTGTCGCGGGCGAACTCGGTCGCGATGCCCGCGATCGTGCGCAGCTGGGCCAGGTTGAGCTGGCCGCCGTCGATGCGCACGCGGAGCATGAAGAACTCGTCCTCCAGCTCGTGCGGCTCCAGTACAGCGGTACGCCCGCCGTCGATGCCCGCCTTGCGCTGGGTGTACAGGCCCCACCAGCGGAAGCGGCCGCGCAGGTCCTGCGGGTCGATGGAGGCGAAGCCCTGATGCGCGTAGATGTTCTCGATGCGGGCGCGAACGTTGAGCGGGTTGTCGTCCTTCTTGATCCGCTCGTTCGGGTTCAGCGGCTCACGGTGTCCGAGCGCCCACTGGCCCTCGCCGCGCGCCTTGCGGGGGCGGGCGGCGGGCTTCGCGGCCGTGGTGCTGTCGATCGCCATGTCGGCGGTCCTCCGGGTCATCGAGGGCGCGCCAATGGCGGACGGCCACCCCGAAGGGCTCGCGACATCGGTGTCTGGAGAAGGCCGGCGCGTCGGGCGCGCCCGAAATCAGCGATCGGGCGGCGTCAGGAAGCCGGACACATCGCGCTGCGGACGCGGCCGTAGTCGACGTGGCGGCGGGCCACGAAGCGGCGCTCAACTGCAGCGGTCATGCGGACAGCCTCTCACGCGCGCCCCTTGTCGGCCAGTCCGGTCCAGAATCCGGGAGGGTGTCCTGGCCCACCACCGGCACCGAATGTCGCACCGGACCACACCAGGACTCAGCAGTTTGGAATCCTGTCCTGATGACGACCACGTCCGGCGACCGCCCCGCCGAGGCCGCCACGTCACCATCGCCGGACGCCCCTGCGGACGCGGCCGCCTCGGACGCCCCCGCGGACGCCCCTGCGGACGCACCTGCGGACGCACCTGCGGACGCACCTGCGGCAGCGCCGAGGGCCCGCGGCCGCACCAAGGCCACCCCGCCGAAGGCCACCACGGCAAAAGAGCCCGCCCAGTCCAGGGCCACCGCCCCAAAGCCCGCACCGGAGAAGGCCGCCCCGGACGAGGCCACCGCCGAGCCGAAGGCCGCACCGCCCAAGGCCACCGCCGGACCAAAGGCCGCACCGGCCAAGACCGCCGCCGGGCCAAAGGCCGCACCGGCCAAGACCGCCGCCGGGCCAAAGGCCGCACCGCCCAAGGCGACCGCCCGACCAAAAGCCGCACCGCCCAAGGCCCCAGCTCGATCAAAGGCCGCATCACCCAGGGCCGCCTCCGCCAAGGCCGCCTCGCCCAAAGCCGCCTCGCCCAAGGCTGCGCCCGCCAAGGCAGGCTCGCGCAAAGCCGTCGACCGGTCCAAGGCAGCCCCGGCCAAGGCCCCCGCCCGGCCGAAGACCGGCTCGCCCAAGGCGCCGAAGACCATCACCCCGGCGAAGACCACCCCGCCCGGCGTCACCACAGTCGCCGAACCCGGTGGGTCGCCGGAAGCACCGGCGCCTCCGAGGAAAGCCCCGCCGAGAGCCACCGCCGCACCCGAACCCGGCACCGTCGCCGAACCCCGCAGGCCGCCGGAAGCGACGGCGCGGGCGCGTCGGGCACCGCAGGACCGGCGACGAGCGCTGATCGGGGTGCTCAGCTGGGCGATACCCACGGTCGTCACCGCGCTCGTGGTGTGGTTTCGGGCCGGCGAGGCCCCACCGTGGCGGGACGAGTTCGCGAGCTGGGACGTCGCGGTCCGGACGGTGCCGCAGATCGTCGCGCTGGGGCACACGATCGACGCGGTGATGCTGCCGTACTACCTGTTCCTGCACTACTGGGTCGGGTGGTTCGGCGACTCGGTGACGGCCCTGCGGATGCCCTCGATGCTCGCCATGACGGCCACCGCTGCGGCCACCGCCCTGCTGGCCCGCCGCCTGTACGGCCACCGGGCCGCTCTGCTCGCGGGACTACTCGTGGCCACGCTGCCCGTGATGTCCCGATACGCCCAGGAGGCCCGCGGCTACGCGTTCGCGGCGCTGTTCGCCACGCTCGCCACGTACGCCCTGGTCGCGGCGCTCGCCCGGCCCCGGTGGTGGCGCTGGGCGGCGTACGCCGGTGGTGTGTTGCTGCTGGGGTGGTCGCATCCGGTGGGTCTGCTGCTGCTGGCCGGGCACGCGGTCGCGGCGGCGGCACTGACCGCCCGCCACGACCGGCTGCGCCTGCTGTGGTGGGCCGGGTCCGCGGCGGCCGGGTGCGCGGGCGTGCTGCCACTCATGCTGCTCGGTGCGCCGCAGCACGAGGCACAGCTGAACTGGCTGCCCCGGGCGACGCCGGACGCCCTCGCCGAGCTGCCGAACACGATCTTCATCTCCGGCCTGGTCGGCGGTGCGCTGTGCGCCATGGCGGTGTTCGCGCTGTCAGGGCGCGGCACACCCGGAGCCGGCGAGCGCTGGAGCCGGTTGCTCTGGTTCTGTGTGCTCCTGCCGTACGGACTGCTGTTCGCGGCCGATCAGCTCATCGCGCCGATGTTCGTCGGCCGGTACCTGATCTTCATGGTCCCGCTGCTGTGCGTGCTGGCCGGGCGGGCGCTGACCAGGCTGCGGTTGCCGACGGCGCTGGCGGCCGTACTGGTGCTGGGCCTGATGGGCCTGCCCGCGCAGAACGACCTGCGGAAGTGGCACTCGGGCCTGGACTACCGGTCGGTCGCGCAGTTGCTGGGTGGCTGGTCGGTGCCGGGCGACGGGGTCGTCTACGCGCATCGGCAGGGCTGGCAGTTCACCGACATGGCGATGCGCTATTACCTGCGCGGTTCCGGACCGCGCGACGTGCTGCTGCAGTCCGACGCGGTACGCAACGCGTCGCTGTGGCCCACCGAGTGCGACGTCCCGGCCGACTGCCTCGCGGGCACGAACCGTCTGTGGGTGGTGAGCCCCGACGACCTGGCGACGGGCCGCCGCGCGGGCGCGACCGACCAGCTGCCCGAGGGCGTACGCGACACCCTCGCCGCCCGCTACCGGGTGGCCGAGCGCTGGCGCTTCGACGGCTTCACCGTGGCGCTGCTGCTGCCGCGGCCTCGCCCGGCTCGGCACTGAGGCGGTCCCGAACCGCACGGAGCACTGAGGCGGCCGCGAGCCGCGCGGAACGACGCTCAGCGCTTGCCCAGCGGCACGACCAGGACGGCCTCGGTGCCGCCCCCGGCCCGGTTGCGCAGCTCGATGCTGCCCCGCAGCTCGCCCGTGGCCAGCGCCCGGACGATCTGCAAACCGAGGCGGCCGCCCGCGTCGGCCCGGAATCCCTCGGGCAGGCCCCGGCCGTTGTCCGCCACGGTGACGTGCAGCTGCTGGCGGAAGCGGTGCGCCGACACGATCACCTCGCCCGGCCCCTCGGCCGGCTCGGGCGCGCCCCCGTCCTCGCCGCCGGGGAAGCCGTGTTCCACGGCGTTGATGAGCAGTTCGTTGAGGACCATCACGAGCGACGTGGCGATCTCGGCGGGCAGCACCCCGAACGTGCCCTCGCGCCGCATCGTCACGGCGCTCTCCGTGGCCGCGACCTCGGTGGCCGCGCTGGCGACCCGGTCCACGATGCCGTCGAACTCGACCGCCTCGTCGCTGGACATCGACAGCGTCTCGTGCACCAGGGCGATCGAGGCGACCCGGCGTACCGATTCCTGCAGCGCCATCCGCGCCTCGGCGTTGTCGACCCGGCGGGCCTGCAGGCGCAGCAGGGCCGCGACGGTCTGCAGGTTGTTCTTGACCCGGTGGTGGATCTCCCGGATGGTGGCGTCCTTGGTCATCAGGGCGCGGTCGCGGCGGCGTACCTCTGTGACGTCGCGGACCAGCACCAGCGAACCGATCGGCACCCCGGCGGGCATCAGGGGCAGGGCCCGCATGAGTACGGTCGCCCCGCGCGCCTCGACCTCCTTGCGTGCCGGATGTTCACCGCGCAGCGCGGCCAGCATCCGCTCGGCCGTGTCCGTGCCCTCCAGCGGGTCGGCGGCCAGCCGCCGGGTCAGTTCGGCCAGCTCCTCGCCGACCAGGTGCGCGTTGAACCCGAGCCGCCGGTACGCCGACTGCGCGTTCGGGCTGGCGTAGGTGACCTTGCCGGACGCGTCGAGGCGGATCAGCCCGTCGCCGACCCGGGGCGCGGAGGTGGTCTCGCCCGGGTGCCGGGGCGGCGGGAAGGTCCCGTCGGCGACCATCTGCGCCAGGTCGTCGGCCGTGGTCAGGTAGTTCAGTTCGAGCTGGCTGGGCGTACGCGCGGTGGACAGGTTGGTGTCGCGGCCGATGACCGCGACGACCTCGCCGTGCTCCTCCTCGCCCCGGATCCGCACCGGGATGGCCTCGTGGCGGGCCGGGGTGTCGCCGTACCAGACCGGGTCGCCCTCGCGCCAGATCCGGGCCTGCGCGTACGCGATGTCCAGGTGCGCCACCTCGGGCCCGCCGACGATCCGGCCCACCTGGTCGTCCTGGTACGCCGTCGGCGCGGTGGTCGGGCGCACCTGGGCGACGCACAGGAACGCCCGGGGCCGTGTGTCCGGGGGCCGGACCGGCACCCAGAGCAGCAGGTCGGCGAAGGACAGGTCGGACAGCAGCTGCCAGTCGCCGGCCAGGCGGTGCAGGTGGTCGATGTCGGCGGGACCGAGGTCGGTGTGCTCCTCGGCCAGGTCGCGCAGGGTGGACACGGATCAAGCCTGCCATGCCGTCCGGGCGGTGTTCCCTACAGCGTGGTGGTGACCTTCTTCAGGCCGCGCGGGGCGTCCGGGTCCTCGCCGCGGGCCAGCGCCAGGGCCAGGGCCAGCTTCTGCAGCGGCAGGATGTCGAGCAGGGGCGCGTAGCGCTCGTCGACCGCGGGGACGGCGAGCCGGCCGGCGGCGCCGGGCACGTCCGCGGGGCCGACGGTGACCACGTCGGCACGCCGTTCGCCGAGACGGTTGACCACGTCCCGCATGGCCTGGCCGCCGGGACCGTCGCCGACGACGGCCAGCACCGGCACGTCCGGATCGGCCATGGCCAGCGGCCCGTGCAGCAGGTCCGCGCCGGAGAAGGCGAGCGCCGGCAGGTACGACGTCTCCATCAGCTTGAGCGCGGTCTCGCGCGCGGTCGGGTACGCGTACCCCCGGCCGGTGGCGACCATGCGGGAGGCGAAGCGGTAGCGCTGGGCGAGCGCGTCGGCGCCGTCGTCGGCCAGCACCTCGTCGGCGAGCTGCGGCAGCTTCTCCAGGGCGGCGCGCTCGTCGGCGGGCAGCACGCCGTCGCCCGCGCGGATGCCCTCGACCAGCAGCAGCAGCGCGAACAGCTCGGCCGTGTACGTCTTGGTGGCGGCCACCGCGCGCTCGTGTCCGGCGGCGACGTCGATGGACAGCTCGGCGGCGGCGACCAGCGGCGAGCCGGGGTTGTTGGTGACCGCGAGGGTCAGCGCGCCGGACTCGCGGGCGACGGTGAGCACACCGGCGAGGTCGGGCGAGCCGCCGCTCTGGCTGACGCCGACGACGAGGGCGTCGGAGAGGTCGGGCCGGGCGCCGTACAGGGTGATCGCGCTGGGCGAGGCGAGGCCGACGGGAATACCGAGCCGGATCTCGGTGAGGTACGCGCCGTACAGGGCGGCGTGGTCGGAGGTGCCCCGGCCCACGAAGATCACATGGCGGGGCCGGCGCGCGGCCACCCGGGCGGCCACGGCTGCGATCGCGGTGGCGCGTTCCCGGTCGAGCAGGCGGGCGATTCCCGCCGGCTGCTCCGCGATGTCGGCCGCCATCCCCTGGCCTCGCTGTGTCACTGAACACCCTCCCTTTGTGCACGGTCCCGCGCGTTTCGTGCGCAGTCTTGCACGAAACAGCGAGCAAGCACAATGTTTCGCGCACCAATGCGCAGATCCGGGCCTGACATATCGATCGCCGTCGCCTAGGCTCGCGTCGTGGCGCATCCCGCGTGACATCGAAAGGTTGGCGCAGCACCATGGACGACCCCCGAAGCTCCGCCGACCGCGACCTCGAGCAGGCCCGCGCGGCCCTCGACCGTGGCGAGATGCACCACGCCGCCGATCACCTGGCCGGCGCCATCGCCCAGGCGCCCACCCTGCCGGAGACCCACGAGCTGCTCAGCCGCCTCGCCGCCCGGTCCGGCGGCGGTCTGGAACTGTTCCCACTCGGGCAGCACGCGTTCGTCGGCACGGTCGTGGCCCGCGCCCACCTGCTGGCCGCCGCGGGTCGCCCCGAGGACGGGCTGCCCCTACTGGCCGCCGCCAGCGGGCACACCCCCGGCATGGACTGGGCGGGCGTGCCCTGGGTCAGCGAGCCCTCCCTCGGCGCCCGGATCGACCCGGACATGCTGGCCCGCCTGGTCATGCGGTTGTGCACCGCGGTCGGCGACCCGGCCGCCGAGCAGGACCGCGCGACCCTGCTGCCGTACCTGACGGTGGTCCGGCACGCGATCGCCGCGCAGCCCGCACACCACCTGCTCCTCGGCTCCGGATCGGCGCTGGCGCGCCGGATCGGCGACGCCGCGCTCGCCGTCGACTGGGCCGCCCGCGGCGTCCGGGCGAGGCCGTCCAAACTCGGCGAGATCTGGCTCGGGTACGCGTACCGCAGCGCCGGCCGGCTGCCCGACGCGCTCGACGCGCTGCGCCGCGCGGTCGCGCACGACCCCGACGACCTGTCCGTGTACGCGGACATCGCGGGCACGCTCGCCGCCCAGGACCGGCTGGACGAGGCGCTCGAATGGGTGGACCGGGCACTGGCCCGCGACCCCGACTTCGACTGCGCCGTGCACACCGGTCACCGGCTGCGCTATCAGGCCGACGGGGACGTGGCGCACCTCATCCGGCTCGCCGACTTCCAGCGCTACCACCCGGACGACACCCACGAGCACACCGACCTCGCCGAATGCTGCCAGGACGTGCCGTGGCTGAGCCAAGTCCCGGCCGCCCCGGATTCGGGCCCCGACCCGCGGCGCCGCTTCCCCACGGCCTCCCGCCCGCCGGCGCCCCGGCCGTCGACCGGCCACCCGACCGTGCCCCGGCACGCCGTCCCGCAGCCGTCGGCCACGGCGGTGCAGCGGCTGCAGCGGGTGGCGCACCCGTTGTGGCCGCACCCGCCCGCCGCGTACGACGCCGCCGTGGGCTTGCTCCTGGTCGAGCCGCAGGAGCTGCTGGCCCTCATCGCCCACCCGCCGGCCGCACCGGACACCGAGGTCGGCCGGGCCCTGGCGACCCACGATCCCGCGCGCTGGACCCGCTGCGTGTACGTCTGGGCGTGCCTCGGTCTGCTGCATCACGACGTGGACGAGCCCTGGGCCGGATCCCGCCGCCGGCGGCTACTGGTGGAGCTGGCCGCGGGCGGCACCGACGCGATCACCGAGGCGGCCCTGTTCGCCCTCGTCACGTACGCCTGGGTGGAGCCGGCCGCGCGCCCGGACGTGGCCGACCTGGTGGGGCGGACCCTGGCCGAGGTGGTGGCCACGCCCGCCGCGGAACCGACCGGCATCGCCTGGTCGGTGGCCCAGCTGGCGCTGGTGACCCCCGCCCTCGGCCCGGCCGCGCAGGAACTGGCCACCGCGGTGGTCCGGGTCGAGGAGGGCCGGGTGATCGCCGCGATTCCCCGTCAGCGCAGCCGGCGCACCGGGCGGCGGCTGTGGGGCTGGCTGGCCGGCCGGCTCACTCGATCACGGCGATGAGGTCACCCTCCTGGACGACGTCGCCCTCGTTGACCGCCAGCTGAGCCACGGTGCCGTCCGATTCGGCCAGCACCGGGATCTCCATCTTCATCGATTCGAGAATCACCAGCGTGTCCCCCTCGGCGACCTCGTCGCCGGCGGTGGCCACGACCTTCCACACGTTGGCCACCATCTCGGCGCGGATCTCGTCGGCCATGGTGATTCCTCCTCGTCGACGCTGTCGGGTGGAGATTATCCAATCACGAGCACTTGATGGGGGAATCCGGGCCGCCCGGCCCGACGACTACGATCAGGCGCTACGACCTGCCACGAAGAGGAGGCCGACATGGCCAAGAAGGCCCGCAAGAAGAAGGCCCGGAAGAAGAGCTCCGCCAACCACGGCAAGCGTCCCAACTCCTGAGCCTGGCCGTCATACGACGGGAGGGCCGGCAGCGCACCGCTGCCGGCCCTCCCGCGTCTGTTTTCCCCTTCAGGGCAGGAACTCGCGGGTCTCCACCTCGATGACCAGCTCGTTCAGCTTGATCCGGAGCCGTTCGCGCAGCTCCCGCGGCGCCACCTCGTCGCCGCAGCACCGGGCGACCAGCGCCTTGACCTCGTGCTCGATGCCGTACTCGTGCAGGCAGTGCGTGCAGTCGTCGAGGTGCTTCTTGATCAGCGTCCGGCGTTCGTCGCTGCACTCCAGGTCGAGGTAGAGGTAGACCTCGCTGATGACCGCACCGCAGTCCGGCTTGTGCTCTTCGCCGTTCACGTCGCTCATGCCTCCTGCCGGGCCGGCGCGTCGCTGCCGCGCGTGATGCCCCGGTCCGCGGCGTACTGCTCCAGCAGCTTGCGCAGGTTGCGGCGGCCGCGGTGCAGGCGGGACATCACCGTCCCGATCGGCGTGCCCATGATGTCGGCGATCTCCTTGTACGAGAAGCCCTCGACATCGGCGAGATAGACGGCGAGGCGGAAGTCCTCGGGCAGCGCCTGCAGCGCGTCCTTGATGTCGCTGTCCGGCAGCCGGTCCAGCGCCTCGGTCTCGGCCGAGCGCAGACCCGCGGAGGTGTGCGACTCGCTGGCGGCGAGCTGCCAGTCGGTGATCTCGTCCGTCGGCGCCTGCACGGGCTGCCGCTGCTTACGCCGGTACGAGTTGATGTAGGTGTTGGTGAGGATGCGGTACAGCCACGCCTTGAGGTTGGTGCCCTCCTCGAACTGGTGGAAGGCGGAGAACGCCTTGAGGAACGTCTCCTGCACCAGATCCTCGGCGTCGGCCGGGTTGCGGGTCATCCGCAGGGCCGCGGCGTACAACTGGTCGACGAAAGGCAGCGCGTCGCGCTCGAAGCGCGCGCGGCGCTCCTCCGTCCGTTCCGTCCGCTCTGCTGGCGTCACCCGTCCGTCTCCCCTCGGCCGCCCCGCCGAGGATACGGGTAGTGCCCCGCCCGGAGTTCCTAAAACCGCCGGTGTGCTGACACTCACCGATGGTGCAGGGGTCGGCGGCGGCTGCACCGCGGGCCAGTTCGGGGCGGTCAACAGCTCCCGCACCTGCCGCTGCTTCGCGCCGTCGCGCTCGACGCATCCGGTTTCGGCACGCACCGCTGAACCCCTTCCGACGTACGGCTGTCCGCGTGTTGCAACGGCCTGCATCTTGCACACATTCCCACTCACCCGGCCCGTGACCTGCGTGATCATGAGAATGGCCCACGACAAACAGCATGAAAGTGCGCGTTAATCGTACGTTTTGCCGTGGCCTTCGGGGTCAGCGTGCCCAGTGGTGCTCGCGCAGCCAGCCGAGCACCGCCTCGGCCGTACCGGCCAGATCCTTGCGCAGATCGTGGGTGGCGCCGGGGCGCACCACCACCCGCACGTCGCCGACCGCATCCGGCACCCCGAACGGGTCGCGATCGCCGTTCACCACCAGCGTGGGAATCCCGGTGGGCAACTCCTCCGCCCGGCTGCGCTCCGGCCGCCCCGGTGGATGCAGGGGGAACGCGAGCGCCAGCACCCCGACCGCGCCGAGCGCCCCGGCCGTACGGCAGGCGACCCGCGCGCCGCTGGAACGCCCGCCGCAGATCAGCGGCAGCCCCGGCACGGAAAGCTCGTTGACGACCGCCGTCCACGCCTCGTCGAGGTGACCGGCGGGCGCCGGGGCACGCCGGCCCGCCATCCGGTACGGCTGGGTGACGAGCGCGACCCTGACCCCGGCCGCGACGGCGACGTCATGCACCCGGGTCAGATCGGGAGCATCCACCCCACCGCCCGCGCCGTGCCCGAGCACGAGCAGAGCGACCGGCGGACCCGCGGGGTCACTGATCCGGATGCCCGCCGGGCCGCGTGGCGTCTCGACGGAGTAGTCGTCCGAGGTGGTGTCACTACGCACGCCGCCATTGTCGCCCGGCGCCGACCGCAGGATCAGCGACCGACCCGGACGGGATCGGCTGCCGATCGGGTTGGCGTCGGCAGCTGAACCGGATTGCGGCTTCCGGCTCCGGCCGGGACGGCGTCGTCAGCGGCTCACCGGGCCGGGGCGTCAGCGCCGACTGGAACGAGGCTGAGGAGTCTTCGGTCCTCGGCGTCGGGGCCGTCGTCGATCGGCTCGCCGTCGGGCCCGACCCGCTCGCGCCAGGCCACCAGCATGGCGCGGCGTTCCCGGGGCGTCGTGCCACCCCAGACGCCGTGGCAGTCACCCACCTGCAGGGCCCGGGCCAGGCAGGGCGCCTGGACCTCGCACGTGCCGCAGAGCGCGATCGCGCGGTCGGACGGCTCGTTCGGAGCCGGGAAGAACACCTCCGGGTCGACGCTGCGGCATGCACCGCGAATACGCCAGGCCTCGTCCGACCGTCGTTGGTCGATCGCTTGCAGCAGTCTCAGGTCGCGCCGTGCGATCGCGACCTCGTGCGGACGCGGCATCCGTGCCCGAGTCATCAGCCCACCTCCCCCGTGGGACCGGTGAACGTGGTCGCGATGTCCGCACCCTGCGAACTCGTAACCACACCGGCGGTGGTTTGTATCGCAGGAATGAAGATCAGAACAAGGGGCTTGTGCGTACCGTAACTAAGTTCGCCCGAGCGGCCATCTCAATAACCGTACAATCCTCGCAAATCGCCGCGAAAATATGACTCCCCGTAACATGCTGTAAACAACTCACCGGTAACCGTCGGATAGCCGACTACGGTCAGAACAGGGTTGCCTCGGCCGGCTCGGGCGACGGCGTCACCAGCTCAGGACCGTTGTTGCGGACGTTGCCGACGTCGGGCCGCACCGCACGGATCTCGATCGCCGTCGATGGAGCCGGGTGCGGCGGCAACAATTCGGCGCCGTCGCCGCCGGACAGCCACGCCGCCCAGAATTCGGGCGCCAGCGCGACCGGCATCCGGTCATGCACCCGCGCCAGTTCCCCGAGCGCCGCCGTGGTCAGCACGGTGCAGGTCAGCACGGAGTCGGGGCCCCACGCCGACCACAGACCCGCGAACGCCAACGGCGAGCCGTCGGCGGGGGTCATGTAGTACGCCTGACGCTGCCGGCCGGTGCGGACCCACTCGTACCACCCGTCGGCGGGGACCAGGCAGCGCCGCCGGGCGAACGACGGCGCGAACGCGGGCGAGGTGGCGACCGTCTCCACCCGCGCGTTGATCATGCGGGCGCCGCCGCGCAGATCGGTCGCCCATGGCGGGACCAGCCCCCAGCGCGCGGTGTCGAGCACCCGGCCACCGTGCCGCCGCGACATCCGCACCACCGGCACCGGGTCGGTGGGCGCGACGTTCCAGCTCGGGCCGAGCCCGTCGGTCACGTTGGCGGCATCGAACAGCGCGCTGAGGTCAGCGTCGCTGCGTGTCGTCGCGTACCGGCCGCACATGCGGCAGACAGTACGCCGCCGCGCCCCGTCCCGCGGGGCGGGAACACGCGGGGTGACTGTCGGGGGCCTTCGGCACAATGGGCCCGTGACTGATGAACCCGGCCCGCCGCCCACCAGCCCGTCGCCCGCCACCAGCCCGTCGGCCGCGACCCGCCCGTGGGTCGC
The DNA here is from genome assembly GCF_047159485.1 of Krasilnikovia sp. MM14-A1004. Lineage (GTDB taxonomy): Bacteria > Actinomycetota > Actinomycetes > Mycobacteriales > Micromonosporaceae > Actinoplanes. Next base: position 803,255 of record NZ_AP038773.1, on the reverse strand, counting down.
CCCGATCGCCACCGGTCCGGTGCGCTCGAGCATCCGGCTGCCCGGCTCGAAGTCGATGACCGCCCGCGCGCTGGTGCTCAGCGCCCTGGCCGGGGAGCCCTCGCGGATCGAGCGACCGCTGCGCGCCCGCGACACGTTGCTGATGGCGGCCGCGCTGCGCGCCCTCGGCGCCACGGTGGACACCACCTCCGACGAGGTGTGGACGGTCGAGCCGGGCCCGCTGCGCGGCCCCGCCCACGTCGACGTCGGGCTGGCCGGCACGGTGATGCGGTTCGCGCCGCCGGTCGCCGCGCTGGCCGACGGCACTGTCACGTTCGACGGGGACCCACAGGCCCGCAACCGCCCGCTGGGCCCCATCCTCACCGCGCTGCGCGCGCTGGGCGCCGACCTCGACGCGTCGCCCGCCGGCGGGCTGCCACTGACCGTCCGCGGCCGGGGCATGCTCGACGGCGGTGACGCGGTCATCGACGCCTCCGCCTCCAGCCAATTCGTCTCCGGCCTGCTGCTGTCGGCGCGCCGCTTCGCCAAGGGCCTGGTGCTGCGCCACGAGGGTCCGCCGGTGCCCTCGGCCCCGCATCTGCGGATGACCACCCACATGCTGCGGGCCGCCGGGGCGGCCGTCGACGACAGCGAGCCGGACGTCTGGGCGGTCGAGCCGGGCGCGCTGCACGGCCGTACCTGGACCATCGAGCCGGACCTGTCCGGCGCGGCGCCGTTCTTCGCGGCCGCCCTGGTCACCGGGGGTGCGGTCACGCTGGCCGGCTGGCCGCGGGAGAGCTGGCAACCGGTCGGCCGGGTCACCGAGCTGCTCACCGCGCTGGGTGGGCGGGTCGAGCAGGACGCCGACGGGCTCACCGTGTACGGCACGGGCACGGTGCACGGCGTGCGCGCCGACCTGTCCGAGGTGAGCGAGCTGACGCCGGTGGTCGCCGCGCTGGCAGCCCTCGCGGACGGGCCCTCCCAGCTGAGCGGGGTGGCGCACATCAGGGGCCACGAGACCGACCGGATCGCCGCGCTCGCCCGCGAGCTCACCAAGCTCGGCGCCCACGTTGTCGAGCACCCCGACGGGTTGGACATCACGCCGGGCCCGCTGCGCCCGGCCCTGTTCGAGACGTACGCGGATCACCGCATGGCGCACGCCGCGGCGGTTGTCGGCCTGGCGGTCGAGGGCGTTCATCTCAGCGACGTAGCGTGTACGTCGAAGACGCTGCCCGAGTTCCCCGAACTCTGGGCGGGACTCGTGGCGAGGAGCTGAACCTGCCGGGGCGCAAGCGGGAGTACGACGAGGACGACGTTCGGATCCGACCGGGCCGGTCCTCGCGCCCGCGTACCCGTACCCGCCCGCAGCATTCCGACGCGGTCGACGGCCTGGTCGTCAGCGTGGACCGGGGCCGGTACGGCTGCGTCCGCCCGGACGCCCCGACCGAGGACGACATCATCACCGCGATGCGCGCCCGCGAGCTGGGCCGCAAGTCGGTGGTGGTGGGCGACCGGGTGGCGCTGGTGGGCGACACCTCCGGCGCACCCGGTGCGCTGGCCCGGATCGTCCGCATCGCCGAGCGCACCTCGGTCCTGCGCCGCACCGCGGACGACGACGACACCACGCCCGAGGGCCGGCTGGAACGGGTCGTGGTCGCCAACGCCGACCAGCTCGTCATCGTCAGCGCCCTGGCCGACCCGCCGCCGCGCACCGGGTTCGTCGACCGCTGCCTGGTCGCGGCGTACGACGCGGACGTCGAGCCGCTGCTGTGCCTCACCAAGGCCGACCTCGCGGGCCCCGAGGCCGTGCTGAACTACTACGCCGAGCTGGACCTGCCGTACGTGCTGGTGCGCCCCGACAGCGATCTGGCCCCGTTGCGGCAGCGGCTCGCCGGGCAGATATCCGTCCTCGTGGGCCACTCCGGGGTGGGCAAGTCCACCCTGGTCAACCGCCTGGTGCCGGACGCGTTGCGGGCCGTCGGCGCGGTCAGCGCGGTCGGCAAGGGGCGGCACACCTCCACCAGCGCGGTCGCGCTGCGCCTGCCCCCGTCCGGTGCGGACGGCGCGGATCCGGGCTGGATCATCGACACTCCGGGCATCCGCAGTTTCGGGCTGGCGCACGTGAGCGCCGAGAGCCTGCTGCACGGCTTCCCCGATCTGGTCGAGGGCACCGTGGACTGCCCGCCGAACTGCGGCCACACCCCGGCCGACGTGGACTGCGCGCTGGACGCCTGGGTCGACGCCGGCCACGCGGACCCGCGGCGGCTGGCGAGCTACCGCCGCCTGCTGGCCTCCCGCGCCGGAGAGGATCCCCGCGAGGAGCGCCCGGACACCTGACGGCAACGCGCGGCGCGCGGAGCCGGGTCGTGGGCGGGGCTGGCCGCGATCATCGGCTAGGTTTCCCGCATGTCTGGGTACTCCGACGATCTCTCCCTGGCCCATCTGCTGGCCGACGCCGCCGACTCGATCTCGATGGCCCGGTTCCGCGCACTCGACCTGCACGTCGAGTCGAAGCCGGACCTGACCCCGGTCTCCGATGCGGACACCGCGGTGGAGAAGGCGATCCGCGCGACCCTGGCCCGGGCCCGCCCGCGCGACGGGGTGCTCGGCGAGGAGTACGGCATGTCCATGCCCAGCGCGGGCAGCGGGTCCCGGCACTGGGTGATCGACCCGATCGACGGCACGAAGAACTTCATCCGTGGCGTACCGATCTGGGGGACCCTCATCGCGCTGGTGGAGGACGACGTCCCAGTCGCGGGCCTGGTGTCGGCGCCCGCGCTGGGCCGCCGGTGGTGGGGCGCGACCGGGCACGGCGCGTACGCGGGCCGCCACCAGGCGGGGGCCACCCGGATCCGGGTGTCGGCCGTCAACCGCCTCGCGGACGCCTCCCTGTGCTACTCCAGCCTCTCCGGCTGGGAGGAGAACGGCCGCCTGGATCACCTGCTGGACCTGCTGCGGCAGGCGTGGCGGACCAGGGCGTACGGCGATTTCTACGGCTACATGCTGCTGGCCGAGGGGGCGCTCGACGTGATGGTGGAGCCGGAGCTGTCGCTGTGGGACGTGGCCGCCCTGATCCCGATCGTGCGGGAGGCCGGGGGCACCTTCACGGACCTGCAGGGCCGGCCGGGGCCGGGCGGCGGCAGCGCGATCGCCACGAACGGCCCGCTGCACGACGAGGTGCTCACCCGCCTGGCGCCCGTACCGGCGTGAGGCGCCATCGAAACCAGCCCGACTCCCGCCGGCCATCCGAAGCGGGCTGAGCCGAACCAGGCGCTGGTCTATCCTCGCTGTGGTGTCCCCAGGCTGGTTCTGTCTCGCGGCGATGATCGTGGCATACGGCGTGGCCAACCTGTTGCAGTCGATCGCGGCGGCGCGCACGAGCGTGCACCACACGTTCGACCCCGGCCTGCTGGTGCGCCTGGCGAGTCAACGTACGTACATCCTGGGTCTGCTCTGTCAGGTGCTGGGCTTCCTGCTGGCCTTCCTGGCCCGCCGCGACCTGCCGCTGTTCCTCGTGCAGGCCAGCGTCGCGGCCGGGCTGGGCGTGACCGCCCTGCTGGGGGTGCTGGTGCTGAAGTGGGTGCTGCCCCCCGCCGAGATCGGGCTGCTGGCCCTGCTTCTGGTGGGAATCACCGCCCTGGTGCTGGCGGCCGAGCCGGCACAGTCGCGCCCGCTGGGCCCGGCCATGATGATCGCGCTGACGGTCACCCTGGTGGTGCTGGCCGTGGCCGGCTTCTTCGCGGTACGCCTGCACGGCGCGCTCGGTTCGGTGGTGCTCGGCTCGCTGGCCGGGGTCGGCTTCTCGGCGGCCGCCATCGCCGCCCGGCCGCTGGCGAGTGAGCACTCCGTCACCGGCTACATCGGCAATCCGCTGCTCTACCTGCTGGTAGCCCATTCCCTGCTCGGTCAGCTGCTGCTGGGGCTGGCGATGCAGCGGGGTTCGACCACCGCGGCGGTGGCGGCGATGGACGCGGCGGGCGCGGTGCCCGCGGCGATCGTGGGGCTGCTGGTGCTGGGTGACCGCATCTACCCCGGCCGGGAGTGGATGGCCGCCGTCGGGTTCGTGGTCACGCTGGCGTCGGTGCTGGGCCTGACCCGGTACGCCGAGCCGCAGCACCACCACGCCACCGCACCGGGCGGTCATCCGGGCGGCCGGGCCTCGGAACGCACCAGGTTGCGCGCAGCGGGTCTCTGAGCCACCCAGGCATGACCGGCGGGCCATGGGGTAAACCGGGCCCAGGCGTGTACGAGAATCGGATGAGCCCGGTAGCTCGCGGCGACCACAGATGACGAGTCGCGACCGTCGGCACAATGGAGTGATCATGGCGAGCGAGATCGGGCACGTGGTGGACCGTGCGCAGGTCCATCCGGTCGTCCGGTTCACGGGGGTCCTGGCCGGGAGCGAGGCGGCAGCCGTACGCACGGCCCTGCTCGACGTGCTCGCCGAGGCCCCGCAGGCCCTGATCGTCGACGTGGCGGACCTGACGGTGAAGGACGCCGACGCGCCGGGGGTACTACGCCGCGTGGCGCGCGAGACGACGGTCTGGCCCGCTACGCATCTGATCCTCGCCACCCCCGATCCGGCACCGTGGCAGGACGCCGGGCTCAGCGTGTGCCCCAGCGTGACGGCGGCCGCCGCGTCGCTCGGGTCGCCGAGGCCCGGACGTCGCCTGGAGCTGGAGCTGGAGCCGGTGGTCGGTGCGGCGCGGCGGGCACGGGAGCTGGTCACCGAGGCGTGCGCCCGGTGGGACCTGCCGGAGCTGGCCGGCGCGGGCAGCATCGTCGTCACCGAGCTCGCCAACAACGTGGTGGCGCATGCCCGTACGCCGATGACGGTCCTGCTGTCGCGGTACGCCGACACGATGGCGGTGGCGGTGCGGGACCACTCGGCGGGGCAGCCGCGCTTCGCGGGCCGGGTCGCACCCACCGCGTACGGGGGGCGGGGCCTGCTGCTCATCGACGCGGTCACCCGGAGCTGGGGCAGCCTGCCGCTGAGCGACGGCAAGGTGGTCTGGGCGATCCTGGCCGCGGAAGAGTCCTCCGGCCCGTCCCGATCGGGCCTTGCGGCAGGTATGGCGGACCCCGCCCACGGGTAACCGACAGGTATGCGTGACAACGACTACCCGCACGAGGTGACGGACCCGGAATCCTCCGGGCTGCCGGACACCGCCGACGACGATTCCACCGCGTACGACGAGGTGCGCACCGGCCGGTGGGCGGACGGGCCGGACCCGGCCGCGCTGGCGGGCGTCGGTCCGGGCGGCTCCAACCGGTACGGCGACACGGCCGAGGAGGCGCGCCGGGGTGAGCCGCTGGCGTACCGGCTGCGCCAGGAGGAGCCGGACGTCGGCACGGATCGCAGCACCGAGCGGGACTGGTTCGACGACACGATCGACGACACGGACACGTCGAGCACGCCGCTCGCGGCGGACGTGTGGGGCGCCAGCCCGACCTCCGACCCCAACTCCGCGATCTCGCTCTACGACGACGGTCAGCTCGACGACGACACGCCACGCCCGGTGGGGCGCCTGGTGGAGCCGGACGAGGGTTCCGGCCTCGACGACGAGCGGGACAGCATCGCGTACGACGCGGGCGCGGCGGGTGGCGGCGCGTCCGCCGAGGAGCTGGCGATGCACGAGACCAGGGCGCCCGACTTCTCCTAGTCGAGGCCCTGCTCGATGGCGTACCGGGTGAGTTCCACGCGGTTGTGCAGCTGGAGCTTGCCGAGGGTGTTCTGGACGTGGTTCTGCACGGTCCGGTGCGACAGCACGAGCCGCTCCGCGATCTGCCGGTACGACAGCCCCTTGGCCACCAGCCGCAGCACCTCGGTCTCCCGTTCGGTCAGCTTGGGGGCGGGCCCGTCGGCGGGGGCCGGTTCGGTCGCCATCCGGCGGAACTCGCCCAGCACCAGCCCGGCCAGCCCCGGCGTGAACACCGCGTCACCGGCGGCCGTACGCCCGACCGCCTCCAGGAACTCCGCGGTCCCGGCCGACTTCAGCAGGTAGCCGGTGGCTCCTGCCTTGACCGCGGCCAGCACGTCGTGGTGCTCGCCGCTGGCGGACAGCATGAGCACCCGTACCCCGGGAACGGCTTCCAACAGGCCCTGGATCACCTCGACGCCGGAGACGTCCGGGAGCTGGAGGTCGAGTACCACGACGTCGGGGCGGGCCGCCGCGGCGATCCGTACCGCCTGGCGTCCCTCGCCGCTGGTGGCGACGATGTCGTAACCGGCGGCGGCGAGGTCACGGCTGACCCCTTCGCGCCACATGGGGTGGTCGTCGACCACCATGACCCGTACCGCTGTGTGCTCCTGCTCCACCGGGTCACGATAGCGGCTTGCGGGGTACCGCGAGTTCGACCTCGGTGCCCTGGCCGGGCGCCGCGGTGATCGTCACGGTGCCGTCCAGGTCGGCGATCCGGCCCCGGATGGACTGGGCCACGCCGAGGCGGCCCTGCGCGGCGGCCTCGGCCAGCCGGTCGTCCGCGATGCCGGGCCCCTCGTCGCGGACGCTGACCAGCACCTCGTCGGGCTCATCCTCGACCAGGATCCACACCTTGGTGCCGGGCTCGCAGTGGCGGGTCACGTTGTCCAGGGCCGCCGCGACGGCCGCGGCGACCTCGCGGGCGGTGTGGCCGGGCAGGCGGACCGCGTCGGCGGGCGCGGCGACCGACACGGTGGTCGAGGCGTACGGCCCGAGCAGGGTCATCAGGTCGATCTCGGCGTGGTCGTCCACGACCGGGGTGGTGGGGCTGGTGACCAGCGCCCGCAGCGCGGCCTCCTGCTCGCCCGCCAGCCGGGCCAGTTCCCCGGCTTCCCCGTCGAGCCCGGCCCCGCGCCGCTTGACCAGGGCCAGCACCTGCAGCACGGAGTCGTGGATGTCGCGGGCGAGCCGTTCCCGTTCGCGGGTGGCGGCCTCCAGCTCGATGGCCCGCTGCAGGCGTTCCTGCGCGACGACGGCGAGCCGGACCAGGCTGCCGACCGCGAATGCGGCCATCAGCATCAGCACCGTGCCGGTGAACGCCGCCTGGTCGTAGTGCGCCCGGACGATGAGGTCGGTGGCGCCCATGATCAGCGCGGCGATCACCCCGCCGCGCCGCCCCCAGGCCACCGCCCAGCAGATGACGGGGGCGACGTGCCAGGCCACGGCGAGGGTGGGTCGCCCGTGCTCCAGGCCGTACCGGCCGACGATCCAGACGCTGGAGGCCATCACGGCCATGGTGACGAGCAGGTCGGCGACGAGCAGGGGGGCCCGGCGCCGGGCCGGGTCGGCGTACGCGTACGTGGTGAAGACGGTCCAGCCCGCGGTCACCGCGAGCACCGGCCAGGCGAGCACGGCCCAGCGCTCGTCGTAGTTCGAAACGTTGCGGACGACCAGGACGGCCACGTAGACGAGGGCGGCGATCCGGTAGACGGCGATGGCCCGCCACAGCGGCGCCTGCAGGCCGCCCGCGTCCGCCCCCGTGTTCGTCATGGCGCCGACCATCCCATATCCGCAACCGGGCGATCCACCGCCTCGACCGGGACATTCAGCCGGATTCGGGAGCGCGCCCATCACGAATCGATTACGCGGAAAACGCTCTCCGGGCCGGAGTTTTAAGCGTTCCTTAAGTCTGCAGCTCGGACTTGCGTGGCCGACCCGGATCTTCAAAAGTTGCCCTGCCGAACAAACGGTTGTCCCCCGGCCGTACAAACGTCCGCCGCCCACGGAGGTTTCATCCCCATGCACCGCGCCGCCCACGCGAGCCGAACGTTCCTGCGCCGCCCCCGCGTCCTGCTCGCGCTCGCTGTCGTGGGCGCCGGCCTGGCCACCGCCCTCTACCTGCCCACGCGCAACGACACGGCCTCGGCGCACGAGAACCGCGCGGGCCGGATCACCGTGTGCGAACGCCGCGACGGCCGCTACGTCTGGCGCTGGAACACGGGCCGCGACACGTTCTCCGACCGCGAGTGCCGCAACACCTGGACCGCGCGCCCCGCCGACGAACAGTGGTTCCCCACCGCGTCCCCGTCGCCGTCGTCCTCGGAGCAACCGGCCCCGACGTCCCCGTCGCCGTCGGTGAGCGAGGACCCGTCCACGGAGCCGACGCCGACCGAGAGCGTGTCGACCGAGCCGACCGCGACGGAGTCGCCCTCGCCGGAGCCCACGACCACCACGCTGGAGCCGGTCAAGCAGTCCGCGAGCGCCTCGCCGACCCCGACCAAGGTCGAGGCGTCGAACTGGAAGGTGCACACGGCGTACAAGGCCGGTGACCTGGTCAAGTTCAAGGGCAAGGTGTACCGGGTGAAGGAGACGCACACCGCGCTGCCCGGCTGGGAGCCCACGGCCCTGCCGAACCTGTTCGAGCTGGTCGGCTGACCCCACAGATAGACAACTCTCGCAACCCGTTGCCGGTTCCGGAACCGGCAACGGGTTGACTTGTTAACACAACTTATAAAAAGGTTGTTAACGCATGTCCACCTCTCCCCGGAGGAATCCCCCATGCGGACAACCAGGTTCCTGCTCGCGGCCGCCGTGGTCGCGACCACCCTCGCCGGCGCCCTGAGCGCCGTCTCCCGCAACGACCGGGCCGACGCCGCCGTCGGCGCCATCACCTGGCAGGACGAGTTCGACGGCGCCGCCGGCTCCGCGATCGACTCCAGCAAATGGAACTTCGACATCGGCGGCAGCGGCTGGGGCAACAGCGAGCTGGAGTACTACACCAACTCCACCCGCAACGTCTCCCGCGACGGCCAGGGCCACCTCGCCATCACCGCCCGCAAGGAGAACCCGGCCAACTACCAGTGCTGGTACGGCACCTGCACGTACACCTCCGGCCGGATCCTGACCTCTGGCAAGTTCACCCAGAAGTACGGCCGGTTCGAGGCAAGCATCAAGATCCCCAAAGGACAGGGCATGTGGCCCGCGTTCTGGATGCTCGGCGACAATCTCGGCAGCGTCGGCTGGCCCAACTCGGGCGAGATCGACATCATGGAGAACATCGGCAAGGAGCCCAACACCGTGCACGGCACGGTGCACGGCCCCGGCTACTCCGGCGCCGGTGGCATCGGCGGCGGCCGCACGCTGGGCGCGCCGCTGGGCGACGCCTTCCACACGTACGCGATCGAATGGTCGCCGAACCTCATCGTGTGGTTCCTCGACGGCCAGGAGTACTTCCGGGTCACCCCGGCCAACGTCACCGGCACCTGGGTCTTCGACCACCCGTTCTTCATGATTATGAACGTGGCGGTCGGCGGCAGCTGGCCCGGCAACCCGGACGCCGGCACCGCCTTCCCGCAGACCATGCTCGTCGACTTCGTCCGGATCGCGGCCTGGAACGAGACCGGCGGCGGCGCACTGAAGTCCGCGTTGAACAGCCGCTGCATCGACATCCCCGGCGCCAACCCGGTCGACGGGGCACGCCTGCAGATGTGGGACTGCAACGGCACCGCCGCCCAGCAGTGGACGTTCAACAGCGACGGCACGCTGCGCGCCATGGGTAAGTGCATGGACCCGGCCAACGCCGGTACCGGCAACGGCACCCCGATCCAGCTGGTGACCTGCAACGGCAACCCGGTGCAACGGTTCACCCTGTCGGCCGCGGGCGACCTGGTGAACGTCTCCGCGAACCGGTGTGTGGACATCAAGGACGTCAACAGCGCCAACGGCGCCCAGCTGCAACTCTGGGACTGCGCCGGCACGGCGAACCAGAAGTGGAGCAGGGCCTGACGAAAATCGTGAACGGCCGGCGGCCCCGCGCCGCCGGTCTTTCGCCTACGGTTTCACACGTGACCAAGGAATATGTCGCCGCCATCGATCAGGGCACCACCTCCTCGCGTTGCATCGTCTTCGACGCCGACGGCACGGTCATCTCCGTCGCCCAACGCGAACACCGGCAGATCTTCCCCCGTCCCGGCTGGGTCGAGCACGACGCCGACGAGATCTGGGAATGCGTCGACTACGTCGTCCGCGAGGCCCTGTCCGTCGAGTCGATCACCGCCGACCAGCTGGCCGCCGTCGGCATCACCAACCAGCGCGAGACCACGCTGGTCTGGGAACGCGACACCGGCAAGCCCGTGCACCACGCGATCGTCTGGCAGGACACTCGTACGGATGAGCAGCTGCGCCGTTTCGCCGCCGCGCTGGGTGAGGACGAGTTCCGGCGGCGCACCGGGCTGCCGCTGGCGCCGTACTTCTCCGGCTCCAAGCTCGCCTGGCTGCTGGAGAACGTACCCGGGTTGCGGGAGCGCGCCGAGGCGGGCGAGGTGCTGTTCGGCACGATGGACAGCTGGCTCATCTGGAAGCTGACCGGCCGTCACCTCACCGACGTCACCAACGCCAGCCGTACGCTGCTGATGAATCTGGAAACCCTCGACTGGGACCCGCAGATCCTGGCCGCGACCGGAGTCCCCGCCGCGATGCTGCCGGAGATCCGTTCCTCCAGCGAGGTGTACGGCGAGATCACCGAGGGGCCGCTGGCCGGGGTGCCGCTGGCCGCCGCCCTGGGCGACCAGCAGGCCGCGCTGTTCGGCCAGACCTGCTTCGCTCCCGGCGAGGCGAAATGCACCTACGGCACCGGCAGCTTCCTGCTGCTCAACACCGGCACCGACCCGGTCACCTCGGGCCACGGTCTACTCACGACGGTCGGCTACCGCATCGGCGACCAGCCCGCCGTGTACGCGCTGGAGGGCGCCATCGCGGTCACCGGCTCGCTGATCCAGTGGCTGCGCGACAACCTCGGCCTCATCCGGACCGCGCCCGAGGTGGAGGAGCTGGCGAAGACCGTGCCGGACAACGGCGGCTGCTACCTGGTGCCCGCGTTCGCCGGGCTGTTCGCCCCGCACTGGCGCAGCGACGCCCGGGGTGTGCTGGTCGGGCTCACCGGCTACGTCACCCGCGGCCACCTGGCCCGCGCCGCCCTGGAGGCCAGCGGCTGGCAGACCCGCGAGGTGGTCGACGCCATGAACGCCGACAGCGGCACCGCGCTGACCACGCTCAAAGTGGACGGCGGGATGACCGGCAACGAACTGCTCATGCAGTTCCTCGCGGACGTCCTCGATGTCCCCGTGGTGCGGCCCGTCGTCGCGGAGACGACCTGCCTCGGCGCGGCGTACGCGGCGGGGCTGGCGGTCGGCTTCTGGCCGGACACCGACACGCTGCGGGCGAACTGGCAACGCGACGCCGAGTGGCGGCCGGAGCGGGACCGGGCCGAGGTGGAGCGCGACTTCACCCAGTGGCGCAAGGCGGTCGAGCGGACTCTCAACTGGACGTGACCCCGGTCAGCGGCGCTTGCGGCTCCGCATGATCAACACGACGATCAGGACGATCAACCCCACCACGAGCAGGCAGCACAGCGCGGAGAAGCCGAAGAAGCCGAAGCCGGAACGACGCCGGCGGTACTTGACCGCCTCGATCGCCACGTCTCCGACGCCGTTACCGGCGGCCCACGCATGCACGGGCACCACCAGCGTGAGGACCGCACCGGTCACCGCCGCGGTCAGCCGCGACCACCATGCCATTGCAGCAGACATGGGTACATGGTGGCGCAGCTCCGCAACCGATACGCGCGGAACCGCCGCCGGTCCGGCAGGGTAGGGGGCGGAACCCACCGGGAAAGGGAGCGGAATGGACGCTGATCTGGCGGCGCTGGCCGCGGCGCACGGCGTGGCGACCTGGTACGAGGACTGGCACAGCGAACGCCGCGACGTCTCCCCGGCCACCGTGACGGCGGTGCTGGGCCTGCTCGGTGTCGACGCCCGTACCCCCGGTGGGGTCGCCCGCGAGCTGGCCGCGGTGCGCCGTGCCCGGCGGCAACGGCGGCTCCCCGGCACGGTGGTGGTACGCCACGGGCGCACGTACCCGCTGGCGGCGCCCGCCACGATCGTCACCGAGGACGGGGGGCGGCGCACCGTGACCGGCATGGTCCCGGCCGACCTGCCGCTGGGCTGGCACCGGATGAGCTGCGCGGGTCAGGAGGCCACCCTGGTCGTGGTCCCGACGGCGCTGCCCGAACCGCCGCAGACCTGGGGCTGGATGCTCCAGCTGTACGCGCTGCACTCGGCCGCGTCCTGGGGCATGGGCGACCTCGGCGACCTGGCGACCTTCGTCCGGGACGTCGCACACGGCGCGGGCCTGGTCCTGCTCAACCCGCTGCACGCCCCCACCCCGACACTGCCGGTGCCCGAGTCGCCGTACTTCCCGTCGAGCCGCCGCTTCGCCAACCCGCTGTATCTGCGGATCGCCGACACGCCCGAGTACGCGCGGGCGGACGACGCGCTGCGGTCCCGAATCGACGCGCTGCGCCCGGCAGCGGCCGGGGACGGCCTGATCGACTACAGCGCCGTGTGGCGAGCCAAACATGCGGCCCTGGAACTGCTCTGGCCGCTGGCCGATGCGGTCGACGTCGACGCCGACCCCGGCCTCGCGGACTTCGCGACGTTCTGCGCGCAGGCCGAGCGGCACGGCCCCGACTGGCGGCAGTGGCCCGCCGAGCTGCGCCGCCCGGACACCCCGGAGGTCGCGGCGGCCCGCGCCGACCTGCGCGACCGGGTGGCGTTCCACGTGTGGCTGCAGCGGCTGCTGGACGCGCAGCTCGGCGCCGCCGGGGCGGCGGCCCGCGCGGCGGGGATGCCGGTCGGCATCGTGCACGACCTCGCGGTGGGGATCGACCCCGGCGGGGCGGACGCCTGGCTGCTGCAGGACGTGCTGGCCGAGGGGGTGCACGCGGGCGCGCCGCCGGACGCGTTCAACCAGCTCGGCCAGGACTGGGGGCTGGCCGCGTGGCGGCCGGACCGGCTGGTCGAGACCGGGTACGCGGCGTACCGGGACATGCTGCGCCGCATCTTCCAGCACGCCGGGGGCCTGCGGGTGGACCACGTGGCCGGGCTGTGGCGGCTGTGGTGGGTGCCGCCGGGCATGGGCCCCGCCGAGGGCACGTACGTGCGCTACGACCCGGACGCCATGCTCGGCATCCTGGCGCTGGAGGCGCACCGGGCCGGTGCCGTGGTGGTCGGCGAGGACCTCGGCACCGTGCTGCCGGAGGTCACCGAGGGCCTGGCCCGGATGAACATGCTGGGCTCGGCGGTGCTGTGGTTCACCCGCGACCGCGATGATCCGGACGGTGGCTACCTGCCGGCCGGGCGCTACCCCCGTAACGCGCTGGCCAGCGTGTCCACTCACGATCTGCCGACGGCGGCCGGTTTCCTGCGGGGCGAGCAGGTGCGGGTCCGCGCCGAGCTGGGCCTGCTGACCGGGCCGGTGGCGCAGGAGGAACGTCAGGCCGCCGAGGACCGGGCCCGGCTGCTGGCGGCGCTGCGGGCCGAGGGCCTGATCACCCCGGAGAGCAGCCCCGAACAGATCGTCGAGGCGCTGCACGCGTTCCTGGCCCGGACCCCGTGCCGCCTGGTCACGGCATCCCTGTACGACGTACTCGGCGAGCTGAAGCAACCGAACCTGCCCGGCACCACGCGGGAGTATCCGAACTGGCGCATGCCGCTCGCCGCTAGCCTGGAACAGATCCGCGCCGACCCCCGGATCCGGCGCGTCGCCGAGGTGCTCGGTGCGCCCCGGCCCACCGACGAGCAGCCTCGGCCCGCCGACGAGCAGGCCCGGTCCACCGATGAGCAGGAGGGCGTACCGCGATGAGCTTCCTGGACAAGGCGAAGGAGTTCGCCGACAACCACGACGAGCTGGTCGACCAGGCGCTGGAGAAGGTCGGCGACGCGGTCGACGAGCACACCGGCCACAAGTACACCGATCAGATCGCGCGGGGTGTGGACGAGGCGCAGAAGCGTACCGGGCAGGGCGACACCCAGCCGTAGGGATCAGATGTCGAGCGGCGGGGGCGGCGGGTCGTCGTCGACGGCGAACAGCATCGGGTGCAGGCCCGGGCCGGGCTCCGGCTGGCGGCAGCGCAGCGGTGGCAGCAGTGACGAGCGGTGCTGCGGGTGCTCCCCACAGTGCCGCATCGCACGGGTGACCGCGTCGGTGTGGTGTCGGCCGCCGCCGTACTCGCCGCAGTCGGCGCAGTCCCAGCGCCAGTAGCCCGGGCCCTCGTCGGAGGCGTACCGGCGGATCCGCAGCGGGGCGTGGATCGGCCCGGCGCCGACGGTTCCGGCCTGCCCCTCGCCGACGATCCCGGTCGCTGCACCGCCGACGATCCCGGTCGCCGCATCGCCGACGATTTCGGTCGGCGCGTTGCCCGACATCGCTCACCCCCGCCCCGGCCCGTCCACCCCGGACGGCGCCGCCCGGTCAGTGTGGAACGCGACGGGCACGCCGGATGCCCGTTTCGCGCAAAGCCACTTCACATTCACCCGCTCCGGTGTCCGGCGTCGGGTGGCCCGGGGGCGACCGGCATACTGCCTCGCGTGGCGCAGCGCAGGCGGTCGGAGCGGCGGGCCGCGACCGTCGGGTCGGGCCTGGCCGAGCTGGTGCCCGACCCGGACCGCCGGACCGGCTGGACGCTGCTGCTGGACGGCGCCCCGCAGTCGCACGTCGACCTGGACGACCCGACGTACCTGGAATTCGAGTACGTGCGCCGCATCGGCGCGGCCCTGGACCTGGTGGCCCCGCCCGGCCGGCCGCTACGGGTGCTCCACCTGGGCGGCGGTGCGCTGACCCTGCCCCGGTACGTCGCGGCCACCCGCCCCGGCTCGGCGCAGCGTGTGGTGGAGATCGACGGCCCGCTGGTGGACCTGGTCCGTACGTCGCTGCCCTGGCCGTCGTCCGCCCGGATCCGGGTACGGATCGGCGACGCCCGCGCCGAGCTGGCAGGCATGCGCCCCGGCGGGTACGACGTGGTGGTGCTGGACGTCTTCGCGGGCTCCCGCACCCCGGCGCACCTGGCCTCGGTGGAGTTCATCCGGGAGATCGCCCGCGTGCTGGCACCCACCGGCTTCCTGATCGCCAACGTGGCCGACGGCCCGCCGCTGCGACACGCGCGCGCCCAGGTCGCCACGATCCGGGCGGTGCTGCCGCAGGCCTGCGTCACGGCCGACGCGGCGGTGCTGCGGGGCCGCCGTTTCGGCAACCTGGTGCTGCTGGCGGGGCGTACGCCGCCGCCGGTCCCCGAGCTGGCCCGGCGCGCCGCGGGTGACTGGTTCCCGGGGCGGGTGGAGACGGATCTGGACCGGTTCACCGGGGGCGCCACCGCGGTGACCGACGACGCGGCGGTGCCGTCCCCCGCGCCGCCGGACGGCCTGTTCGGCTCACGCGCCTGACGGGGTACGGCCGGGGTCGCCCGAAAGTTCAACCTTTGGGGCCCCGCCGCGCCGAGGTTCCGTGATCCGGCAAAAGTCGGGGTCGCCCGCTTGTCGGCGGCTCGAGGGCGCGGTTGTAATCAGGGCGGTCCCGCCTCGGGGCCGTGGCCGCGACGCGGAGGGGGCCGCCATGTCCGTCCCGCCCATTCCCGACGTGTTCGCTCCGCTGCGCGGCGGGGAGCGCGTCCTGTGGCGGGGCCGGGCCGCGGTCGCCGAGTACGCCTTCGACCGGGCCGCGTCACTGCCCCGCTGGGCCGTGCCGGAGTCGACAGAGATCCTGGTGACGGATCAACGCCTGCGGTACGCGTACACATCGTCGGTCTCGCCCGATGATCTGGAGGTCTCCTCGGGCGAGCTGCGCTGGCAGTGGCCGTGGCATGTGCGGGTGCAGCCCGGCGCGCCGGGCACCGCGCGGGTGGGGTCGACGAGCCAGGTCCAGCTGGTCTGCGCGGGGCCGGACGGCAGCTGGCCCGCGCTCGTGCTGGCCGGCGGTGACGTGGAGGCAGTACGGGACGCCGACCGCCTGGCCAACGTGGTACGCCAGGCCGTCGCCCGGTTCCGCATCGACCACGCGGACAAGCTGGACCTGTCCACGCCGCAGGCGCGGCTGCTGTCCCGGCTGCTGATCGGTCCGGAGTTCAGCAATCACGAGGGCGGCGCCGGGCAGACCGTGTCCCTGCCGGGCGCGCTGCCGGTGAACCGCCCGGAGCATCCACGGCGCGGGGAGACGGTCCGTCGGCGGTTCGCGGCGAACTCGGGAGCCGGGTGGTCTCGTCAGTCCGGGCCGCGGAAATCTGTGCCGGGGTGACGAACAGCGCTTCCGCCAGGTCGGCGCCGCGCAGGTCCGCCCCGCGCAGGTCCGCGCCGGTGAGGTCGGCCAGCCGCAGGTCGGCACCGCGCAGGTCGGCCCCGATCAGCAGGGCGCCGCGCAGGTCGGCCCCGCGCAGGTCGGCCCGGCCCAGCCGACGGCCGATCAGGTTGGCGCCCCGGTGGTCGGGGCGCCGCCGCAGCCCTGCCCGCGCCGATTCGCTGGCCTGTCGCAGCAGGGGGTTGACCCGCCTGCGCTGGGCGTCCACGTCCAGGGGCGGCAGCTCGTCGGCGGGAAGTTCGGTGAGCCGGCGGGTCTCGGCGAGGGCGGCGCGCAGCCGGTCGTGCAGTCGCGACGCGGCGGTCAGGCGTATGGCCTCGGTCAGCAGCCAGAGCAGCTCGTGCAGCTGGCGCATGACGGGCAGCGCCGCAAACATCGGCCCGGCCAGCTCCGGCTGAGCGCGCCAGTCCCGCCCGCCGAAGGTGACCTGGGTGACCTGCTGGCCGGCGCCGAAGCAGTCGAACACGACGCATCCGCCGAAGCCGCGTTCGCGCAGGTGGGCGTGGATGCCGCAGCGGAAGTCGGCGCCCAGGTTGGGGCAGGGCCGCCCGGCAGGCTTGTCGATGGCGAAGTCCGACGACTTCGCGAACGCGGGTGCGACACAGCACAGGCCGGCGCAGCGCGCGCAGTCGGCGCGCAGGGACCGGTCCTCCAGATCCTCAGACATGACGGACCCCACCGTAACAACTCGCTCAACGTGACTAGCGACAATTACCGAGAGTCATGACATATCGGAATTGGGAGCCGAGTCGGCCGCCCTGGCGAGTGACGCATCTGGCAGGTGAGGCCGTACGGGCCAGGCGGATCGGCCGAGCGTCCAGCAAGGGCAACCACCGAGATGTATGACTACCTACAGTCAGACACTTAGGCTGCGGCGACCAACCGCCCACAACGGCGGTCGTTGCCGCGCGCCTCCAGGTGCCCGGTCGCGAACCGCCGAAGGAGACAAGTCAATGCGTTCTCGCGACACGTCGGTCACGACCGGCCGACGCGCCCGCCGCATCACCCTGGCCGCGTTCGCGGCCGCCACCTGCCTCGCCGCCGCGGCGTTCAGCCTGCCCGCGCACGCGGCCACGGTGCCGACCATCTCGGCGCCCGCCTCGACGGTCGGCTTCTCGGAGATCGCCATCACCGGCAAGGCCACTCCCGGCGCCACGGTGACCCTGTACGAATCCGCGTACGTGTTCAACGACTTCTACGTCGCCATCAACTGGGACACCGGCGCCCCGGTGACCGCCACGGCTTCCAGCTCGGGCGCGTTCACCATGCACCGGTACGTCGACAGCGGCTTCCTGTTCAAGGTCAAAGAGGGCGACAGCCCGGACTACTCGAACACGGTCACGGTGTCGGTGAAGGTGATTCCGACGCTCACGTTGTCCTCGACGACGGACGGCACGGTGTCCGTAGCGGTCGCCGCGAATCCCAGCCAGGACAACCTGCCCGTCCAGATGCAGCGCCAGTCCGGCGGCACCTGGACGACCGTTGCCAGCGGCAGGACCGACCTGTCCGGCAACTACGCCACCGACCTGACGAACCAGGGCGAGGGCACCTCGCGGACCTACCGGGCGTACATCGGGGAGGACACGAGCACCGCGATCCTCCCGAACCACTCACCGGCCCAGACCATCAAGGTGTTCGGCACCAACCCGACCCCGACGCCCACGCCGCCGGCGCCCAAGCCCCCGGCGCCGGCCGGGCCGAAGGCGGGCGACGTCCAGTTCACCAGGATCCAGTACCACGGCAGGACCGGGCTGAACAATGAGTGGTTCCGGCTCACCAACAGGACGTCGAAGACGATCAACCTGAAGGGGTGGACCGTCCGGGACGCGGCCGGCAACACGTACACGTTCTCCAGCTCGTTCTCGCTGGGCGCGGGCAAGAACGTCTATGTGCACACGGGCAAGGGCACCAACGGCAAGCCGAACTCGGTGGACCGGTACTGGGGCAAGAGCGCCTACGTGTGGAACAACGGCGGCGACACCGCCTACCTGCGGTTCGGCACCAGGACCATCGACTCCTGCAAGTGGACGAGTGACCGCAAGGTCACGAACTGCTGAACGGCTGATAGACGGCGGCTCCGCATTCCCCGGGAAGCGGAGCCGCCGTCGTATTTCCCGGCCCAGCTCACAGTGCGTACCCTCAAGTCCCGACGTCCTGCGTCGATGGGCAGCGACAACAGCTGACGTTCGGGGGGCAAGTTGCGCGCGCTGAGGCACCGCATGGCCACCCCTGTGGTGGCCGCCGTGCTGGCGGGCGTCGCACTGCAGCTGGTCCTGCCGCTGCTGTCCCTCCGGCTCGGCCTCGTACTGGCCAGCGCGCCGACCGCGATCGCCGGATTCCTCGCCCCGTTCGGCTTCCTCCGGCAGTCCCGCGCCCACGCCGGGCGCGAACGGGCCGGTTGGCGGCTGGGCATCGCCGGTTCCCTCCTGCTCGGCGCGTCCTACACCCTCTACACCGGGTACGCGGCGCTCGGCCTTGCGCCGGCCAAGCCCAACCTGGCCGACCTGCTCTCCGTGGCCTCCGCCACGGTGGCCCTGGTCGGGATCGCCCTGGCCGCACCGGCCCTGCCCGGCGTCATGGCGGGGACCACCCACGTCATCGACGTGGCCACGGTCGCCGGTTCCCTGTTCGCCCTGGTCTGGCAGTTCGTCATCGCCCCCGCCACGGCCACCCTGCCGCTGGGCAGCCAGCTGACCTTCGTCCTGACCCTGCTGCCGGAGATCATCGCGGCCGCGCTGGCGCTCACCCTCATGTCCCGCCTGCGGGCCAGCGCCGACGGGCGCGCGCTGCACGTGCTGGCCGCCGCGCTGGCGCTGTTTGCCCTGGCGGCGGTGGGCTCGACCCACAACGCCACCGAACGGGCACCCTGGTACGCCATGGGCGTCGGCGCGCTGTACCTCACCGGCGGCCTGCTCGTCGCCCTGGCCGGCCAGAGCACCGTGGGCGCGGCGGATGCCTCCGGCCGCCGGGCGCTGGCCGGCTTCTGGACCGCCCTGCCGTACGTGCCCGTGGCGCTTGCCATCTGCGCCGTCAGCGGCCTGTACCTGCGCTCGGGGACCCTGAGCCCGGTGCTGGTCTGGGCGCTGCTGAGCAGCACCGGGCTGGCGATGCTGCGCCAGTTCCTCAGCCTGCTCACCATCAAGCGACTGCTCAGCGACCTCGACGAACAGCAGGACCGCCTGCGCCACGCCGCGCACCACGATGCGCTGACGGGCCTGCCGAACCGCACCGCGTTCCACGGCCGCGCCGCCGATGCGCTCGCCGCCGCCGGGCCGGACGAGCACACCGGCGTACTGCTGGTCGACCTGGACGGGTTCAAGCCGGTCAACGACCAGCTCGGCCACGCAGCCGGGGACGCCGTCCTGGTGGCGGTGGGCGAGCGCCTGCCCGGCGCGCTGCGCGGCACCGACACGGCGGCCCGCCTCGGCGGCGACGAGTTCGCCGTGCTGCTGCCGGGTCTGCACGATCCGGGCGAGGCCGAGATGATCGCGGCGCGCATCATCGGCCGCCTGGCCGCACCGGTGCCGACCTCCGACACACAGGTACGGGTCGGCGCCAGCGTCGGCATGACCACCGCGCGCGGCGCCGGCCACAGCATCGACCGGATGCTGCGGGAGGCCGACCTCGCGTTGTACGCCGCCAAGGCGGCGGGCAAGAGCGTGGTACGCCGCTTCACCGCCGCCACCACCCACCCGGAACCGGACCGGCTGCCGGCGGCCGTGCCACAGCCCCGGACCTCCGTCCCGGATCAGAGTCAGCACACCGCCTGAACGCCGAGGCGGCGCAGCTCAGCCGCCCGTGTAGGCGGCGTACGTCTGGGCCGCCTGCTTGCGGGCCCGCTCCGGGTCGGCGCCCGCCGCGATATCGGCCTCGGCCCACGCCTCGCTGCTGAGCCGCATGAACTCCCGGCCCTCCGGGGACGCGATCCAGGCCGCGATGGCCTCCGGGTCGCGCGGCGCGGCGGGGTCGGCGAGGTGGTTGGCCAGGCCGAGCACCCCCGAGTCCCAGCCGACGCCGACCGCGCCGGGACCGTACTGATCGGCGAGTTCGTCCTCGACGTGGGCGACGTGCTCCAGCTCGAACCGGGTCCGGTCGGCGCTCTCCGCGATGAGCCGGACCTCGATCCAGCTCACGTTGCCGCCGTACTCCCAGGTGGCCGCGTACGAGCGCGGCTTGTCGCACCGGGTGATCGTGCCGCCGGCCTGGCCCTCCAGCTGGTAGTGCCCGCCCTCGCGCAGGTCGCCGGAGACCGGCAGGAACCAGCGCCCGATCCGCTCGGCGGTGGTGACCACGTCCCACAGGTCGTCGATGTCGGTGTCGTACACCTGGCTGATCGTGAGGACCCGGGCCTCACCGGCCTCCAGGACCCGGCTGCCCAGTGTGCGGCGCACGGCGCTGATCTGCTCTTTCGCATCAATCATGAGTCGCTCCAGGAACGTCGGATTCGGTGTTTCGGGCTGTGGTGCGCGCCCGGCTCGGCGGGTCGTCGGCGCGCGACCCGCCGGCGGCCAGGCGGCGCGCACGCTTGCCCCGGGCCACCTCCGTGGCCATCGCGGCGAGATGCGGTGTCCAGAACCGGCGGAACGGCCCCAGCCACGCGTCCACCTGCCGCAGCCCGGTGTCGTCCACCGTGTACAGCCGGCGGGCGCCCGCCGCGCGCACGGTCGCGAATCCGTTGTCCCGCAACACCCGCAGGTGCTGGGACACGGCGGGTTGGGAGACGCCGAACTCGGCCCGGATGACCTCGGTGACGGCGCCGGAGGTCTGCTCGCCGTCGGCGAGCAGCTCCAGGATGCGCCGGCGAATGGGGTCGCCGAGCACGTCGAACGCGTGCACCCGGCCAAGCTATCAGGCCAGCGGTATATAAGTCGAGACTTAGGCAAGCGTGTCACGGCTCCATCCACCAAGGACGGAAACGGGTTCGAAAAGTCAGACAGGAAAAGGCGGGTACGCGCGTGAGAGCGCAGCAGAGCCGTAGCCGACCAAGTGGGCAGAAACCCCTCCTTAGCCGTGAACCGGTGGCTACAGTACCTGTGTCCACTCCCCCTGGATGGAGCCTGCTGTTCACCGCATGTGGCAGGCGTTTGTCTAGCGAAGGGAGCTTCCATGGCCAGGGCGCCGCAAACAGCAGAAGAACCACCCATTTCCCCCAACGGCCCCATCCTTCCGGGACCGAAACCGACCTCCGGGCCGCCGCCGATACTGGGAGGCGGAACAAACAACTCCGCAGGGCCGACAATCCTGACTCCGGAAGCGTCCGTCCCGCAGTCGCCGAACATGTACGCGGCCCCGCCGCCGCCTGCACCCCCCGCCGCAATGCCGCAACAGCCAGCGAATCCGGCAGGTGGACCACCTCCGCAGGCATATCTGCCGCGGCCGACGGTGACCGCCGCGCCGATCAGCCGGGACCGGATCGACGAATGCCTGGACAGTTCGAAGTACTGGGCAATCCGCCTACCCAGATACGCGAACGAGATGCAGCGCAAGGCCGACACCTACGCGCTCGCGGCGGCATTCCTCAGCATGGTCACGGGCCTCACCATCTGGGGATTCCTGACCGAGTCGAATTCCTGGTGGGCGCAGACCATGGCTTCTGCCGCCGCCTTCTCGGCCGCAGCCTGCGCCATCATCCCGAGGGTAAAGAACTACTCCGAAGCGGCCGGCAAAGCGCGGCAACTGGCGACCCAGTACGGCACCATCAAAGGCCGGCTGACGGACGCCCAGGTATGGAGTTCCTCGAACATCGCCGAGGACACCGCGCTGCGGCAGGTCGTCGAGGACTTCGAGGCGATAAAGAGTGGCAAGGATTCGCTCGTCCCGTACCCGAAGAGGTACATCGATGAGCGGCACCCGGACGCCAAGGAATGACGGACGACGTCAATCGGTAACCGGGGCGGCGTTCCGGGAGATCTGCTCCAACGTACGGATTCCGTGGGCCATCGTCTGCGTTTCGCCGGCGGTCTGCGTGACCGTACGGGTCACCTCGGCGACGGCGGCGGACTGCTCCTCGATCGCGGCGGCCAGCGTGCTGTGGTGGGACGACAAGGTGTTCATGCTTCCGGCGATCTCCGTGACCTGAGCGACCGCAGCGTCGACCTGCGTGCGGACCTCGGTCAGGGTGCGGTTGATCGAGTCCGCGTTCTCACCGGACTGGCGGGCCAGCTCCTTGACCTCGTTGGCCACCACCGCGAAGCCCTTGCCACTCTCACCGGCACGCGCCGACTCGATCGTCGCGTTGAGCGCCAGCAGATTCGTCTGCGCCGCGATCGACTGGATGATGTCGCTGGCCGCCATGATCTGCGCGCTGGACTCCGCCAACGCCTTGATCACCGTCGCGGCGTCGTCGGCCTGCCGCACCACGGCCACCGTGACCTCCTCGGTGGACTGCGCCGTACGCGACAGATCCTGCAACGCACACGACATCTGCTCCGCCGCGGTCGCCGCCACCGTCGTGTTCTGACTGACCTCCGCGGCCGACTGGGCCAGCACCGCCGCCTGCGCGGCGACCTGCTGCTGCAGGTGAGCCTGCTCGGCCATCTGCGCCGCTGCCGCCTCGGCCCGCTGCGCCTCCGCCTGCTGCTGCTCGGTCAACGTCCGCACCTGCAGCTCACTGATCTCCGCCTGCGCCCGGGCCACCTGGGCGGCGCTGTCGTCGAGCAACCGGCGCAGCCAGTGCATCACGACGCAGAGGGTCGTCAGCAGCAGCCAGATCGCCACCGAATGCCAGATCGCCGTCCACGCCGGGAACAGCCGCCACTCCGTCACCAGGGTCTGCACCGCCATGATGGCGGACAGCGCCACCACGTCGCGGCGTTCGAGGGTGAACCCCGCCCACACCAGGCCGACGGCCGAGTCCAGCATGACCAGGTAGTAGGTCTCCGGAGCGGTCACCGCCCCGAACCCGATCATCACCACGCCGACGTACGCCATGATCCGCAACGCCTGACGCGGCATGCGGTCCCAGTTCACCCGCCACATCGCCAGCGCGATCACACAGGCCATCAATCCGCGGATCAGCAGGGACCAGCGATAGCCGTCGACATTGGAAAGTCCGATGATTACGCCGGCCAGACCGGTGGGCAGGAACAGCCGCGGCAGCAACTTGCCGGAGATGGACCGGTCATCGAGCGGACTACGCCGCCGCGGTGTGATGGCGTGGCCGTGCGTCATACCCTTTCCGTCGGCAACGCCCATGGCGACTTGCGCCGTAGTGCGCTACGCCTCGTCGGCGTCACCGCGCAGCGGTGTCATGCCCGGCTCGGTGGTGCGGTGGCGAATAACGCAGACATTTTGGACCGAGCGGGTGGGCGGGTTGGCGGCCGCTGCCATGATCGGGACATGCCGTCGTTGCGAGGACGTGCCGCGGATCGCGTCGACCGTGCCGAGCGATGGCTCGAACGCATCCAGGAACCGGTGATCCTCGTCTCGACGTTCGGCGTCTTCGGCGGATTCGCCGTCGCCGGGCTCCGGTACGCGGACGCCCTGCCCGGCGCCGTCATGATCCCGCTGGTCGCCCTGGTGATCCTGATGATCTCCGGTGGGGCGATGATCGTCACCGTGCAGCTGGCGCTGACGCTCGTGGAGTTCCTGCTCAGACTCCCGGACCTGCTCGTCGGACGGGACGCCGCGACGGTGCGCCGGTCCACAACGGATCAGGATCCATAGCCGGACGCCCCGGCCCCCGGCGGGCGGTAGAACGTGATGGCGACCTCGGCGGCCGGCGAACCGGGCGTCGCACGGGCCGCGAACTCGCGGGTGAGCGCCTCCAGTCGGGCGGCGAACTCGGCGAACGTCGCGTCGTCGAGCGGGACCCTGCGGACGTCGACCAGGCGCGGATCCCGGTCCGTCATGCGCGGGGTCGGAATCGCGCCGCCGCCCCGTCCCGCCCCCGGTGTCGGCGCGATCATTCCGCTCGCCTCCGGTGTGACCCGGGCGACCCCCGGTGTCGCGGACGGCACGTCGGAATCGGCGCGCTCGGGCCGAACGGTGGAGGCCGGCACGTCGTCCGCCGGAGCAGGTCCCGGCTCGGCGGCCGAACCTCCCGGATGGGCCGCGGTCGTCCACACCGGGGCCGGGAAGCGGCCCGTCCCGGTCCAGGTCAGTCCGGGCAACGGCGCCGGCGCCGATAGTGGCGGCGGAACCGCCGCGGCCGTGCTCACGTACACCGGGGTCGGCACGCCGTGCACCGTGCGTGACGCGCCGACCCAGACCAGCCCGGCCTGTTCGAGCAGTTTGAGTTGGTAACTGACGACCCCACCGGGCAGGTCGAGCCGCGCCGCGACCCCGGCCACGGTGGCGGGTCCGCTGCTCAGCAGCCCGAGAATCCGGTCGCGTACGTCGCCCATCATGCCGACATCCTCGTGGTCACCGGCATCCAGTTCAAACTGTGCGTACGGACAGGGCCGCGAACTACCGCAGGCTGAAGAAGGCGGCGAAGACCTGACCCGTGTCGAGGGTGAGGAACAGCGTGTAGCAGCCCGTGGCCTTCGGCGTCTTCCAGGGGAACTGATAGGTGTTGGTCTTCGCCTTGTAGGTCAGGCCGCCGCCCGACGTGGCAGCCTCGATCGACCCCACCGGGTCGGTGCTGAACGCGGCGCAGTTGGTCGGCTTGTAGGTGAGCGAGGTGACCGCGGAGAGCGCGGAGACGAACGCCCCATCGGGCTCGCGCAACTGCCACTCGAGCGCGTACTGGCGTCCGCTGTTACCGGAGTTGACAGCCGGCGGGTTGACCGTCGGCGGAAGGAAGCCGCTGAACGTGTACGGCACCTGGTAGGAGATCACGACCGAGGCGGGGTCGGAGGTCACGCCGGTCGTTCCGCCCGCGGGCACGTACGACGAGCCGCCGCCGCCACCCGCCTGGTTGCCGCCACCGCCGCCGCCGTACAGGCCGCCGCCGCCACCGCCGCCACCACGGTTCTCGAAAATGACCGTCGAGTCGGGCGGCGGGCCGCCGAGGCCGCCCCGGCCCAGCGTCCCGTCCGTCCCCGGCGGAGTCCCCGCACCTCCGGCGGCCTGCGTTCCGGCCTGGCCTCCCGCACCGACACTCGCGCCGCCGGGCTGACCAGCGTCTCCCCCGCTGCCGTGGCGCCCGGTACCGCCGCCGCCACCGGCCACGATCAAGCGGGAGTTCAGCCCGATGCTTGCCGGGTCGGCGCCTCCACTGACGGTCCGCACGTCACTCGCGCCGCCACCGCCGGGCATCCCGTTGTCCCCAGGATCGCCACCGTCACCCCGCCCTCCCCCGTTGAACCCGCCGGCCCCGCCCGAAGCACCACCGTCCGTGAGGTCTCCACCCACTCCGCCGACCTCGACGTACAGGCTCGAGCCCGGCGTCACGGCGAGGCCGGCCGAAGCGACTCCACCGCGACCGGGCACGACGAACAGGAAGCCGCCGCCGCCCGCGGCGCCGATCGCGGTAACCGCCAGGGACGTCGTGCCGGGCGGCACGACGAAGGTTTGCTCGGCTCCCGTGAACCCGAAGGCGCAGGTCACAGCACGGCCGCTCTGCGTGCAGCCGGGCGGCAACGCCGCCCGGGCCACGGCCGGTACGGCGCCGGCGGCTGCGACAGCCAGACCCGCGACCGCCGCCATCTTCCCGATCACGTGCCGCTGGGGCGCACCGCGCCGCACTGCTGAATCATGGTTCTCCGCCATGGCTTCCCCCGCTGTTGGCCGGTGCCTCCGGCGTCAGCGAGGCCCACCGCAGCACCGCTCTCATCGCCGGCTTGTGGCATCACGTTTGTCGCCACCCACGATGGCAGCACCACGGGGTTCATGTGACGGAACCAGGAAGCCCGCAGCATTGTCCGTGCCGGACCCTCACGCCGCGCTCGCGATCATCCGCGGGGCGGGGCCCGCCCGACGACCGGTACATCGGCGCTTGTCCGTGTCGCTACGTCAGGCCACGGTCGTGTTTGCCAGAATTGCGTCGAGGATCCGGTACACGGACGAGGAGACGTCATGAGCGACTGGAACGACAAGATTGTCGAGGAGTTCCGCGCCAACGGTGGGCAGGTGGGTGGCCAGTTCGCCGGCGCGCCGCTGCTGCTGTTGCACACGGTGGGCGCCAGGACCGGCCAGCCTCGGGTGAACCCGATGATGTACCAGAAGATGGACGGCGGCTATGCCGTGTTCGCGTCCAAGGCCGGCGCGCCCACCAATCCCGACTGGTACTTCAATCTGCTCGCCAATCCGCAGGTCCAAGCGGAGATCGGCGTGGAAAAGGTCGATCTCGTCGCCAGAGTCGCCGAGGGCGACGAGCGGGAACGCATCTGGACCGCGCAGAAGGCCGCGTACCCGGGCTTCGCCGACTACGAGCAGAAGACCACCCGCCAGATCCCGGTCGTCGTCCTCGAACCCGCGCGGTAGACGGCCACGGCCCCTCGGGGAATTCTCGGGGGGCCGTGATCCGTCAGCGATACCGGCTGCTCACCCGCCGGCCCGGCTCCCTCGCAGACCCCGGTGGGGCCGGAACATCGCCGGCAGGGTGAAGCGCATGGGCTTTCGCCGCGGGGAGGACAGGCTCTCCCGGGCTGCGATGAAGGCTTCCTTCGCGGCGAGCGCCTCGGCGTGCTCACCCCTGGCGGCGTGCAGTTCAGCCTTCTCCTCGTACACCCGGACCAGGATCTCGCGCAGGTCGCCCTCTGTGCATTGCCGGTGGGCGGCGTCCAGGCTGACCAGGGCCCGGCCGGTAGCGCCGAGGCCACGCTGAGCCCTGGCCAGGGTCAGCAGGTACTCGGCCATTTCGTCGGCGTCGTTGACCCCTGCGCTCTTGTATCGGGCGATGCACACCTGCATCGTCTGCTCCGCCTCGGCGTACTCGCCGTTGGCGGTCTGGATCGCGCCGATGGTGTCCAGCGCGCCCGCGTCGAGGTGGTAGCCCCGCACCACGGCGTGGTCCTGCATGCGCCGCGCGACCTTTCCGGCTCGCGGGAAGTCACCGGACTTGTACTCGCCGTAGGCCCAGTTGTTCAACACCACGGTGAGCCGTTCCCACTCGTGGAGTTCACGGGCCAGTTCCTCGGCCTGGCGGTAACACGGCCGCGCCGCGTCCATGTCGCCGTTCTCGGCCAGCGCACTGGCCAGCCGGAGCCGGTGCCAGATCTGCATGTGCGGGGTGGCCGTACCATCCAGCAACTCGACCGCGCTTTGCGCGTGCCTCAGGGTCTTGGCCCGATTTCCGGACAGCCACTCGATGTTCGCCCACACCAGGTGGCTACGCGCCTGCAGGCGGCGGTCGCCGTACTTGCGAGCCCAGGCCTGGATGCCCTTGATGTGCCGGGCAGCCTCCCGGTAGTCACCCGTGCGCCGGAGCATGTCGATCCAGCACAGCCGGGCGCGCATGAGCAACGCCGTGTCGCCCAGAGCGTCAGCCCGCCGTTCGAGTTCCACCGCGGCCGAGTACCCGGCAGCAGCGTCGACGATGACCCGGTCCTCCAGCGCCAACAGCGCAGCCGACAGCTCGGCGCCACCCGCGGTGTCATTCACCCCCTGCACCCCAAGCCCGGTTCACCGCAGTCTTATCGGCTGCGCGCCCGCGATGCTGAGAATCTGCTCTGCGGGTACCCGGTGGCCCGGCTCGTGGACGCAATCGCCGCCCTGTGGCGCACGCCACAGATCCGGGCCCGCCCGGCCCGCCGGGTCGCCGATTTCCGCCACCCGAATTCTTGACGGGGCAAGCATTCATTGCCGGATTCCCGGACCAGGGGCAGACGTGGGACGAATCACAGTGGGTGCGATCAAGGCTGATATCACGTCGCCATGTCTCCCGTCCGACAGGCACTGGCTTCCCCGACCGCAACCACCACAATAGAGCCATGGGGGCAGGCATCCTGAGTATCGTTTTCAACGCACAAGACATGGCCCGGACCAAGGTCCGGGACTCGGCCGACCCCATGTGGGAGCTGGTCTTCAGCATTCACCGCCTGCAGACCAGGGTCGGCTATCTCAACCATCTCGACTGGCACCGACAGGTGCGGCGCGACATTCGCGCCGCCGGGCTCGCGCCTCTGCTCCGGTCGACCCTGCTGCCCCTGATGCCGCTGTCGTTCTACTTCCCCGATTTCCTCACGCCCTCCACCGGGTCCGGGGAGATCGAGGAGATGATCGACATCATCGCCGACACGCCGCGCACCCAGGTGCGGCGGCAGATGGAGACGATGATCGCTCAGGGTACGTCGCTGCCCCCCTGGACCGCCGATCTCGCCGCCGGCCAGCCGGCCGCCCGCCGACATCTGAGCGAGGGGCTGCGGCGCTACTTCGACGTCGCCGTACGCCCGCACTGGCCGACGATCGGGCGGCGCGTGACCGAGCACCGCCTGGTACGCCAATCCGGGGTACTGCAGGACGGGATGAGCTCGCTCCTGACCGAGCTGTCCCCGTCGACGCGGTGGCACCCGCCGGTGCTGCAGGTGCACGGCTATCCGCGAGATCAGCGGCTCGTGCTGCGGGGCCGGGGCATCACCCTGATCCCGTCGTACTTCTGCCAGGGCAGCCCGGTCGCCCTCGCCAACCCGGCGCTCGAACCGGTTCTGGTCTACCCGGCACCGCGGGAGGAGTCCTCCACGATCGACGCCGGATCCTCCTCGGACGGCGTGGACATGCTGCTCGGCCGTACCCGCGCCGCGATCCTGCGTGCCGCGTCGCTCGGGACTTCGACCACCGAGCTGGCCCGGTGTACCGGCACGTCACCGGCGACCGCCAGCCATCACACCGCCATCCTGCGCAACGCGGGCCTGCTGACCAGCCATCGGGTGGGCAAGCAGATCCTGCACCGGACCACGGATCTGGGCCGCCGCCTGTCGGGCGCATAGCAGGACCGCGGTCCACGATTCGACCCACATCGAAAGGTTCCGATCCCCTGCCGATCCCGGGGAAAGCTGGGCGACAACCCGGAATGATCGGTGAGAAGGGGAACGACATGATGAACAACGCTCGGCGCGCAGCGACCGTTCTCGCTGCGTTCGCTCTGACCGCCGGGGCGTTCGCTGCGCCCGCGCAGGCCGCGCCCGGCAGCGGCAAGACCCCGGTCCCCGCGGGTGACGTGTCAACGCTGAGCCTCGGAGACTGCCCCAGCGAGTACGCCTGCCTCTGGCCGCTGAACAACTTCGAAGGTAGGCGCTGGCAGGGACGGAACGCGAACTCGACCCTGCCGTCCTACATCGACAACAACTCTTGGTCATCGTTCAACAACGGCGTGAACTGCACTGTGCACTTCTGGGAGGGACCGGGCTACACCGGCGTCGCGTTCAACGAGATCATCGGCAGTCGGCGCGCGGACCTGCGCCAGAACAGCCGCCCCGGCGGCGGCAGCTGGGCCGACGTCATCTCGTCGATGAACTGGTGCTGATCAGCCGATACGCGGGTGCCCCCCGAAGCGGGAGGCACCCGCTCGGACCACGCGACTGCGGAGCGAGGCGAAACAATGCGTCCTGCATACCGGGCGATTCTGCTCTCGGTGCTGGCGGCCGGGGCCCTCGTCGGCTGCGCGCACCGCCCCACACCCGCGGCGGCCCCGGGCCCGGCCCGCCTCGACGAGGCGACCGTTGACATGATCACCAATACGGGCCACTACGCCGAGCGGCGATACCGGGTCGACGAGGTCGACGTGGCGCTCACCCGGCAGTGCATGAGCAACTCCGGCTTCACGTGGGCGGGCGTCGCCGACCGGCCGCAACCCGACGCGAGCGGCAATCGCGCGGTGCGACTCGGCTACGCCCGGAAGCACGGATATGGACTGTCGGACGGCCCGGTCGCCGCAGGGCCGGAATCGGCCGACTCGGGGGGCGGCGCCGGGCTGCGTACGGCCCTGCTCGGCCCGGCCGACGACCTGGCCACGTTCCACGCCGCCGAGGGCATCGTGTACACGTTCCCGAAGCAGGGCTGTGCGGCCCGGTCGCACACGGCGGTGTACGGCGATCTCGACACCTGGGCCCGGATCGCCTACCTGCCGCAGGAGTTCAATATGCGGTTGCAGTCGGAGGCGACAGCCGACCCGCGGTACACGGCGAAACTACGGGAGTGGAGCCGCTGCCTGGGCACGAAGCACTACTCGTACGCTTCGCCCCACGCCGTTGTCGAGCAGCTCACGGTGGCGTACCGCACTGACCGCCGGACTCTCCAGCAGCGCCGGGCATCGGAGATCAGGATCGCGGTCCAGGACGTACAGTGCGACTTCAAGGTCCAATTGTCGGCGACCGCTCTGAACCTCCGCCGCGAGTACGCCCAGCGCCTCGATCCCGCCGACCGCGCGGAGCTGACGCGCGTGTCCACGTTGTTCGACGCGGCCGAGCAGCGCAGCAGGACGCTCGCCAAGCCCACCACCGGGCAGGACAACTAGCCGACGGGGTCGGCCGTCCGCGACGGTCGTGGCGACCAAGGACGGCGACGCCGCTCTGTGGGTCCCGGTCGCCACGACCTGGATGCGTCCCTGTATGCCGGTTATCGACTGCGCGGCGCGTGACCGCCTCCCTACCTGGCGGCAAGCAGGAGACCGAACACTGTGAGCAGCGCCAGGGCCAGAATCCCGACCATGGTGAGAGCCACGCAGACGACGAACACGGCCAGGTTGGTCGCCACATAGCGAGCTCCCGCAACGCGCCGCTGCGGCTCGGCCACACGCGCTGGAGCCGAGTTGTCGCCGTCCTCGAAGAAGATCAAGCGCGGACCGTACTGCCGATCAGCGGCAGCAGGCTGTGAACCACTTCTCACCAGCGCGAATGCACACAACACCTGCACGCGTCGCGCCGAGATTCAGCACCGGCCGGATCCGGGACGAGCACAGAGCGCATCCAGTCCGCCCAGGGATCAACGCGCGCCAGAGACGGCAACGGAGGCGAAGGCCGTCGCGGCGGCGACCACGGCCAGAAGATCCGCGAGAGCCAGCAACCGACGAACGAACACACGATCTTCACACGCGCGCCCTGCCTGTTTCCGCAGGTCAGCGCGATGAACGTCGGTTTACGTACCCATATGAAACGGCCCCTCAGAGGGTCTCTGAGGGGCCGTTTCCCGTAGTAGCGGACTGGATTGAACCCTGCGACCTCTGGGTTATGCCGGGTCCTTCCGACGTCTCACCCGCCGCACGCTGTCGCGCCCGATCCGCAGAGCCTGGACGGACACCCGATCCACGTCTCGGTGCGTCTCAGCTCGACACCGGATTCTTCGTCTTCAGTCGTCTTGCCAGTCCAGCTTGATGTCCACGTGCCATGTGGTCGTGGAGCACCCGGGAATGTCTCAGACCTGCTTAGCGGGAACCCAGGTGAAGATCTCATTGGATGCACCGGCACCGCAGGTGTACTGAATCAGCTGAGTTCCGTTGGCGTTGGCCCCGTTCGGGAGGTTCAGACACTTGTGAGAATTCTGATTCACGATCTCGTACCAGGAATACCCGTTGGCATTCTTTACCCAGACCTGCTCCCACCTGTCGTTCTTGGCAGAGCTCGAGTCCGTGGTGCACGTGTACTGGATGATCTTGACACTATTGTTCAGGGATCCGCCCGGCACATTAAGGCATTTCCCGCTGTTGCCATTGATGATCTCGAAGTAGCCGCTTGACATTTTCCGCCAAATCCAGCGATGCCACAACGGCGTAATGCCCCCCGTGTTGTTGGGCAACGCCGCGCTGGCACAACTCCAAAGATCCGCGACCGTGCTATCCGACTTGGAACCATTTGGAATCTCCACGCACTTGGTGGAATTGGCATAAGGGCGGATCTCCCAAGGGCCGCTGTCCACAACAGCTGCCGACGCGGGGGTAGCGCTAAATATTGCGGCCGACGCAATCGTGGCGACAAACGCCATGGCTCCGAGGAACCTCTTACGGATGCTCAATGGAATTGCACCTTTCTGGGACTTACGGAGTACTTCTGATTACATCAGCCTGTCGAAGGGCGCTCTGCAGAGCTTCAGTGCGGCCCAATTGATTCAGCGCCTGATGTTCAGGTCGTCGCGGCTTGTCCTATTGACCAGCTTTTCGGAGCGCCTCGTCGCCGATCACCGGATGACCAAGAAAACCTACATTCTGCGAATAGCGCTTAAAACAGACCTACGTAGTATTGCCAAGGTGAATGAGATATGCATCAAGGAGGCTTCGTTGTTCTTTACGGAGCTAGATGATGTATGTCCGCTGTGTGAACCGCCCGAAGGGCTCGAGTCCGCCTAGCCACCTGGTTGACTCAGACATCCGCCAATCGCGGGCTCCTGGTCCCACATCCAGGTAATCGCCGAGTGAGAGCGGCCGTGGAGATCCAAGCGCTCGACCTCGACGCCGTCCGCAAGGACCTGTCCGAGGATGCCAGGGCTGACTCCCGGGGGGTACGGTGTTCCGTGCCGCCGCTACCTCCTCCGCATTGCTCGGGGTGTTCGGCACACCGCTTCAGGTCAGCCTCGCCCGGACCATCTACAACCCACGTCTTGGGGAGCCGGCGCGGTCGACGGCCCGCTGGGACTGGCCACCGAAAACCGTGAAGAACATCCACCGCGTGGTGCACCGCGGCGTCGCGATCCTCAGCTGCCACCTTGCGGGGCTGCACGACATCCGGCACACCTACGCGACCGTCTCCCTGGACGGCGGCGTGGTCCCGAAGGTTGTGGCGGACCGGATGGGCCACGCGACGATGGCCCACACACTCTCGATCTACACCCGCCGCTCGACCAGCCGCGACCGACAGGCCGCCGAGAAAGTCGCAGGCATGATCTTCGGCGACGGCTGGAGTCCCCCGGACAGCGACGACGAAACCGCCTGATCCTGCCGCTTGGCTGCAAAGCTGGCTGCACGAGGCAAGAAAAAGGCCCCTCAGAGATTCTCTGAGGGGCCTTTCCCGTGGTAGCGGGGACAGGATTTGAACCTGCGACCTCTGGGTTATGAGCCCAGCGAGCTACCGAGCTGCTCCACCCCGCGTCGGCCTGTTAACCCTAGCGCAATGCCGTAGCCGTCTGCAAAACCACCCCCCGAGACGCACGCCACACTCCCCTTCACGTTGAAGGCCCCGCCGCGGAAGCGACGGGGCCTTCATGACAAACCGGCAGGTCAACTACCCGGTGTCGGGTTCGTGGACGGTGGTGCTGAGGGTGCTCCCGAGGCCGGCGTCGACGGGCTCCCGGTCGGCGTGCCACCGGCACCGGCCGCCTTCTGCGCGTTCTGGAAGTTCGTCATGGCAGTGTCGAGCTGCTGCATGGCCTGACCCCAACGGGTGAAGTCACCCGACTGCTGGGCGGCCTTGACGTTGGCGATGGCCTGGTCCAGGTCGGCGGCGGCCTGGGCGAGCTGCCCGGTCAGTGCGGGCGGGGTGCCCGACGCCGGTGGTTTCCCGGTGTTGCCGCTGTTCGTTCCGGACTGGTTCTTGCCCTGCGCGACCAGCTGGTCGAGCCCTGCCTTGAGGCTGTTGGCCAGTACGACGTACTCGCCGCCGTCGCCGTAGGACATGAGGACCTTCTGGAGCAGCGGTACGGCGTTCTCCTGGCCGCTCTTGACGTACACCGGCTCGACGTACAGCATCCCGTCGCCGATGGGCAGGGAGATGAGGTTGCCGAACAGCACCTGACTCTGGTTGCTGTTCGACAGCAGGGTCAGTTCGGAACGTACGGCCGCGTTGTTTGTCATCTTCTGGTGGACCTGAACGGGGCCGGGGATCACCGTCTGGTCGGGCAGCTCCAGCACTTCCAGACGGGGCTGGTTGTCGACGTACGAGCCGGAGATCAGGGCGGCCAGGTTCTGCCGGTTGTTCGGCGTCACCGCCGAGGTGAGCTGGAACCGGGTGCCCTCCTGGCCGGGCAGCTGCACGTTGAGGTAGTACGGCGGCTGCTGCACCTGCCGGTCGGGGTTGTCCGGGGCGTTCGGGACCTGCCAGAAGTCCTGCCCGCTGAAGTACTCGGCGGGGTTGACGACGTGGAAGCGGGCCAGCAGGTTGCGCTGCACCTTGAACAGGTCGGCCGGGTACCGGAAGTGCTCGGCCAGGTCGGGCGGGGTTTCGGCCTTGGGGGTGATGAGGTGCCCGCCGAACGCCTTGTTCCACGCCTTGAGCACGGGGTCCTGGTCGTCGAACTCGTACAGGGTGACCGTGCCGTCGTACGCGTCGACGGTGGCCTTGACCGAGTTGCGCATGTAGTTGACGTTGTCGCGGGCCAGCGCGAACGTGCCCTGGTTCGTCAGCTCGTCGCGGGTCTGCTGCTGCAGGTTGATCTGCTGCGAGTACGGGTAGGTCGACGACGTCGTGTAGCCGTCCAGGATCCACTTGATCCGCCCGTCCACGACGGCGGGGTACGGGTCGCCGTCGATGGTCAGGAACGGCGCCACCTTCTCCACCCGGGTGCGCGGGTCGCGCACGTACATGAGCCGGGACTTGCTGTTGACCGCGTCGGAGAGCAGGAAGTTGCTCTCCGCGTTCTTGATGGCGAAGACGAAGCGGCGGAACGTCGAGCCGATCGGCACACCCCCGGTGCCGGTGTAGGTGTAGCGCTCCCCGGCGTTGTTGTCGCCGGGCTGGGGGCGGTCGAACTCGACGTTCTTGTTCTTGTCGGCCTGCCCGACGATGGCGTACTCGGTGGCCTGTTCGCCGTAGTAGACCCGCGGCTGGTCGACCTTGATCTCCTCGGTCGGCGACGAGCAGTTGGTCTGCTGGCCCGCGCCGAGGAAGCCGGAGACGAAGTACGGGAGGCCGCCGCCGCAGACCTGGTTCGCCGGGGCGGCCACCAGGCCGTACCCGTGGGTGAAGACGGTGTGGCGGTTGAGCCAGTTGCGCTGCTGCGGGGTGAGCTGGCCGTCGTTGATCTCGCGGACGCCGACCACGTAGTCGCGGGTGGTGCCAGCGGTGGTGTAGCGGTCGACGTCGAGCTTCTGGCCGAAGTCGTAGAAGCCGCGCACCTGCTGGGACTGGGTGAACGCCTCGGACACCAGCTGCGGATCGATCAGCCGGACGTTCTGGGCGCTGGTGTCGGCCGGCAGGTTCGCCGGCGGCGTGGTGTTCGACGCGAGGTACGCGCTCACCTGTGTCTTGTCCAGGCCGAACGCGGCACGGGTCGCCTCGATGGAGCGCGCGATGTACGGCGATTCCTTGTCCTGCAGGCTCGGCTGCACCTGGAAGTTCTGCACCGTGAGCGGGTAGATGCCGCCGATCGCGACCGCGGAGATGGCCAGCAGGCCGAGGGCGACGCCGGGCCAGACGAGGTTACGCATGACCGCGTTGGAGAAGACGATGATCGCGATCGCCACGACGATCGAGATGTACGCGAGGATCTCCTTGGCCGGCAGCAGCGCGTTGACGTCGGTGTAGCCCGCGCCGTACAGCCCCGGGGAGACGTGCTGTTCCAGCAGCAGGGCCCGCCGGTCGAGGATGTACGCGACCGCCTTGAGGAGCACGAAGAAGGCCACCAGGGTGGTCAGGTGGGCGCGCGCGGCCGACGTCATCCGGTCGCCGACGCCCTGCAGCCGGACCCCGCCGAAGATGTAGTGCACCGTCAGAGCGCCGATGACCGACAACACGATCGCGGTGAAGCCCACGCCGAGCAGATAGCGCCAGAACGGGTACTCGAAGACGTAGAAGCCGATGTCCACCTTGAACTGAGGGTCCTTGACGCCGAAGGGCTGGGCGTTGCGGAACAGCATCCAGTCCTTCCACCGGCTCTGGGCGCTCAGCCCGGCGAAGAAGCCGATGACGGCGCACACCACGGTGATCCAGGTGCCGATCCGCGGCGCGATGATCATGCGGTACCGCTCGAGGGTGGCCTGCTCGGCGGAGTGCGGACGCAGCATGGGCCGCAGCCGGTACGCCAGATACAGGTTCACGCCGATGATCACGGCCATGGCCAGGCCGACCGCCACGAACAGCAGCAACCGGGTCAGCAGGACCCCGGTGAAGACGTTCGTGAACGCGACCTCGTTGAACCACAGCCAGTCGGTGTACGCGTCGATGCCCCAGCCGAGCAGGGTGAACAGGAGGAAGACCCCCACCAGGACGCCCACGGTCACGCGACCACGGCGGCTCATCCTCGGCAGCGGGCTGCTACGCATGACCAACGTTGGCTCCACACACTCGGTCTCGCCGTCCGCCGGCCGCGGCGGCCGGCCGGTGACTCACACTACGATGCTGCCCGGGTGTACCCGGTACACCCGGACCGATTCTTGCGCGGCCGGGCGACGAACGGCGAGGCCACACGACGGCCCCCGGCTCACGCCGCCGGGCAGGGGGTCGGCGTGCCACCGCTGGTGAACGTCTTCACAGCCGTGAGGGCGTCGTCGACGGTGGCCACCTTCGCCATCGGCAGGCCGGGCACGGAGTTGCGCATCGCCTCGGCACAGTTGTCCGCCGGCACGAGGAACATCTGCGCCCCTGCCTCCTTGGCGCCGACCAGTTTCTGCGGGATTCCGCCGATCGGCCCCACGTTGCCGTCGTCGTCCATGGTTCCCGTACCGGCAATGATCTTGCCGCCGGTGAGGTCCGCCGGGGTGAGCTTGTCGATGATGCCCAGGGTGAACATCAGCCCGGCGCTCGGCCCGCCGATCTCGTCCAGGTCGATGCTCACCTTGAACGGGTGCGGCTGCCGCTTGTCGATCTCCACCCCGATCCGGGGGGTCTTGCCGTCCTTGTCCGCCTTGGTGGTGATCGAGGCCGTCCCCGGCTTGCCGTCCCGCGTGTACGCCACGGTCAGCGTGGCCCCGGCCGGCTTGGCCCGGATCAGCTCGGTCAGCTTCTGCGGACTGGTGACGGCGGTGCCGTCGACCGACGTGACGATGTCCTCGGCGCGCAGCTTGCCGTCCGACGCGCCACCCGCGGTGACCTTCTTCACGTACGTCTGCACGGGGTAGCCCAGCTTGCCCAGCGCCACCGTCTCCGCGGCGGACTGCGACGACTGGAACTCCTCCTTGTTGTCCTGCTCGACCTGCTTCTCCGTGCGGTCCGGCGGGTAGATCAGCTCGCGCGGCACGACCGCCTGCTCCTTGCTGAACCAGCCGCGGATCGCCCAGATCAGCTCGACGTCGGGCTGCACCCCCACGGTGGTCATGCGGAGCTGGCCGGCGGACGTCGAGGTGGGAGCGTCCTTGACCTGGATGACTTCCTTGCCGTTGTCCGAGCCGAGCGTGTTCACCGTCGGCCCCGGCTTGAGCACCACGTACGGCAGGGGCATGGCCATGACACCGATTGCCAGCAGCGCGGTGATCAGGGCGCCGAGGATGACGGTGACACCGCGACGTCTCATGCGCGGAAGCGTATCCAACCATTCTGAGTTCTCCCTGAGCTGGGACTTGAGCCGTGCTGAGCCGGAGCTGGCAACCTGCTGAGTTCTCTCTGAGCGGACACCTGCGTCAGTTCCGGGCGGGCGGTTCGCGCGTACCGTGGACCTCGTGCCTGATATCCCGTTCGGCTTCTCGCTGCCCGGCGCCCAGCCGCCGGACCCCTCCGACCCCCAGCAGATGCAGCAGTTCATGGCTCAGCTGCAGCAGATGTTCGCCTCCCCCGGCAGCGGCCCGGTGAACTGGGACCTCGCCCGGCAGGTGGCCGCCAGTCAGCTGGCCGCGGCGGGCGACCCCGCGGTGACCATCGTCGAACGCAACCAGGTCGAGGAGGCGCTGCGGCTGGCCGACCACTGGCTCGACCCGGTCTCCGCGCTGCCCTCGGGCATCCAGACCGCGGCCGCCTGGAACCGCAACGAGTGGATCTACAACACCCTCGACGTGTGGCGCAAACTGTGCGACCCGATCGCCGGGCGGATGGTCGGCGCGATGGGCGACCTCGTACCCGAGGAGGCGAGGGCCCAGCTCGGGCCGATGCAGTCGATGGTGGCGACCCTGGGCGGCGCGCTCTTCGGCGGCCAGCTCGGCCAGGCGCTGGGCCAGCTCGCGGCCGAGGTCCTCTCGGCCGGCGACATCGGCCTGCCGCTCGGCCCGGCCGGCACGGCCGCGCTCATCCCGGTCAACATCAAGGGGTACGGCGAGGGCCTGGAGCTGCCCGAGGACCAGGTCCGGCTGTACGTGGCACTGCGCGAGGCGGCCCACCAGCGGCTGTTCCAGCACGTCCCGTGGCTGCGCGCGCACGTGCTCAGCGCAGTGGAGACGTACGCAAACGGGATCACCGTCAACCGGGACGCGATCGAAGAGGCGATGAGCAGGGTCGACCCGTCCGACCCGGAGACGATGCAGGCCATGGCGCTGGAGGGCATCTTCACGCCGGAGGACACCCCGCAGCAGAAGGCCAGCCTGGCCCGCCTGGAGACCGCTCTGGCCCTGATCGAGGGCTGGGTCGGCACGGTAGTGGACAGCGCGGCCGGTGACCGGCTGCCGTCGGTGGCCGCGCTGGGCGAGGCGTTCCGGCGGCGGCGCGGCGCGGGCGGCCCCGCCGAGCAGACATTCGCGGCGCTGGTGGGTCTGGAGCTGCGGCCCCGGCGGCTGCGCGAGGCCGGGGCGCTCTGGGCGGCGCTCGGCGAGCAGCGCGGCATCCAGGGGCGCGACGGGCTCTGGGAGCACCCCGACCTGCTGCCGACCGACGACGACTTCGCCGACCCGCAGGCCTTCGCCAGTGCGCGGCTCGACTGGGACATCTCCGATCTGGAGAAGCTCGGCACGGACGACGAGAAGCCCGCCGAGGACGACGAACCCGGCGGCGAGGCGTAGGCCGACGGAGGTCCACCTCCGGGGCTCCACCGCCGGTCGGGGTTCAGCCGCCGAGCAGCGCACGGGTGGCGTCCCAGCCTTCGAGGGCCGGGTCGAGGGCGGACAGCTCGGCAGGGCCCCGCAGGCGGCGCCAGTCCGGGGTCGACTCGACCAGGCTGGGCTCGGGCGCCGTCCGGCGCAGCGCCATCGGGGCGGCCGCGTCCAGGCCCAGGTCGGGCAGCCAGTCCGGCACGGGCAGCCGCGCCGCCACACCGAACGCCCCCGGCCCCGGCACGGCGGGCGCCACCGCCACCGGCTTGGGGGACAGCGGGCGCAGCAGCTTGCCGAGGATCATTCCGGGTACGTCGGGAGCGTCCGCCGCGACGATCGCCGCCTCGTCGAAGCCGTCCGCGGCGGCCGCGGCGAACACCGGCCGTACGGTCAGGGTCGGCACCTCGTAGATCCGCATGCCGGGCCAGGCGATCTCCTCCGCGAGCGCCCGGTCTGCGGTGGTGGTGGCGATGGCGGCCTCGGCCCGGGCCAGCCGGGCCAGCAGGTCGGCCACGTCCTCGGCCAGCGCGGCACGCCAGGCGGCCGCGTCCGTGCCGGGCGGATGCCAGGGGACGGGTACGAGCAGCGCGACGACGATCCGCTTCACCACGTGCCGAGGCTAGCGAGCGCCTCCGACAGTTCGGCGCGGCCGGCGGTCAGTCGTCGAGGACCAGGCCGGTGGCGGCCGAGATGCCCTCCAGGTAGCCGCGGGCGCGCTCGGACTTCGGATAGCGGTTGACCAGGTCCCAGAAGCGCGCGCTGTGGCTCGGCACGACCAGGTGGGCGAGCTCGTGCAGCAGCACGTAGTCGATGACCCAGTCGGGCATCTCCTGGATCCGGTGGGAGATGCGGATCGTGCCGTCGTCGGGGGTGCAGGAGCCCCAGCGACCGTTCTGGTTCGTCACCCAGCGGACGCTGTTGGGCGCGGCGTTGAGCGCGTGGTCGGCGAGGTAACGGTTGACCAGCCGCCGGGCGCGCAGTTGCAGCTCGTCGTCGGTGCGCCGGATGCGCTCCTCGCGGGCGGCCAGCCGGGCGAGCATCCGGGCGACCCATTCGGTCTCCTCGGCTCGGGAGAACCGGTCCGGAATGAGGACGACTACCCGTTCACCGTCGCGGTAGGCGGACACCGTTCGGCGACGGCGCTGGCTGCGCCGCACCTCGACGACAGGCTTGCGCGTGCGGGCCATTACCGGCTCGCGCGGCCCAGTTTCGGGTTCACGTTGAGACGCTAATCCGAGAGCCCCAGGTCACCGCAAGAGCACAGCGGGCGACACGCGGCAGAAATTTAAGGTTTGTACCGATGCGCCCGGAAGATTTTTCCGCGCCGCACCGCGGGGTCACCCGATCCGGACCACGATAGCTCACATCGGGGGCAGGGCTGCGGCGGCGCCTATCTGTACTGTTTGGGAGCTTCTGAGCGTATTCCTCGGCGTGTCTCGGCATATCTGCCCCTATTCGGACATCTCGCATCGCACACTCACGACGTCGGCGACACCGTCGACGTCCGCGCCGACATGGAAACGGCCCGACCTGGGTAGGGAGCGCCCCGAGCGGGTGGCCACATCCAGGTGGTCGCGGAGCGGCCCAGCGCCGCACGGGAAGCGGTCCCACCGCAGCCCGGTGGCACCCGGGCCGACCCGGCCGACAACGAGACGAGGAGGAACCGTGGCCGACAACACGTACAACGGCTACTGCGTGAAGTGCAAGGAGAAGCGCGACTTCCAGGGCACCGTGGAGGTTTCGAAGACGGGCATGAACATGGCCAAGGGCAAGTGCCCGGTCTGCGGCACGACCGTGAACCGGATCCTGGGCAAGGCCAAGGCCTGATCGCCGGTCGGGCCGGAGGGGGCGACGCCGGAGTCGCCCCGTCCGGCCGTAACCCGTGGCGGTCCCGCCACGTTAGGTGATTGTCGGGCACACCCACAGCCACGTGAGGCTGTGGATAACTCGCGTTTGCCTGTGGATAACGCTGCGCGAGCGGGTGCGGCCCTGTGGACAACCATCTCCGCAGAGCGCTGCCGTAGTGACAATCTGTCACCCATGACGCGGACACCTCTGCTGCGACCGACATTGCTGCCCGGCGTACCGCGGATCTGGCGCGGGTCGCACACGCTGCAGCTCGGGCTCGATCCCGGCCGGGCCATCCTGCTCGAACTGCCGGACCCGCGCACCGCCGCTCTGCTCGACCTGCTCGACGGCACCCGGCCGGAACGGGTGGTCCTCGCCCGCGCCGCAGCGCTCGGCGTGCCGCCCGACGACGCGCGGACGTTGCTGGACGCCCTGCACACCGCCGGTTACGTGCTGGCCGGGCGCAACCTGCTGCCCAGCGCGCTGCCGGCCGACACCAGGGACCGGCTCACCGGAGAGGCCGCCGCCCTGGCGCTGCGGCGTACGGGCCCGCCGCCGCGCGTACCCGCGCCGTCCACCTCGACCCCCGCGCGCACCCTGCGGCGCCGGGCCGCGGCGCAGGTCGTGGTCGCCGGGCGGGGTCGGCTCGGCGCACCGATCGCGGTGGCCCTCGCCGCCGCCGGAGTCGGCCATGTCGATCCGGATCTCCCGGGCCACGTCAGCCGCGCCGACCTGCCCGGCGGCCCCCTGACCAGCGACGACGTCGGCACGCCCCGGCGAGCGGCCGTCGCCGCGGCAGTCCGCCGCGCCGCGCCCGAGGCCCGAACCGGACCGGTCCGCCGCGGCCAGGCCACGCTGGTCGTCCAGCTCGGGCACGACCAGCCCGCCGCGCTGCTGGCCGCCGCCCACGCGGCACGCCGCCAGGCCCACCTCGCCGTGACCGTCCAGGACGGCGTCGCGGTCGTGGGCCCGCTCGTACCGCCCGCGGGTGGACCGTGCCTGAACTGTCTCGACCTGCATCGGCGCGAGCGCGACACGGGCTGGCCGGGTGCCGCGCCCGGCCCGGGCGCGGCCGAACCCTGCGCCGTGACCACCCTGCTGGCCGCCACCGCGTACGCCGCGGCCGAGGCGCTGACGTACCTCGACGGCGGCATCGCGGAGACGCTGGGCGGAGCGGTGGAGATCGGCGCGCCCGGACGGATCCGGCGGCGCACCTGGCCACCACATCCCGACTGCGGCTGCAGCCGCACCCGAGGCGCCCGCCGGCTCCCAGCCGGACGAGACCCGGCCCCTGGCGAGCCGGAATAGTGGCGAGCCGGAATAGACCTCGCCTGGCGTGGGGCGCCGGCAACTGACGCTTTCCGGGCGGGATAACCCGGACTTGCAGCGCGGCCGGGAGCAAAGGTATTCATCCCGGTCGGTGACACTCGGCACGGTCGGTCACAATGATCTGGTGAGCGACATCCCGCGTCGCGCGGCCTCCCGGACCGCGAAGCTTGCCGCGCTGCCCCTCGGCTTCGCCGGACGTACGGCGCTCGGGTTCGGCAAGCGGGCCGTCGGCATGGCCTCCGAGGTCATCTCGGCCGACATCCAGCAGCGCACCGCCGAACAGCTGTTCAGCGTCCTCGGCCAGCTCAAGGGCGGCGCGATGAAGTTCGGCCAGGCGCTGTCGGTGTTCGAGGCGGCCCTGCCCGAGGAGATGGCCGGGCCGTACCGGCAGGCGCTGACCAAGCTGCAGGAGGCGGCGCCGCCGATGCCGGTCGCCACGGTGCACAAGGCCCTGGCCGAGCAGCTGGGTGCGGACTGGCGGGAGCACTTCGCCGAGTTCGACGACAGCCCGGCCGCCGCGGCCAGCATCGGGCAGGTCCACCGGGCGGTGTGGAAGCTGCCGCCGGCCCGCCGCAACGCGAAGCCCAAGACGATGGCCGTCGCGGTGAAGGTGCAGTACCCCGGCGCCGGGGAAGCCCTGCTGGCCGACCTCAAGCAGCTGTCCCGGCTGGCCGGAATGTTCAAGATCATCCATCCGGGGATGGACATCAAGCCGCTGCTCGCGGAGCTGCGCGACCGGATCACCGAGGAACTCGACTACGCCATGGAGGCCGAGGCGCACCGGACCTTCGCCGCAGCGTACGCCGACGACCCGGAGATCTTCGTCCCGCGGGTGGTCACGGCCGCCCCGCGCGTGCTGGTCACCGAGTGGGTCGAGGGCACCCCACTGGCGCGGGTGATCAGCGACGGCGACGAGGCGCAGCGCGACGAGGCGGGCCGGCTCATGGCCGTATTGCACTTCTCCGCTCCCGCCCGGGCGGGGCTGCTGCACGCCGACCCGCACCCCGGGAACTACCGAATCCTGCCGGACGGGCGGCTCGGCGTCATCGACTTCGGCGCGGTGGCCCGGCTACCCGGCGGTCACCCGGAGCCGATCGGTCGTCTCGTCCGCCTCGCGCTGGACGGCGACGCCGAGGCGGTCGCCGACGGACTGCGCGACGAAGGCTTCATCAAGCCCGACGACGAACTCGACGCGGTGGCCGTACTGAACTTCCTGCGCCCGATGATCGAGCCGCTGGCCGGTGACACGTTCCGGTTCACCCGATCGTGGCTGCGCTCCGAGGCCGGGCGGTTGTCCAGCCCGCGGTCCCCGGCGTACCAGCTCAGTCGCAAGCTCAACCTGCCGCCGTCGTACCTGCTGATCCACCGGGTGACGCTGGGCTCGATCGCGGTGCTGTGCCAGCTGGAGGCGCAGGCGCCGTACCGATCGATCGTGGAGAAGTGGCTGCCCGGTTTCGCCCCGGTGGCCTGACGCCCGGCAGACATCGCGAAGAGGGCCCGTCCGCGCATCGCGGACGGGCCCCTTGTCATCTCAGCGGATCACGTGCTCGATCGGTCAGTAACGGATTCCGCCCAGCTCGCCGGCGGCGCGGTAGCGCGCCTCGGTGGCGATCTGACGAGCGGGACGGTGCGCCTCAGTGCGGTACGCCTGAGGCCGACGCATTCGAGCACGGGACAACGCTTCTTGGATGAGTCTCATCTTCGGTGCTCCATTCGGGTTCACGGTTACGGTGCTCGTCTCTCGGTAAGGGGTGGTGATGGTCATGTCAGGCCGCCAGTCGCACGGCGTTGCGCTCGAGACCGCTGGCGGCGAGCCGCTCCTCGACCTCGACCTTGAGCTCGGCGTCGCGCGCGACGTCGACCTTCCGGGGCCGACCCCGCGGCCGCTTGCGCGGCACCACGGCACCCCGCTCGAAGATCTCGCCGCCCCAGACACCCCAGGGCTCGTTCCGCTCGACCGCACCGGCGAGGCACTCGACGCGCAGCGGGCAGTCCCCGCAGAGCGACTTGGCCAGCTCCAGCTGGGCCGGGGAGTCCGAGAACCACAGGTCCGGGTCGAACTTCCGACAGGGCAGGTTTGCCTCCACGTCGACGCTCACGTCGAGTGGGGCCAGCGCCAGACTCATAAAGCCCGGTCACCTCTCTCTTTCTCGATCTTCTGGATCGGTCGTGCACCGGCCGGTAGGCCGGCAAATAAGTAAGGCCGCGGATCCCGGTTACGGGTTCCGCGGCCTCGAGGTGAGCCGGTTGGTCTGGTTGATCAGACCGGCCTTCCTCGAGGCGGGACACCGCTGGCGCCATCCGTCATGCGCTTCTTGGAGACGCTGTTGCTGCCCTTGAACCCAGTGGTCCCGTACTTCGCATCGACGCCC
Source organism: Krasilnikovia sp. MM14-A1004 (assembly GCF_047159485.1). Taxonomy (GTDB): domain Bacteria; phylum Actinomycetota; class Actinomycetes; order Mycobacteriales; family Micromonosporaceae; genus Actinoplanes. The sequence goes on along the minus strand of NZ_AP038773.1, from coordinate 758,985 downwards.
GCGAGCAGAGCCAGCTCGGCCTGGCTCTGGACCTGGTGCGCCTGCGACAACGGGGCCCGCTCGACCGCGAGCACCGCGACGCGCGCGGTGGACGGCAGCCAGGAAGCGGACGGAGCACAGGCAGCAACAGGCAGCAGCGACGGTCGCTGAATCGTGAAGATCTTCATCGTTGCCACCTCCTCCATTGCCTCGCGCTCGATTCCGATGTCTTACAGACCCCCGGTGAGCAGGGTTGATACCCGTGCTCGTCGAGGTGTGCCATGAGGCTATGCCTACCCCCGCGGGGAGGGCAAACGAATTAACGGACTAGTTCTCAAAGTTTTTTCGGGGCAGCTCGGCGGGGTCCGCGCCGGTCACGAGCGCGAACACCGCATCGCCGTACTGGCCGAGCTTGCGGGGGCCGATCCCGCCGATGGCCAGCAGCTCCGCCGGAGTGCTCGGGCGCCGCTCCGCCAGGGCCACCAGCGTGGCGTCCGTGAACACGACGTACGCAGGGACTTTCTGCTCGGCCGCGGCGGTCGCACGCCACTGCAGGAGGCGCTCGTACAGCTCGGGGTCCAGGTCTGAGGGGCAGGTGGCGCAGCGGCCCAGTTTGCGGTCGGCACCGGCCAGCAGCGTCGAGCCGCAGATCCGGCAGGACACCACCCGCGGGGGGCGCCGGTCGGGTTTGCGACTGCCGGGCGGCCTGGCGCGTTCCGGGCCGCCCGTGCCGTCGAGCTGGGGCAGGAAGCGGCAGGGTCGCCGGGCCCGGCCGCCCGGCGAGCGCGACTGCCCGTACGACAGCCAGAGCCACTGACGGGCCCGGGTCACCCCGACATAGAGCAGGCGGCGTTCCTCCTCCACCTGGTCGGGGGTCTTCGCGTACGTGGTGGGCAGGGTGCCCTCGGCCAGCCCGACCAGGAACACCGCGTCCCACTCCAGGCCCTTCGCCGAGTGCAGGGAGGCCAGCGTGACCCCCTCGACCGTGGGGGCGTGCTGCTGCTCGGCGCGGCGGGCCAGCTCGTCGCAGAACGCGGCCAGCGACACGTCCCGCTGCACGGCGGCCGCCTCGCCGACCGGTACGAGCTGCGGCGCGGCCGCGTACTCCTCGGCGAGGGTAACCAGCGCGGCCAGGGCCTCCCACTGCTCGCGCTGCGCCCCGCCCGCCGGGGGCCGGTCGCGCACCCAGCCGGTCGCGGACAGCGCTTCGGTCACCGCCTCCACCAGCGGGGTCTCCCCCGGCGTGGAACGCACGGCCGCACGCAACGCGACCATCGCCCCGCGCACCTCGGCCCGTTCGAAGAACCGCTCCGCACCCCGCACCACGTACGGCACCTCGGCCTCGGCCAGCGCCTCCTCGTACGCCTCCGACTGGGCGTTGGTCCGGAAGAGCACCGCGATCTCGCTGGCCGGAGTGCCCGCGGCCAGCAGATCCCGGCAGCGGCGGGCCACCGCGGCGGCCTCGGCGGGCTCGTCCGGGAAGATCTTGAGGTCGGGCTCGGGCCCCGGCGGCCGCTGGCCCACCAGTTCCAGCCGCAGCCGCGCCTCGCTGCCCCGTGCCTGCCGGATGACCGCGTTGGCCAGCCCGACCACCTGCGGGGTGGAGCGGTAGTCGCGCACCAGGCGGACCACCACGGCGCCGCGGCGCTGCCGCGGGAAGTCGATCAGATACGACGCGGTGGCGCCGGTGAACGAGTAGATCGTCTGGCTGGCGTCGCCGACCACGGTCAGGTCGTCACGGCCGCCCAGCCACGCCTCCAGCAGCCGCTGCTGCAACGGATTGACGTCCTGGTACTCGTCGACGACGAAGTGCCGGTACTGCGCGCGGATCTGCTCGGCGACGTCCGGGTGCTCCTCGATGCCCCAGACCGCGGCGCGCAGCATGTCCTCGAAGTCGATCACACCCTGGCGGCGCTTGAGCGACTCGTACGCCGCGAAGACCTCGGCCACCTTGGCGGGCTCGTGCGGCGGCTCACGCTGGGCCTTGGCCGCGGCGACCGCATACTCCCCCGGCTCGACCAGGGAGGACTTCGCCCACTCGATCTCGCCCGCGAGATCGCGGGCACCGCTGCGGTCGACCCGGACCCCGGCGCGGGCGGCGGCGAGGCCGACCAGCCGGGCCTTGCTCTCCATCAGCTCCGGCATGGCCCGGCCCGCCAGCAGCCGGGACGCGAAGTAGCGGACCTGGCGCAACGCCGCGGCGTGGAACGTCCGCGCCTGCACGCCGGAGGCGCCCAGCCCGGCGAGCCGGGCCCGCATCTCGGCGGCCGCCCTGGCGGTGAACGTGACCGCGAGCACATGACGCGGGCTGATCTCGCCGGACGCGGCACGGTACGCGATCCGGTGCGTGACGGCGCGCGTCTTGCCTGTACCGGCCCCGGCCAGGACGCAGACCGGCCCGGCGGGCGCGGTCACCGCCGTACGCTGCTCCGGGTCGAGCCCGGCAAGTACGCGCTCCGCTGTCACAACCGGGAATCATGGCACCCCCGTCCGACGTTTCCACCGAAGGCGCTGTGCCATGTGATCCTCTGCGAAGGGACGACTCCGATGTTGACCATGTACTCGACGCCGTGGTGCGGCTACTGCCACCGCTTGAAGTCGCAGCTCGACCGCGAGGGCATCGCCTACGACGTGGTCGACATCGAGCAGGATCCGGCCGCGGCGGATTTCGTGATGAGCGTGAACGGCGGCAACCAGACCGTGCCGACCGTACGCATCGTGCCCGCCGACGGCGGTACGGAGGTCGTCCTGACGAACCCGAGCATCGTCCAGGTCAAGAGCGCGCTGGCCGGCTCGGGCGTGGCGGGCTGACCCAGCCGAGACCGATCGCGAAGACCCCGGCTCAACACCGGGGTCTTCGCATGTCCGCACCTTCTCAGGCGCCCAGCCAGCGCTCGATCAGGAAGAATGCGATCGACGAGCGCATCGGCAGGCCCATCCGCATCCCGCTGCCCGGCTGCACGTATTCGCCCGCGATCATCGCTGTCACGTCGGCGCGGGTGAACCACTCCGCGTCGTCGATCTCCGCCGGATCCAGCACCAGCACCTGGTCGGCATCGGCGACCGCCGTGAAGCCGAGCATCAACGACCCCGGAAACGGCCACGACTGGCTGCCCTCGTAGTGCAGGCTGCTCAGCCGTATCCCGACCTCCTCGATCACCTCGCGCACGACGGCGGCCTCGGCCGACTCCCCCGGCTCGACGAAACCGGCCAGGCAGGAGTACCGGCGCACCTCGCCGATCTGCGGCCAGGACGCATTGTGTCCGAGCAGGCACCGGCCCTGCGGCCCGGGCACCCCGTCATGCACCAGCACGATCATCGCGGGGTCGGTGCGCGGCCACATCTGGCCGCCGTCATCGTCCACCCGCGACCAGCCCGCCTCGATCACCCGGGTCGGCCGCCCGGTGCGCGGTGAGAACAGGTGCGTGGCGTGCCAGTTGCCCAGCGCGGCGGCCGCCGCGAACACTCCGGCGTCGTTGGCGTCGAGCAGATGCCCGATGTCGCGCAGGGTCGCGGGACGTGCGTCGGGCAGCTCGGGCAACGCCGCGTCGATCATGAAAACCGGGCTGCCGTCCACGTCGATACCGAGGAACAAGCGCTCCCCGTCTGGCGCCTCGGCGGCCGTGACGAACACCAGCACCGCACCGCCGGTCGCGTCCTTCACCAGGGCGCGGCCGCCGTTGACGATGTCGACGACGAGCACCTTGGCTTCCCGCCACGCATGGGCCAGCCAGTCGGGATTGCTGCGCCGGTGCGCGGCCCGGTTGAGCAACGTACGGGCCAGCGGTGGCCCGTCCGCGTCGGGCTCCTCGAAGAGGCCGTCACGCGGCCCGTAGTTCCAATCCTCACCATAGTCCGGGACGATCCCGGCGGCGGGGGCTCCCTCTGCGCCGGGGACGGCGGCCGGAATACTCATCCCTCGCTGCGTTCCACCGGGGTCAGCGCGGCCAGCGGCGCCTCCACCTTGTCCGCGTCGCCGAGCACCACCGTCACGGCCAGCGACGGGGCCAGGTAGCGGGAGGCCACCTCGGCCACCTGCTCCCGGGTCGCCGCGGCCAGCGCGGCCGAGTGCTCCCGCAGGTAGTCCAGGCGCAGGCCGAAACTGGCGTACATGCTGGCGAGGCCCGCGAGTCCGGCCTGGGTGGACATGCCGAGGCGCAGCGTGCCCAACGCGTACCGCCGGGCCTGCTCCAGCTCCTCCTCGCCGGGCGGGAGGCTGGCGATGCGGCCCAGCTCGTACAGGGTCTCCAGCATCGCGGGGCCGGTCACCTCGGTGGCGACCTCGGCCGCCACGATCAGCGCGGAACCGGCCACGAAGTGCTCGATCGAGGTGTGCGGGCCGTACGTGTAGCCCTTGTCCTCGCGGATGTTCTCCACCCACCGGGAGGAGAAGTAGCCGCCGAAGATCAGGTTGGCCAGTTGCAGCGCCGCGCTGTCCGGGTGCGTGCGCGGCACGGCGGGCAGCGCCATGCGCAGCGACGACTGCACCGAACCCGGCCGGTCCACCAGCACCAGCGGGCCCGGCTCCAGCGCCGGGACGGCCGGGATGCTGCCGTCGCGGCCCGGGCCGATCCAGCCGCCCAGGGCCTTCTCGGCGGCGTCGATCGCCTTCTCCGGGTTGAGGTCGCCGACCAGCACCAGCGTGGCGCCGTCGGGGCGGACCCGGTCGGCGTGCAGGGCGCGCAGCTGCGCCGGGCGCACCCCGCGCACCTGCTCAGGTTCCGGCGTCTGCACCGCGTACGGGTGGCGGCCGTACATGCGCTTGAGCAGCGCCGTACGGGCCAGGTGGGCGGGCTGGCTCTGCGCCACCTGGATGTGGTCGACCAGCCGTTCCCGTTCGGTCGCCACCTCCTCCGCCGGGTACGCCGGGTCGGTGAGCACCGCCGCGAGGATCTCCAGGGTGCGCTCCAGGCCCCCGGCCAGCGCGTTGCCGGTGACCAGCAGGCGGTCCGGGTCCAGCCCGGCGGCGAGTCCACCGCCGACGGCCTGCAGCTCGGCGGCGATCTCGATGCTGGACATCGTGCCCGTGCCGGTGAACATCGCCTGCGACAGCAGCGTCGCCCGGGGCAGCGGCGCCCGCCCGAACGGCACCCGCAGCCGCACCTCCACCAGCGGCACCGCGGCGCGCCGGATGGCGATCACGGTGAGCCCGTTGTCCAGCGTCCGCTCGGCCTGCTTGGGCAGCTTGAGCTGGGCGTCCGGCACCAGGTCGGGCAACGTCTTCGCGCTCACTGTCTTCGCGCTCACTGTCTTCGCGCTCACTGGGCGGCTCCCGGTACGACCTCGACGGTGGCGCGGCGCTCCGGCCGCAGGGTGGCGGCGGCCGCGACGACCTGTGCCTCGGTGACCTGCCCGACCAGGCGGGGCAGATCGTTGAGCAGTTCCGGTGCGCCGCGCTGCTGTTCCAGCACGGCCATCGGCAACGCCCGGCCCAGCACCGCGTCGGTGTCGCGCAGCAGGTGCGTGGCCATCCGGGCCTGCGTGCGGGCCAGCTCGCCGGGGCGCAGCCCGTCGCTCGCCAGCCGGTCCAGCTCCTCGTCGACCGTACGCAGAACCTTGTCGGCGTCCCCGCCCGGCGGCAGATGCGCCTGCAGCAGCAACGCGGTCGGGTTGCGCACCTGGTACTCGTCGCCCATGAAGCCGATGTAGCCGCCCACGTTCGTGGCCGTCCGGTCGCGCTGCACCAGCCGCTCCACCAGCCGCGACGCGTCGCCGTCGGTGAGCACCTCGGCCAGCACCACGAACGGCAGGTAGGCCGCGAAATCACCGATCGGGTCGGGCACCCGCCAGCCGCTGGCCACCGCGGGCAGCGGCGCCAGCCGGTCCGTGTACGCCTCGCGGCGCTCGCCGGACAGGTCGGGCTCGTCGAAGTCGGGGCGCGGCGGCGCCGGGCGGGCCGGGACGTCACCGAAGTGCCGTTCGATCATGGCGGTCGCCTGCGCCACGTCGAAGTCACCGGCGACCGACAGCACCGCGTTGCCGCAGGCGTAGTAGCGCTGGAAGAACTCCTGCGCGTCGGCGACCGTGGCGCTCTCCAGGTCCTCGAACGAGCCGTACCCGTCGTGCTCGTTGGGGAAGGTGGAGAACATCACCGGGGGCAGCTTCAGCCAGGGGAAGCCGCCGTACGGTCGGTTGAGGACGTTGACCCGGATCTCCTCCTTGACCACGTCCACCTGGTTGCGCAGATTCTCCTCGGTGAGCCGGGGACCACGCATCCGGTCGGCTTCGAGGAACAGCGCCCGTTCCAGGGCGCCCGCCGGGAGCACCTCGAAATAGTCGGTGTAGTCGAGGTGGGTGGAGCCGTTGAAGCTGCCGCCGGCACCCTGTACGTGCCGGAAGTGGGCGAGCTTCTCCAGGTTTTCCGAGCCCTGGAACATGAGGTGCTCGAAGAGGTGCGCGAAGCCCGTCCGGCCCTGCGGCTCGGAGCGGATGCCCACGTCGTAGACGACCGCGACGCCGACCACGGGGGCGCTGCGGTCGGGCGCGAGGACCACCCGCAGACCGTTGTCGAGAGTGAGCCGTTCGATCGGATACTTCGTCGCGGGGATCTTCAGTGTGCGGGCCACGAAGTGACAGTAGCGCGCGCGGTATCCGGCACGGTCACACCGGGCGCACGGACGCGAGCACTTCGTCGACGACGTGGTCGTACTGCCGGTGGGTGCCGGGAATGGACACGTACAGGACGGCGGCGGCGGGGCGGCCCACGTCGATCACCGCGACCGCGGACAGCTCGTCGGTGGCGGACAGGCCGGGCTCGTGGAAGTGCAGCCGGAACTCGCTGACCCAGGCGGGCCGCCCGCCCAGCGTGGTCAGCTCGTCGCGGAGCCGGTCCAACGTGTTGGGCTGTGGGTAGTACTCGGCGCGGACGTCCGCCACCACCTGACGGCCCACGCACTGCAGGTCCAGGGTCACCGCGTCGTTGTCCGCGGCCGGTACCGCCGCCGACAGGATCGAGGCGTGGTATTGCCCGCCCGGGTAGTCCTCGGTGATGAAGTGCTGCCCCACCCGGTACTGCACGCGCAGCGTCCCGGCCCGCCACACCTCGTCCCACCGCTGCCACGGCGCCCCGTACGCCCGGTACGAGATGCCGGCCTGCTCGTCGACCGTGCGGGGCCCCGACACGGGCGGGGGCGGGGGCGGCGTGGGGGCCCCGCTGGGCGCCACGGTCGGCGCGGGGCACGCCTGCGCCAGCGGGGGGCGTACATCGGTGGGCTTGTCGGCCCTGCGCCCGAACGCGTCGCCGTCGCCGGAGAGCGCCAGCACGAGGATGACGGTCAGACCGACTGCGAGGATCGCGGCGGCGATGCCGCCGAACAGCACCAGCTGCCGCCGCCGGCGGCGCGGACCGTCCGGGCCCGGGCCCGCGGGCGGGCCGCCCGGCGGCGGCTTCTGCGGGGGTACGCCGATCGCGGTGACCATGCCCGAGCCCCAAGGGCCGGCCGGGCGGTGCCCGGTCGACGGCGCGGCGGGGTCGGACATGAATTCCAGTGAACACCACCGGGGGTACGCGTGGGTCACCGCGTCAGCCCGCTCAGTCACCGGTTACGGGGCGGGTGCGCCGCTCACCACCGGATACCAGGGTGCGAACGCCACCACGAGCACCACGGCGATACCCGCCGCGGCCAGGTAGAACACGAGCGCCAGTTCGCTGCGCGCCGCGCGGGTGTACCTGCGGTCCATCCCTCGCCTCCCCGACGTGGCCTGTCGTCCATAAGACGCGAGTACGGTCCGTCCGGTTGCACGTTCGATGCAAAGGTTCGTGCGGCGCCGCTACGGTTGCGGCATGGAGATCGTGTACCCCCCGGTCATCGGGCTCGCGAAGGTGATGTTCCGCGCGTTGGATCTGCGGATCGTCGTCGAGGGCGCGCACCACGTCCCGGCGACCGGCGGGGCGGTCCTGGCCAGCGCGCACGTCAGCTATCTGGACTTCATCTTCTGTGGGCTGGCCGCGCAGCCGGCCCGGCGGCTGGTGCGGTTCATGGCGAAGAAGTCAGTCTTCGATCACAAGATCAGCGGCCCGCTCATGCGGGGCATGCACCACATCCCGGTCGATCGCGGCGCGGGCGGCGGAGCGTTCCAGACGGCGACCCGGGCGCTGGCATCCGGCGAGGTGATCGGGGTGTTCCCGGAAGCGACCATCAGCGAGTCGTTCACGGTCAAGCAGTTGAAGTCGGGCGCGGCGCGGCTGGCCCACGACGCGGGGGTGCCACTGATCCCGATGGCGGTCTGGGGCCCGCACCGGCTCTGGACGAAGGGCAGGCCGAAGGAGCTGACCAAGCGGCACGTGCCAGTTCTCATCGCGGTCGGTGAGCCGGTGCCCACCCGCGCGGACACCGACGCGACCACGGCCGAGCTACGTACCCGTCTCGGGGCGCTGCTGGACAAGGTGCAGCGGGCGTACCCGGATCAGCCGTCCGGCCCCGACGACACCTGGTGGCAGCCCGCCCACCTGGGCGGCACCGCCCCGCAGCCACCGCACGCGCCCACCCACTGAGGAGTTCGGGGCGACCCCCGGCACCGCCTCCCGGGCGGCGGTGTGCACGGCGTCCCGTTCGTGGAGTTCGCGGCGAGTGAGCGTCCTGACTCACCGCCGCTAACGGCACCGGCGCCAGCCCCGGTCGGGACCGGCGCCGGTGCGTCAGCGCGAGGCTGAGATCAGAGCGGCCGGATGTTGGCGGCCTGCGGGCCCTTCTGGCCCTGGGTCACCTCGAACTCGACCCGCTGGTTCTCGTCCAGGGTGCGGTACCCCGAGGTCTGGATTGCGGAGAAGTGGGCGAAGACGTCAGCGCCGCCGTCGTCCGGGGTGATGAACCCGAAGCCCTTGTCCGCGTTGAACCACTTCACAACGCCGGTAACCATTTTCGTCTCCTCGACGGTCGATCGCTCCGCGCCAGGCTGGACGGGAGCGAGGTAGTAAGAGCCGCGTCCTGCGGATCTCGTGTCGTCGTGCTGATCGCCCGTACCGGAGAAACCCGGGTTACGACAAAGAGCGCCTGGGGCAGGACCCCACAGGCGCTCCTGAGTACCTGGCAAACCAAAACTGACAACGCTCGCAGCCTAGCACGGCTACGGCGGCCAGATGGCGATCAACGAGCGACTTGCCCGAGAACTCGCGGTGGCCGCAGGGCAAGCCGCCACGCCCCGGATGGGCAGGTCATTCCCCGGCTTCCGGCAGGTCGCTGATCAGCGCGGCGAGGGCCGGGGCGTCCGGCAGATCGGCCGGGCGGGCGGTGACCCCGTCGCGGACGTAGTGGAAGCCCGCCCGGACCCGCGACACCGGCACCCCGGCCAGCGCCGCCCAGGCGATCCGGTACGCGGCCAGCTGCACGGTCGCGGCCGTCGCCGCCGCTCCGGTGGGGGGCCGCCCCGTCTTCCAGTCGATCACGTCGTAGCGCCCGCCCGGATCGGCGAACACCGCGTCCATCCGGCCACGGACGACCACTCCCGCGACGGTCGTGGCGAACGGCACCTCCACCTCGACCGGCGTACGGTGCGCCCACTCCGAGGCCAGGAACGCCGCCTGCAGCTGGGCCAATTCCTCGTCGGCCGCCGCGTCGTCGTCGGCCGCGCCCGGCAACTCGTCGACCTCCAGCAGGCGCACCGACCCGAACCGCTGCTCCAGCCACGCGTGGAACGCCGTGCCCCGGCGGGCGTACGGCGTGGGGCGCTGCGGCATCGGACGGCGCAGCGTCCGGGCCAGCGCCCCGGGATCCCGGCGCAGCACGACGAGTTGGGAAACCGACAATTGGGCAGGAAGCGCGACCTCCAGCGGGCCGCCACGGTGATCGTGCGAGGCCCGCTCGGCCAGCAGCAGCTCCGCCTCCCGCCGCCACCGCACGATCTCCGGGTCGACCGGCTCCCTGTCCCTCGTTGTGCTTACCTGCTCCGCGTCCGGCGCGGTCTCCGGGTCGATCGGCTCCCCGTCCGGGGCGGTGATGAGGCGGCGGATCAGGTCGGCGGCTGCGGCCATCGCGGGGCGGCGGGCACCCAGCGGGTCGGCGGGCCACTCGGCCGTGGCGACGAGCCGCCCGTGCGGATTCTCCGCGTCGCCGACCGGCTGCGGCGCCCACACGTCGACGACCCCGGCGCCGCTCTCGCAGGCGTCCCGGACCTCCTCCAGGAACACCGACGGGCCGCGGGGCCGCTTGACCCCGTCGCCCCACCAGAAGCCGGAACAGAGCAGCAGGCGGCGGGGCCGGGTGATCGCCACGTACGCGAGCCGGCGCTCCTCCCGCTCGTCGTGCTCGCGCCAGGCCCGGTCGAACGCCGTCAGCGCCGCCATCGCCTCCTTCTGGTCACCGGCCGCCGCCAGGTCCAGCCGGGGCAGGCCGTCGGTGTCGCCGCGCAGCGGGAACGGCAGCACCCCGATCCCCCGCAGGTAGTGGTCGGAGCCGCGGGTCGCGCCGGGCCACACGGCCCGGGTCAGCCCGGCGACGGAGACGACGTCCCACTCCAGCCCCTTCGCGGCGTGGGCGGTGAGCACCTGCACCGCGCCCTCGACCACGTCCACCTGGCCCGGAGTCAGCCCGCGTTCCTCCTCCTCGGCCGCGGCCAGGAACGCCAGGAAGCCCGCGATGGTGCCGCCGTCGGTCTCCGCGGCGTACCGGGCGGCCACGTCGCCGAGCGCGTCCAGGTGCCCGCGGGCGAGCCCGGCGTCCCCGGCGGCCCAGCCGCGCACCGCGACCTCGACGTCCAGCCCGATGGTCCGTTCGATGTCCGCGACCAGGTCGGGCAGGGGCTGGTCGAGGCGGTGCCGCAGCTCGCTCAGCTCCCATCCGTACGAGCGCAGCCGCGCGTACCCCTCCGGCGAGTACTGCTCCGGCGCGCCCAGGTCCGCCATCGCCTCGACCAGGGTGGCGTCGTCGAGCCGGTCGGCCACCACATCCTCGGGCCGATCCCCCGCCCCGACCGGTCGCGGCACCGTCGCGGCCGACCCTGGCGCGGCCGACCCTGGCGCGGCCGACCCTGGCGCGGCCGACCCTGGCGCGGCCGACCCTGGCGCGGCCGACACTGGCGCAGCCGACCCTGGCGCAGCCGACCCTGGCGCGGCCGACCCTGGCGCGGCCGATGCGCGGGCGGCTGCAATGGCCCGCGAGTGCCGGTGCAGGGCGACGAGGTCACGCGGGCCGATCCGCCACCGCGCCCCGGTCAGCAGGCGCAGCAGCGAGGCCCCGTCGGTCGGGTCGGCCAGCACACGCAGGGTGCAGACCACATCGCGTACCTCGGGGGTGTCCAGCAGGCCGCCCAGGCCGACCACGTCGACCGGCAACCCGCGGGCGCGCAGCGCCTCCTCGATGACGGGGATCTGGCTGCGTACGCGGACCAGCACCGCGCTGGTCGGGCGCCGGTCGAGGGGGATCTCGCCCGCCTGCGCCTCCGGCATCCCGGCCGCCGAACGCCACGCGGCCAGCACGCTGTCGGCGATCCACTCGGCCTCGTCCGCGTACGTGGGCAGCAGCGCACAGGCCACCGTGCGGCCGCCGACCCGCTCTGCCACGCGGGGCGCCGGAACCAGCTCGGCAACCCGCGCCCCCGCCTCCCGCAAGGGGGTGGACAGGGCGTTGGCGACGCGCAGGATCTCCGGCCGGTTACGGAAGCTGCGGGTCAGGTTGAGCACTCCCGCCGGGCGCCCGTCCGGCCCGGTGAACTCGGCCGGGAAACGGTCCAACGTGCCCGCGGACGCGCCCCGCCAGCCGTAGATGGACTGGCACGGGTCACCGACCGCGGTGACCGGGTGGCCGCCGCCGAACAGCGCGTTCAGCATCACCACCTGGGCGTGGCTGGTGTCCTGGTACTCGTCGAGCAGCACGATCCGGAACCTGCCGCGCTCGATCGCGCCCACCTCGGGATGGTCCCGGGCGACCCGGGCGGCGCGGGCCATCTGGTCGCCGAAGTCCATCGCCTCCAGGTCGAGCTTGCGCCGCTCGTACGCCCGGACCAGCGGCAGCAGGGTGAGCCGCTGTCCCTGCCGCTGCAGCATGTCCGCGACGTCGCGGTAGACCCGCCCCGGCAGGGCCTGCACGTCGGCGACGAACCGCTGCGTCCAGTCCGCCAGCTCGTCGACCGTGACCAGATGCTCGGCCAGCTCCCCGGCGAGCGCCAGCACGTCGTCCGTGACCGTGCCCGGAGCCCGGTTGAGGCCGGTCATCTCGCCGGTGTACGTCCGCACGAGCGAATCGACGATCTGCCAGCGGGCGGCCTCGGTGAGCAGCCGGGCGGACGGCTCGTACCCCGCGCGCAGGCCGTGCTCGGTGACGACCCGGGCCGCGTACGAGTGGTACGTGGCGACGGTCGCCTCGCCGGTGAACGCCTCGTCGCGGCCGAGTCGCCGGACCAGTTGCCCGAGCCGGGTACGGATCCGGTGCGCCAGTTCCCCGGCCGCCTTCCGGGTGAAGGTCAGACCGAGGATCTCGTCCGGATGCGCGTACGAGTTGGCGACCAGCCAGACCACCCGCGACGCCATCGTCTCGGTCTTGCCGGACCCGGCGCCCGCGACCACGAGCACCGGTTCGACGGGCGCCGCGATGATCGCGGCCTGTTCGGGGGTGGGCGGGTGCAGGCGCAGCAGCCGGGCGAGTTCCAGCGGCGTGTACCGGGGACCGGAGTCCGCGTGCCGCGGGCGCCGGGGCGGCATCTCGTCGAACAGGCCCGGTTCCCGGCCCGGCCGGGCCGACGGTTGGCGGGGCCCCGTCATGCCGCGTCCTCGGGTGGGGGCTCCACCACCTGGCGTCCCTTGCCGGAGACCGGGCAGGCGGTGCGCACCGGGCACACCCGGCATTTCGCGTTGACCACGGCGGAGAACGTGGCCGCGGCCATCGTGTCCGCGGTGCGCCGCACCATCGCGTACGCCCAGTTCGGGTCCTCCGCCTCGGCCAGCGGCGCCTGCATCTGCTCGCGGGCCTCCTTGCTGGGGCCGAGCTGCACCAGCGCCGCGCCACCGCTCTCCGAGCCGAAGTCGGCGAACGCCCCCGCGTCGACCGCCGCCTGGTAGCCGGCGAGCTGCGCGTGCTCGTCCACGTCGGACGCGGTGACGGCGGTCGATTTGCCGGTCTTGAGGTCGATCACCACCAGCCGGCCCTGCTCGTCGACCTCCAGCCGGTCCACCCGCCCGGTGAGCTGGATCGGCCGGGTCGGGTCGTCCAGCCGGACCGTGAACTCGTGCTCGATCGCCAGCAGGCGGCGCGGGTTGCGGGCGAGCCAGCGCAGCAGCTTGTCGACCATGGCCTGGGCGCGTTCCTGCTCCGGACCGGCCAGCCAGCGCGCGGCCAGCTCGATCGCGGGAAAGCGGGCGGCGACGTACTCGACGAGTTTCTCCCGGTCTGCGTGGGCGTCCTCGGCCAGCATCGCGGCCGCATGGACCAGGTTGCCGACCCCCTGCGCCGGGCCGGGCGGTGCCGCGCCGCCGTGGCGTTCCAGCAGCCAGCGCAGGCTGCACCGCAGCGCACTGTCCATCGCGGACGGCGTGACCTTCACCGGGCGGCCGTCGTCGACCAGCGGCCGGTCGTCCGAGAGCGGGCGCAACCCCCACCACTGATCGGGATGCGCGCCGGGCACCCCGGCACGAGCCAGGCGGGCCAGCTCGACGGCCGCGGCCTGCCGCCGGGCCGGGGCCGCCCCCTCCGCCACGACCACGGTACGCAGCTCAGCCACCAGCGCCGCCAGGGTGAGCGCCCGCGGCGCCCGCCCCATCGGCACCACGTCCCCTTGGGCGGTGGGCGGGTCGGCGTCGTCGCCGCGGTCGTCCGGCAACGCGAGCTCGGTCAGGAAACGGCTGGGCTGCTCTTCCCCGTCGGAGCCGCCCACACCGGCGGACGCCACCGCGGTCACCACGAGCCGGCGCCGCGCTCGGGTCGCGGCCACATAGAACAGTCGCCGTTCCTCGTCCAGCAACGCCGAGGTCTGACCGGCCACCGCGGCGGCTCCCGCCAGCGCCCGCCCCGCGAGGACGTCCACGAGTCGCTCGGAGCCGAGCAGGCTGCCGCGTAGCCGCAGGTCGGGCCAGATCCCCTCCTGCACGCCGGCCAGGACGACGACGTCCCATTCCAGGCCCTTGGCCGCGTGGGCGGTGAGCAGGCGTACGGCGTCGCCGCGGTCGCCGCTGGGCGCGATCGAGTCGGCGGGCAGGTCCTGACCGAGCACATGGTCGAGGAAGATCTCGGTGCGGGCGCCGGGCAGCCGGTCGGAGAACCGGGCGGCCGCGTCGAACAGGACGACCATCGCGTCGAGATCCCGGTCGGCGGCCGCGGCACGCCACTGCCGCGCCTGCTCACCCTCCCCGCTCGACCCGGCCCGAGCGGTCGCGGTCGGGGCACCACCCTCCGGCCCCGCCGGCGCGGCTCCCGCGCCCGCCGGCGATGTCCCTGCGCTGTGATCCGGCCCCGTGGCTGCGGCGCGGGCGCTCAGGGCGGACCAGCGTTCGGCGAGGCCGCTGGCCTGCCACACCGACCAGAGCACCTGTTCCGCGCTGGCGCCGAGCGCGGCGGCGGCTTCCCGGGCCGTGGCCAGGAGCCGGGCGACGTTCTGCGCCGGAACGGCCCAGCGCCGGTCCACCACATCCAGCGCCGCCGGATCGCGTACGGCGTCCAGCAGCAGGTCGCCGGAGGGCCGCCGGTCGCCCGCGGCCAGGGCCAGCGCCCGCAGTCCCTGGCGGAGTCGGCGTTCGGCCAGCGGATCGGCCCCGCCCAGCGGCGAATGCAACAGCGCGACCGCGGCCTCCTCGTCCAGCGCGTCGGGCTCCAGCGCGCAGCGCAGCAACAGCAGGAACGGCGCGACCGCGGGCTGCAGATGCAGCGGCAGATCCTCGGCATGGGTCACGGTCGGCACCCCGGCCGCGGCGAGGGCGCGTTGCAGCGCGGGCAGTTGCAGCGCGGTGGACCGCACCAGTACGGCCATCCGCGACCACGCGACGCAGTGCAGCAGGTGTGCCTCGCGCAGCACGTGGGCGACGTACGCGTTCTCCGCGGTCGGCGACCGGAACGTCCGCACCACCGCCCCGATCTCCGGCCCCTGCTCCGCAGCGGCGGCTGGATCGCTCGGGGGCGGGAACAGCGGGCGGTGGCGGATCGGGCCGCGCAGGCGCCGGGCCACCCGGCCCGTGGCGGTCAGCAGCCCGGGCGCCGCCCGGTAACTGGTGTGCAGCGTCACGGTCCCGGCGGCGGCGCCCGCGGCGCTCCGGAAGAGGTCGGGGAACCGGGACACGATGCCGGGGTCGGCGCCGCGGAAGCCGTACACGGAGGAGTCGGGGTCGGCGAACGCGACCAGCGGCGTCCCGCCGCCCGCGACCTGGGTCAGCAGCTCGACCTGGGCGGGGTCGGTCTCGGCCAGCTCGTCCACATACACGTACGCGAGCCGGCGCCGCTCGGCCGCCAGCAGGTCCGGGTCGTCGGCCAGCAGCCCGGACGCGGCACGCACCAGCTCGGCCGGGTCGTACGCGGCCGCGCCGCGGGTGGTGACGTCCCGCAGCGCCAGCACGGCCACGTACTGCCGGACGAAGCGGGCGGCGGCGGGCCAGTCGTCGCGGCCCAGGCGTTCGCCGAGCCGGGCCAGCTCGGCCGCCCCGACGCCACGCTCGGCGGCGCGCTGCATGAGGTCGCGCAGTTGCTGGGCGAACGCCCGGGTGGGCAGCGCGGGCCGCAGCGCGTCCGGCCAGCGGACCTCGTCCGGTGCCTCCTCGTCGCCGACGGCGGCCAGCAGCTCGCGGATGATGAGGTCCTGTTCGGGGCCGGTGAGCAGCCGGGGTGATGGTTCGCCACGATCGGAGGCTGCCCGGCGCAGCAGGCCGAACGCGTACGCGTGGAACGTGCGCACCAGCGGCTCGTGCACGATGCGCCCGGGCACCCGGGCAATGCGCGCCTCGATGCGGTCGCGCAGCGCCGCCGAGGCGCGGCGGCCGAAGGTCAGCACGAGGATCCGCTCGGGGTCGACGCCCTCGGCGACCCGGTGGGCGACGGCCTCCACCAGTGCCGTGGTCTTGCCCGTCCCGGGGCCGCCGACGACCAGCAGCGGCCCGCTGGTGTGCGCGACGATCCGCCCCTGCGCCGGGTCGTCACGCAGCGGCGACGGCGCCGGAACGGGCCGCCGGACCAGGCGGTACGCCGGCCGGCGCACCGCCGGAAACGTCGCCTGCGTGCTCACGGCGTCAATGAGACCACGCCGGTACGACGCCCTTCCCGGTCAGGCCGTCCGACACGAAGCGGGACCGCGGTCGTCACGTGACCAGCGGATCATCCGGCGATGGCAGCCTCGACGGCGTCGAGGGCGGCGGGGATGGAGTCGGCCACCGTGATCTGTGCCAGGGCCGCCCGGCGCACGAACTCGGTGTCGGCCAGCCCGGCCAGCCAGCTCACCAGGCCCGCGTAGAAGCCGTCCGGGTCGAGCAGCACGATCGGCTTGCGGTGCAGCCCGAGGGTGGCGGTCGTCCAGACCTCGAAGAGTTCGTCGAGGGTGCCGAGACCACCGGGCAGGGTGACGAACGCGTCCGACCGTTCGATCATCAGGTTCTTGCGGGCGCCCATGTCGCCCGTGACGATCAGCTCGTCGGCCGCGGTGTCGGCCACCTCGAGGTCCATCAGGGCCTGCGGGATCACGCCGAGGGTGTGTGCCCCACCGGCGCGGGCACCGTCGGCGACCGCGCCCATCATGCCGACGCAGCCGCCGCCGGACACGAGGGTGTGTCCGCGGCGGGCGAGTTCCCGGCCGGTGTCGCGGGCGAGGTCGAGCCAGCGCGGGGCGAGGCTCTTGGAGGAGGCGCAGAAGACGCAGACGGCGGCCACGTCACTGGGTTCCGGACAGCGCGGCGTCGGCCTCCACGATGAACTGGACCGCCTCGTCGACGTCGTCGGTGACCTGGAGCAGGTCGAGGTCGTGGACGCCGAGCTTGCCGTCGGCCAGCGGCCCGGACCGCAGCCAGTCGATCAGGCCGCTCCAGTAGTCGCGGCCCATGAGGATGACCGGGAACCGGGTCACCTTCTTGGTCTGCACCAGCGTGATGGCCTCGAACAGCTCGTCGAGGGTGCCGAACCCGCCGGGCAGCACGACGAACGCCTGGGCGTACTTGACGAACATGGTCTTGCGGACGAAGAAGTAGCGGAAGTCGATGCCGATGTCGACCCAGTCGTTGAGGCCCTGCTCGAAGGGCAGTTCGATGCCCAGGCCCACGGACATCCCACCCGCTTCGGTAGCGCCGCGGTTGGCGGCCTCCATCACGCCGGGGCCGCCGCCGGTGATCACCGCGTACCCGGCCTCGGCGAGGGCCGCGCCCAGGTCGGCGGCCAGCTCGCATTCGGGGCTGTCGGGTTTGCTGCGGGCGGAGCCGAAGACGCTCACCGCCGGGGGCAGGTCGGCCAGGGTGTCGAAGCCCTCGACGAACTCGGAGAGGATGCGCAGCGCGCGCCAGGCGTCCTTGGTCTTCCATTCGCCGCGATGGTGCGAGTCGAGGAGCTTCTCGTCGGCGGTGCTCGGCGGGATCGATTCGCGTCGCAGCGTCACGGCTCCCCGGTGACGCTCCGGAGGCGACCCCCGCCGCCCGCTTGTGCTGTCCGTCATGGCACCCACCGTAGTTCGGACGGTCAGTACCGGTGAATAACCGGGCGGGTTTCGAGAAGAGGATTGCGACGTCGGAGCGTTTTTGCCAGATTGAAGCAACGGACGGTAGCTCTGCGGCGTCTGTTACGAACCACGGCAACAGTCACGTACCCCACGGCAGGCACGGCGCCCGACCGCGGTCGGGCATCCGGGCAGAGGAGCCACCGTGATCCGTTACGAGCGCGCCAAGATGCAGCGCCGCATGCAGCGGCGCATCCGCCTGGTGGTCGAGGAGCGGCGGATGGCGTTCGCGCATCGGCCCGGCGACCCCGCGATCGACCCGGACGCCACGTTGGAGATTCCCCAGCGCGCGATCGGCCGGGTCCGCATCCCGCGCCCCTGAGCCCGACCGACGGGCGCGGCCGGACCGGCTCAGCTGGGAGCCAGCCACCGGTGCAGGGTGGCCGCCCCGTCGCGGATCTTGCCGATCTCCACGTGCTCGTCCGGCGCGTGGGCCAGCAGCGGATCGCCCGGGCCGTAGTTGAGGGCGGGCACCCCCATCGCGGCGAACCGGGCCACGTCGGTCCAGCCCAGCTTGGCGGCCGGTTCGGCGCCGACCGCGGCGAGGAATTCGCGGGCCGGTGCGGCGGCCAGCCCGGGCAGGGCGCCCGGGGCCGAGTCGGTCTGCTCGACGTCGTAGCCCTCGAACACCTCGTGTACGTGTTCCAGCGCCTGCTTCTCCGTACGGTCGGGCGCGAACCGCAGGTTGACCTCGACTGTGCACTCGTCGGGGACCACGTTCCCGGCGACCCCGCCCGCGATGCCGACCGCGTTCAGCCCTTCACGGTACGTACATCCATCGATGGTGACCGTCCGAGGGCGATAGTCCTCGAGCCGCCGCAGCACCTCACCCGCCGCGTGGATCGCGTTGACCCCGCGCCAGGATCGCGCGGTATGCGCCCGCCGCCCCGTGGTCCGGATCCGGGCCCTCAGGGTGCCCTGGCAGCCGGCCTCCACCACCCCGTACGTCGGTTCCAGCAGCACCGCGAAGTCCGCGGCCAGCCACTCCGGATGGGCCTCGGAGACCAGGTTGAGGCCGTTGTACCTCGCCTCGATCTCCTCTGCCTCATAGAAGAGATAGGTGACGTCGTAGCAGGGGTCGGGCAGGGTGGCGGCCAGATGCAGGGCCAGCGCGACACCGGACTTCATGTCCGACGTGCCGCAGCCGTAGATGAGATCGTCGACCACAGTCGACGGGAAGTTGTTGTTCAGGGGAACCGTGTCGAGGTGCCCGGCCAGCACGATCCGCCGCTTGCGGCCGAGGTCGGTGCGCGCCATCACGGTGTGGCCGTGCCGCTCTGTGTGCAGGTGCGGCGCCTGCCGCAGGACCTCTTCGACGCAGTCGGCGATCACCTTCTCGTTGCGGGAGACCGACTCGATATCGACCAGGGCCCGGGTGAGCAGAACCGGGTCGACCAGTACGTCGGGGCTGAGCGGGTTCGCCATAGGCGGCACGATACCGGCCGGTGGTGAATCACCCGCCCGCGCCAAGTCGGAGCTGACCTTTAGTAGGGTGCGCCTCGTGCACACGGACATCTCCACCTCGCCTGCCTGGGGCATCGGCCTCGCCACCGTCACCGCGGAGGGCCAGGTGCTGGACACCTGGTTCCCGCCCGGCTTCCTCGGCCTCGGCGACGAGCCCGCCGACCCGCCGGCGCTGCCCGCGGGCCTGACCGGACCGCGGTTGCTGCCAGGTCTGTCGACCATTGAGGTACGGATCACCATCGGCTCGCTGGCCGACCCGATCAAGGGCGCTTCCGACGCGTACCTGCGGTTGCATCTGCTGTCGCACCGCCTGGTGCGGCCCAACGAGCAGAACCTGGACGGCATCTTCGGCGCCCTGGCGAACGTGGCCTGGACCTCCGCCGGGCCGTGCCCGGCCGACCGGGTGGACGAGCTGCGGTTCATCGAGCGCGCGGCGGGCCGCCACCTGGCCGTGTACGGGGTCGACAAGTTCCCGCGGATGACCGACTACGTGGTGCCGTCCGGGGTGCGCATCGCCGACGCGGACCGGGTGCGGCTGGGCGCGCATCTGGCCTCCGGCACGACCGTGATGCACGAGGGTTTTGTGAACTTCAATGCGGGCACGCTGGGCACCTCGATGGTCGAGGGCCGCATCGTGCAGGGCGTGGTGGTGGGCGACGGCTCCGACGTCGGCGCCGGCAGCTCGATCATGGGCACCCTGTCCGGGGGCGGTAAGGAGAAGGTTCGCATCGGCGAGCGCAGCCTGCTCGGCGCGAACGCCGGGATCGGCATCTCGCTGGGCGACGACTGCGTGGTCGAGGCGGGTTGCTACATCACCGCGGGGTCGAAGGTCGCGCTGCCCGACGGCCGGATCGTGAAGGGCCGGGAGCTGTCCGGGTTGGACAACCTGCTGTTCTGGCGCAACTCGCAGTCGGGTGCGCTGGAGGCCCACCCGCGCAAGGGCAGCGGCATCGAGCTGAACACCGCGCTGCACGCCAACGACTGAAGCCACGTCACGTCGCACGCCCCCGGCCGGTTATCGGCCGGGGGCGTGCGTGGTTAGAGGTTTGTCTGCCGGTTTGCCCGCCTCGACTACACATGAGGGCGTGTGTATAGAAGAGAGGCGATGATGCGGAGAACGATCATGGCCGCCGGGCTGGCGGCGGCACTGGTGCTGGGCACCGGGGCGCAGGCGTGGGCGGATCCAGCCGAGCCACCGGCGACGGCGCACCTGCCGTCCGGGTGGTCCTTCGACAACGGCAGACTGACCTGGCAGGCACCGCAGCGGGTGCCGATGGGTGACGCCGCCATCGAGTTCTACTCCGGCGACCACCTGCTGGGACGCGCCCGGGCGGGTTCGGACCACCGTACGTTCGCACTCGATGTCGGCGCCGTCCCGAGCCTGGACGGCCTGCAGGTCCGGGCGGGCGGCAGGCGGCTCGACGCGGCGCCCGAGGCCGGGCTGCGGAGGCGCAGCGCCCCGCCGCCGCCCCGCCAGCTGCCACCGGGCCCGGCCGCCGCGGTCGACCCGGGCCGCCCCGGTCCATACGCGACGATCACCGGCGAGTACGACCTGCCCGGCGTGAAGCTGCCCGACTTCCCCAAGAAGGTCGAGATGCGGGCGGTCGTGGTGGCCCCGAAGGGCGCCCCCGGCAAGCGCCCCCTCGCCCTGCTGCTGCACGGGCGGCACTTCACCTGCTTCCACGGCAAGGACGAGGACAAGGTGACCGGCGACTGGCCGTGCCCGGCGGGCACCGAGCCGATCCCCAGCCACCGCGGCTACCTGCAGGCCCAGAAGCTTCTCGCCTCGCAGGGCTACGTCACCGTGTCCATCTCAGCCAACGGCGTCAACGGCCAGGACTACGCGGCCGACGACGGCGGCGCCCAGGCCCGTTCCTCGCTGGTCCGGCTGCATCTGGCCCACTGGGCGGACTGGGCGGGCAGCGGTCGCGGGCACGCCCCGGCGATCGTGCGTTCCGCGCCGCCCGCCGACCTCTCCAAGGTCCTGCTGATGGGCCACTCGCGGGGCGGCGAAGGCGTGAACCGCGCCGCCATGGACAGCCTGTCCCCGCCCCCGGCGGCCCGCGACGGATACCACGGCAAGGTCCGCTGGACGATCCGCGGCACCCTGCTCATCGGCCCGACCATCTTCGGGCAGAACCCCACCCCTGATGTGCCGTCGGCCACGATCCTGCCGGGCTGCGACGGTGACGTCTCGGACCTGCAGGGCCAGATGTACGTGGACGCCACGCGCGGGGTCGGCAACGGCCGGGCCCTGCACAGCGCCGTGTACGTCGTCGGCGCCAACCACAACTTCTTCAACACCGAGTGGACCCCCGGTCAGGCAGCCGCCCCTGCGTGGGACGACTACGCCAACTCCGACGACCCGCTGTGCACGGCCGGGAAGCCGACCCGGTTGACCGCGGGCCAGGAGCAGACCGTCGGGGCGACGTACCTGGCGGCCGCGGCGCGGCTGTTCGTGGCGGGCGACGACCGGGCCCGGCCGCTGCTGGACGGCTCCGGGCTGCGGGCGCCGTCGGCCGACCCGGCTCGGGTGCTCACCCATGCGCTCGGCGGCGGCCGTACCCCTGTGCTCCTGCCGGACCAGACGACAAAGGCCAGTGGCGCACGGGTGTGCGCCGAGTCGACAGACGTCGCGAAGGACGCCTGCCTGGACCCGCAGACCGTCACGGCCACCTCGCCGCACTTCGTGCCGTTCGTGGTGCCCGAGGCGGGCCGGTACGCGGTCCGGCTGGACTGGTCGGCACCGGGCAAGCAGGCGACGGTGCGGCCCGCGCACCCCGTGACGCTCGGCGGCGCGCGGCAGCTCGCGCTGCGGATCGTGGTCGCGCCGAACACCAGCGGCACACCGTTCGCGGTGGCCGTGACGGACCGGGCGGGCAAGCGCACCGAGCTGGGCACGGTCACCGTGGACGGGCTGCCGGGTACTGACTTCTCGGCCGCGTACTGGGGCCAGGAGGTCCGGGTGGCGGTCCCGGCGGGGCTGCGCGACATCGCGGCGCTGCACCTGACCCCGAAGCAGGGTTCCGGCGCGGCGTGGCTGATGGACGCCTGGACGTGGCGGCCCGGCTCGCCCGCCCCGCACCCCACGGCACTGCCGCGCATCGACCTGGGTTCGCTCACGGTGAAGGAGGGCGACAAGGGCAGCAAGACCTACACGATCCCGGTACGGGTGTCCGGAAGCGGCTCCGGCGCTGTACGGCTGTTCCTCACCAACCCGCTGACGTACCACCCGGTCGCCTGGGTCGCCAAGATCAAGCCCGGGACCCGCAGCATCCGGGTGCCGGTCAAGGTCGAGGGCAACACCCGGTACGGCGAGGACCGCGAGTACACCCTGAACGCCAAGGCGGTGCACGGGCTGGTGGTCGGCGGGTATGTGGGCGCGCTGAAGGTCCGCGACGATGACCCGCAGCCGAAGGTCACCGTGACGCCGGTCCACGACAAGGTGGCCGAGGGCGGCACGCTGTCCTGGAAGGTCACGTCGTCGGCCCCGGCGGACAGTCCGCTGTACCTGCAGTTCACGCCGAAGGCCCCGGCGGCCGGGGCGGAACTGTCCAGCACGGACGTCGCGGCGGACTGGTTCACCACCAACTCGGGCGAGGAGCCGGAGCCGTCACGGCCGCTGTCGGGCACCCAACTTCAGCCGTACGTGGTGCTCGACGCCGGGGTGACCTCCGCGGAGTTGACCGTGCCGACGGTCGAGGACTCGGCGAAGGAGCCGGACGAGCATGTCGAGTTCGCGGCGGGGCTGCTGCCCCGTGAGTTCGGTGACCCGATCCCGCTCGGCACGCTGACGGGCACGGTCACGCCGTGACGCAGACGGGCGGGGCGGCAGCGCACGCCGCCCCGCCCGTCTGCGAGGTCAGGTCAGTATGAGTACTCGGGACTCAAGGTCCAGTCCTGATTGAGGCCACCATTGCAGTACCAGACCTCGATGGGAACTCCATTGTCGGACGAACTACCCGGGTCATCGAGGCATAGACCGGTAGAGACGTTCTTGATCACCATTTCGTCTGGACGGTGGGGATCCTGCGAAATACCCCATGATTGGGTCGATTGCCCCTGGCAATCCCATTCGTTGACATAGGAGCCCGCCCGAGCTTCAGTGCCTCCCTCAAGGTCAAGGCACTTTCCGGTGGCATTGTTTACGATGTTGAGGCTGGAGTTGTCGCGAGCACGAACCATATGGTAATTCTGATTCGAGCCATAGTTCGGATCCCATAGATCGATTCGGGTACCATTGGCGCTATTGCCGCCGGGGACGTCGGCAACGCGCTCGCCGTCGCCGCTCAGGTTTGCGTAGTTGCTGATCTCGTACCCAGCCGCCGCCAAGAGGGCGGGGTATCCGAAATCGACCGGAAAGTGGTCGCTCGACATGCCTCCGAGCAGGCGACCGCTGTAATACCCATGGCCGGCGATCGGAGCCGGGGCAAAATTCGTGATCATGTAATCTAGTTCGCCACTGCTTCGCTGAGTGGCCCTGTCACTTCTGTAGACATCGAGCCCGGCATCGATGTAAGAGTGTGGCTCGCGATTGAAATCCCCGAGAATAGCTGCTGTAAACATGTTCTGGTTGGCCCATTCGATGATTCTATTCACAAGTGCTGGGCCGTCCCCTCCACCCCCCGACTGTGCGTGGATGTTGAAGAAGACGGTCGGGCCGTAACGAAGCCCGAATGTTGCACGACCATTCGGGTTGGTGAACAGAGCTATCGCGTCTGCGGGATCCCACACCATCGTGGCGAGGTTGACGCGACTTCCATTACCGCCGGTGTCCATGAAGTAGACCGTCCAATTGTGGCCGCGACTCCCGGATCCGATCTGCCGCGTGTACCGATAGACAGTCAGACCCAACGCACTCACAGATCCCTGATAGACGAAACCGCGATCATTCCGTCCTACTACGTCGTGTGCCGGGACAGGTCCTGCCTCTTGAAGCGCAAGCAAGTCGTGCTGGCGACCGGAGGGGGAATTCCCGTTGGCCAGGGTCGGAATGTTGCTGGTCCACTTGGACTCTCCATCAATGGTGGCACCCTGCATGTTCCAGGTGACGGGAGAGTGCTGCTCCAGGGGGAGCGCCAGGGCCGGGCTGGCGGAAACAGAGAGGCAGCCCCCAATCAGCGCCAGAATCACAATTAGCCTCGCGGCGATGTGAGGCGTCACGGCTTTATGAACCGAGGACACGCGCGGCTCCCATTCCAAAGAGGTGGTGAAGCGGCCGGCGTCGCCGCCATGGCAAGCAAATGTGACATAGATGCGCATGAGTACGCAAGGGCGGATGGTGAAGCAATGGAAGCTGCCCGGTGAATTCCGTTCCACAAGGCCGAGCCGTAACATGGCGGACGCGGGACCGACTCAGGCTGAAACCGTCCCGGCGAAGTCACGGGACCGGCCAGCGCGCTGACGTACGCCGGCGAGATGATCCGGGCGTACGCCAACGTGAAGTCGTTCGCGGCCGGGCTCGGAGTGGCGTCAGTCGAAATCGAAAATGCTGTGTCTGTCGTAGAAATGAAGCACATAACGGCAGCGGACGCAGATCATCAACGTCATGCGATGGCTGGTGAATCCCCACCGGCTGTCCTGGCGAGATTCTTCCTGCTGGAACTCGGTGCCGTGACACAGGGGACACGCGAGTTGGGGTGCTGTCACGGCGATCAGCGTACTGGCGGCAGACAACGCGACGAGTGCAATCGAGTCGGTCAACGCGCTGTCATGTGGGCCGAAGCAGCAGGGATCAGCAACGGCAATCTCGGAGCGCGGCCCGGACACCCACGCACAGGGCGGGCAGGTCGACGGGGCGGCTGGTGTTCACCCGCAGCACCGGCCCGAGGGCGAGCGGCTCGGCCCGTGCGGCCCAGTCGGCCCAGTCGGTGGCGAGCCGCTGCGCGTCGGCGTGCACGGCCGCCCGGCGCCGGGCCACATACCGGGCGCGGGCCAGTTCGGGCGGCACGTCGCACCACACTTCGACGACTGCGGCGGCTCCCGCGCGGAGCACTCCCGCGCGGGCGTACTCCAGATCGCGCGGCCGGAACCACCACGAGTCCACGACCACCGCGCCGGGAACGCCGGCCGCGAGCGCCCACGCGGTCTCCATCGCCACCGCACCGAGGGAAGACGGCACCACGGAGATCGCGCTGGCCAGCGCCTCTTTGATCCGGTCCTTGCCGAGGAACTCCGCGCCGAGACCCGAGGCCAGCCCGGGTCCGAGGGTGCTCTTGCCGGAGCCGGGCAGGCCGTTCACCAGGACCACGTCGCGCGCCATGGCCTGCACGATCGCACGTCCCGTGAGCGGCGGCGCGGTGCCCGAAATCGCCGTAGGGTTACCCGCATGACGGATTCATTCCCCCTGGGCGACCGTTCGGTCCACCGCGTCGGGTACGGGGCGATGCAGCTGGCCGGTCCCGGCGCGTTCGGCCCGCCCCGTGACCGGGACGCGGCGCTGGCCGTCCTGCGCCGCGCCGTCGAGCTGGGCGTCGACCACATCGACACGGCGCAGTACTACGGGCCGGGGGTGGTCAACGACCTGATCCGGGAGGCTCTGTTCCCGTACCCGGAGGGGTTGGCTCTGGTGTCCAAGGTCGGCGCGGTACGCGACGCCGAGGGGCGGTGGCTGCCGGCGCTGGCGCCGGATCAGCTGCGCGCCGGGGTGGCGGACAACCTGCGGGCACTGCGCGTGAACCGGCTGGACGTGGTCAACCTGCGGTTGATGGATGACGGGCAGGAGTTCGACGAGCAGCTCGAAGCGATGATTTCGATCCGGGACGAGGGCCTGATCTCGGGGATCGGGCTCAGCAACGTCTCCGTCGAGCAGCTCGTGCATGCGGTGCAGCGCACCGAGATCGTCTGTGTACAGAATCCGCTCAACCTGCTGGAACGCGGGTCGCTGCCGGTGCTGCGGGAGTGCGAGCAGCTGGGCATCGCGTTCGTGCCGTTCTTTCCGCTGGGGTCGGCGTTCGGCGAGGCGAACCGGCTGCTCACCCATCCGGGGGTGGAGGCGACGGCGGAGCGGCTGGGGGCGACGCCGTCGCAGGTGGCGCTGGCCTGGCTGCTGGATCTGGCGCCGAACGTCCTGCTGATCCCCGGCACCTCGTCGCTGTCGCACCTGGAGGAGAACGTCGCGGTGGCGGGGGTACGCCTGGACGACGACGCACGCAAGGTGCTGGACGCCGTCCCCCTGTGAGGGCAGCGCGGGCAGCTTGACGTGTCGGAGATTCCCGACGCATTATGGTCGGCGTGCCCGACACCGATGTGTTCGCCGCGCTGTCCAACCCCGTACGCCGGCAGTTGCTCGACGCCCTGCGCGACGGCCCGCAACCCGCCGGGGAGCTGGCCGGGCGGTTCGCGCTGAGCCGGCCCGCAGTGTCGGAGCATCTCGCGGTGCTGCGCCACGCGGGCCTGGTCCGCGAGGAGCCGCGCGGCCGGCACCGGTATTACCACCTGGCCGCCGGTCCGCTCGCGGACGTCAGCGACTGGCTGCACCCGTTCGAGCGGTACTGGCGTGGCCGCCTGGCCGCCCTGCGCGACGTCGTCGAGGACGAGAACCCGTGACCAGAACAGAAGGACAACCCATGAGCAGCATCGAATGTGACCAGTTCATCGCCCGCGCGCCCGCTGCGGTCTGGCGCGCGTTGACCGAGCCGGAGCTGTTGGCCCGCTGGTGGGCGCAGGGCGACATCAAGCCCGTGGTGGGTCATCGGTTCACCCTCGACATGGGCGAGTGGGGCATGCAGCGGTGCGAGGTCGTCGCGGTCGAACCCGAGCGGCTGCTGACGTACACGTTCGCCGAGGGCGTGCTCGACACCACGATCACCTGGCGGCTGGAACCGGAGGGCGCGGGCACGCGGCTCTTCCTGGAACACTCCGGCTTCGCCCCGGACTCCCCCGCCCTCAAGGGCATGGGCAACGGCTGGCCCGGCATCCTCGCCCGCCTCGCCGGGAACGTCCCCGAGTAGCCGACGGCCGGAGTGCGCCGCGACACGACCGGGTGAACCGCTTCGGAGGATGCGCCGGTGCGCGGCTACCGTCTGCCACGTGGAAGGGCATCTTGTCGGCGATGCGACGGGCGTACCCCTGACGGGGTGGGAATTCGCCTGGCTGGACGGCCGGGCCATCGGCGCGGAGCCGTCGTGGTCCTTTCCGGATCTGGCCCGGCCGCTGGTGCGCCGCGCCCGCAGCCTGCTCGACCTCGACACCGGCGGTGGTGAGCTGCTGGCCGACCTGGCTCCGCTGCCGCCGCACACGGTCGCGGTGGAGGGCTGGGCGCCGAACGTACCCGTGGCCCGGGACCGCCTGACGCCGTTCGGGGTGTCGGTGGTGACCGAGCTGCCGGGCGGCGAGGAGGAGTTCGACGTGGCGCTGAGCCGCCACGGCCGGCTGCCCGCGGCCGACCTGGCCCGGCTGCTGCGGCCGGGGGGCACCCTGCTCAGCCAGCAGGTCGGCAGCGACGACCTGGCCGAACTGAACGCGGAGCTGGGCGCGCCGCCGCCACACGCCCAGCGGTGGGCCGCCGACGACGCGGTCGCGGCACTCACGGCCGCCGGTCTGGAGATCACCGATGTACGCGAGGAGCGGCCGACGCTGACGTTCCGCGACATCGGGGCCGTTGTCTACCAGCTGCGTTCGGTGCCGTGGCAGGTCCACGACTTCACCCCGCAACGGTACGACCGGCAGCTGCGCCGCCTGGACGCGCTGATCCGCACGTACGGGGGTCTGACCGTCACCGCGCACCGATTCCTGGTCCGCGCGCAACGGCCCGAATAGGTGACGGGAGCGGTTCAGAATGCATCCTCCGATGCGGGTCGCCCGAAGGTGCACGGTATCCGGGACGGCCGCCGCGGACCCCGGACGACACGGAGGGTCATTCTCCCAACGTGATTCGTTACGTTGGAACTCATGGATCTCTCCACCTCCGACCTCCTGATCGGACTGGGCCTCATCGCCTCGGCCACCTGTGTCGCGACCGCCGCGTACGCGCGCCTGCGCGCCAGCAGCCGGGCATCGGGCCGGGCGGCGGCCAACGCACACCCGGACCGGTCCACGCCGATCGCGCGCCTCTACGGCACGGCCCGGCCGGGCGCTCCGGACGGGCTGACGCACACCACGGATTCGCCGGAGCAGTCCGGCCGCCACTTCGTGCCCGACGATCTGCTGTACGGCAAGACGTACCGGCTCGGTCCCGACCAGCGTGTGCGGGCCCAGTCCCGGCGGTGAGCCCCCGATCGGTCACCGTTCAGCGTGGGCGGTGACCGATCGCCAGCACCGTACGGATGTCCATCGTGATCCGCCCGCCCAGCCCGTCGATGGCGGCGGCCAGCCCCGCCAGGACCGCTCGCTGCTCCGGCTCGGGGCGCCGGCGGAACGGCGCGAAGGTCTGCGTGAGCCGCAGATACCCCTGCGTCGTCACCTCGGGATACCGGTGCCATTCCACGGCCCGGACGTCCTCGAACAGGCCGCTGGCCACGATGTCGTCGTACGCGAAGCGGGGCGGCCGCCGCGGCTCGACCTCTGGGCCGTCGACGGCGCGGAACACCTCGTCGAGGGCCTCGCGGCTGGCGGGGTCCGCGTACTCGAAGCGGTTGTGGAAGACCGCCAGCGTGCCGCCCGGCGCGAGGGCGTCGTGCGCCCGCCGGGCGCGCGTCGGCGGGTCCATCCAGTGCCAGGCGCTCGCGCACGCCAGCAGGTCGACGCCGCCGGGCGGCGGCGTCCAGTCCTCGAACGCGACCGCCGCCACCCGCACCTGCGGGAACTTCGCGGCCAGTACGGCGGCCATCCGCGCGTCGGGCTCGACGCAGGTGACCGGCGCACCGAGCCGCAGCAGGTGCGCGGTCCCCTGGCCGGTCCCCGCGCCGATGTCCACGACGGCGGACGGGGCGCCGCCGTGATACGCGAGGACGGCGTCGAGCAGCTCGCCGGGATAGCCGGGCCGGATGTCGTCGTAGAGCGCGGCGACCTCGCCGAAGACGGTACTCATCCGAGCACTCTACGGGCGACGAAGCCGATGATCCGCACGGTGCTCTGGTCACAGAGGACGGCACCGCGCTGGCCGGTGCCGACCACGATCACGCGGGTCACGGGGCGGCGGACGACGACGCTGCGGATCAGGCGCCGCTTGCTCCGGCGCCCGTCCGCGACGGTCACCTGGTACGTCAGGGCCCGCACACCCGACTTGCCCCGGACCCGGACCACCTTCATGCCCTTCGGCAGCGACTTGTCGCGGACGGTGCGGGTGGCGTGCGGAATCCTTCTGGTCACCGTGATGGTGCGGATCCGTACGGCGCGGGTCGGCGACGGCTTCGCCTCGGGGATGTCCGCCTCCGGCACCGCGTGTTCGTCCAGCGGCGGCACCTCCGCGGGTGGCACCTCGGCGAGGCGGCGCGTCGAGGGCAGCGGCTCGCCTGCGCTGACCGCGGTGAGCCCGGCGACGGTGCCGATCACCCCGATGCCGCCGAGGCAGGGCAGCAGCAGCACGGTCATGACCAGTCCGGCCCGCTGCAGTGGCGTCAGTTCGGCCCAGGGGCTCGATGCCGTGCCCGTTTGGCGACCTGGATGCGCGGGTGTCTGGTTCGTCACCGAGTCAGTCTGAGCGCCCCCCGGCCGACAGAGATCGGCCGATCGGGCGAAGCCCGGCTGCGAAAGACCCGACTGCCTTAAGCCTCTTTCGCGTCGGTTGCGGCGCTCAGTACCGCACCGTGCCGACGACCATCAGGCCACAGAACAGAATCAGTAGCAGGACGGCGGCTACCACCCCGACCTTCTGCCTGGTAGCGAGGTGGGACCAGCCGTTCTTCTCCGGCTGGCCGCTCCAGTTCGGACCCGTCGGGTTCGTCACGCCGTCCAGTGTCACGGGCCACCGCTGCCGGGGTGGTCAGCCCTTCGGGCGCGCACCCCGGCGAAAGAGGTCATTCATTCAAGCCTCTTTCGCGCGGAGGGTCCTCGACCGACGCCGCTCAACTGACCTTGCGCCCGAGGAAGGCCGCGAGGCGATCGAGTACGGGTGCGTCCTCGTCGGCCGGCTCGGACGGCGCGAACGGGCCGCCCTGCTGGCGTACCAGCGGCAGCGCGGACCGGCTGAACGCCAACGCCTGCTCGACCACGTCGTCCGGGTAGTCGGTCCGCTGGCCGGTGGCGCGAGCCAGGTCCCACCCGTGCACCATCAGGTCGGCGAGCCGCAGATGCAGCGCGATCGTGCCGGGAACCTCACCGAAGGGCACCGTGACGACCTTCTCCAGCGCCCCCGGAGCCCGGAACGCGGCCAGCAGCCGCTCGGCGCTGTCGGCGTAGCCCTGCGGCGTGACGGCCTCCCCGGACAGGGTGGCGGCGAACAGCGCGTTGCCGCCGACGATGTGAGCGACCAGCGCGCGTACGTCCCAGCCGGCGCACGGGGTCGGTTCGGTCCACTGCTCGGTGGTGACGCCATCGATCAGGCGTCCCGTCCGCGCCACGACGTCGGCAAGCTGATCGACGGTGGGGTCACTCATACTTCCGGCTCCTTAATGGACATTCTTGAAGCAAATAAGCTCGACGATCGGTAGCCACACAGGAATGCAATTTGCAATTTACCCGAAACTTTCGTTCGCTCCCGGGCCCGGAGTGTGAACACCGGGCAAGCCGGATCGTCTCCGTACGCATTCCGGATAGCACAATGCCAGCTCGGGCGTAAACATGTGGTATGGCGTCGATCACGTGCATGGTCGAACAGGTTGGCATCAGTCTGCTGGTACGCATGTCCGGTGAGTTGTCCCTGGCCAGCGCGCCCCACGTCCGGGCGGAGCTGCTGCGCGCCCTGGTGAGGCAGCCGGACGCGGTGGTGGTGGACCTGGCCGATCTGGTGTTACGCGAGCCGGTCGCGGCGTCCGTGTTCGCGGCGGTCGCCCGGCAGGCCGCGATGTGGCCCGGCACTCCGCTGCTGGTGTGCACCGAGGACGACGAGGCGGTCCCCCTGCTCACCCAGGGCGGATACGGCCGCCTGCCGGTGTTCCCCTCTGTCGAACAAGCCCTGTCCGCGCCGACCCGCCGCCGGATGAACCTGGTGTGCGACACCCTGCTGCCGGTGACCGGCTCCGCCGGCCACGCACGTCAGCTGGCCACCGAGGTGTGCACCCGCTGGGACCTGCACCACCTGACCGGCCCCGCCTGCCTGATCGCCAGCGAACTGGCGATCAACGCGGCCGTCCACGCCGGCACGCTGGCCGACATCCGGTTCGCGATGGGCCGCCGCTACCTGATGATCAGCGTACGGGACGGCTCCACCGCCGAACCCCGCCTGGGCTGGGCGCCGCCGGACGATCCGGGCGCCGGGCGAGGTCTGTTGATGGTGGACGCGACCGCGTACCGGTGGGGCTGCCTCCCGATCGAGGGGGGCAAGGTGGTGTGGGCCAGCCTGCGTACCCGAGAATCCCCTGTGCTCTGACCTGCCGTTTCCGCCATCGAGGACGCGGCGCCGACCCGTCGCCCGGGCCCTGTGCCGACGTCAACGGGCACAATGCCC
Organism: Krasilnikovia sp. MM14-A1004; assembly: GCF_047159485.1. Classification (GTDB taxonomy): domain Bacteria; phylum Actinomycetota; class Actinomycetes; order Mycobacteriales; family Micromonosporaceae; genus Actinoplanes. The sequence goes on along the minus strand of NZ_AP038773.1, from coordinate 727,451 downwards.
TATTTACACGCGTGAGGACCGCGGGCAAGGTCGGGAGTGGCCCCATCGCTGTGGCCAGGCCACGGCCCACCCCTGCCCGCCGATCATCCTGGGGGCGTCATGAGGCGCGATCAATCACCGTTCCTGCTGGCCAATCCCCGCCGTGTCCACGCGGCACCGTGGGAAACGAGGGAGCCCGACCAGGCGGTCACCGTCGTCGGCGACTTCGACACCGCACTCACCGAGGTCGAGTTACACGGCCGCTGGGATCCCCACCTGAAGGCCAGCGCCGCCCACGTGCTGCGTACCTGCCTTGTCGGCCAGCCCGCCGGCATCATCGCCGACCTGCACGACCTGGCCGATCCGGGCGGCGAGAGCGCTCCACTGTGGTGCGCCGCCCACACCTGGGGCGCACACACCCCCTCCCTCGTACCGGTCGTGGTGTGCCTGCCCACCGCCGCTCCCCTGGCCGCGCTCATCACGTGCCGCGCCGCCCGGTGGAACCTGCCCGTCTACGCGTCGTTGCCCGAGGCCCGCGCCGCCCTGCGAAGCCGCGCCCCCCGCACCGACCGGCTGACCCTGCACCTCGCGCCAGACATCGACGCCCTGCCCCTGGTCACCCAGACCATCGGCGAGGCCTGCGCCGCCTGGCACATGCTGACGCTGCACCGTACGGCCTGCGCCGTGCTCACCGAGCTGGTCGCCAACGCCATCGAGCACGCCGGCACACGGATCGACGTCGCCGTCACCCGCCGCCCGTCCGGGCTGCACCTGGCCGTCCAGGACCACGACCCACGGCTGCCGCACCTGGCCGGTGCCGTCCCCGGAGACCCCGGAGATTCCGAGCGTCACGGCTACGGGCTGCGCCTGGTGCACACCTCCGTCACGGCCTGGGGCGCGCTGCCGACCCGTACCGGAAAGATCGTCTGGGCCGTGCTCACGGCCAAGAGTGCCGGTGAGCGCAACCGGCGCCGGCCATCCACGATCCCGGGCACGACGGCTCCGCGCCGCAGCTAGGAATCTCTCTCCGATGCCATTCACGCACAGCGGTGCGTGGGCCATTCCTCGGCGAGCATCGCGAAATCCAGCTCCGTACTCCACTCACCCTTGAAAAATTCGTTGTGTACGAGCCGGGCCTCCTGGCGCATTCCCAGCCTGCGGGCCACATTCGCGGATGCGTCGTTGCGCTCGTCGAGGCGGGCGATGATGCGATGCAGACCCAGCTCTTCGAAGCCGAGCCGCAACATCGCACGCGCCGCCTCGGTGGCGTAGCCGTGGCCGACATGCTCAGGGTTGATGACGTAGCCGATTTCTCCGCTGCTGTGCTCCCGGCTGTGCCAGAACAGGACCACATCGCCGATGAGGTCGCTATCGGCGGCCAGTTCGACGCCGAGGGTCAAAGCCTGGCCCTCGTCGGTCAGCCCGGTGTTGGCCCACACCGTCGCCATCCGGTCAAGGATCGTTTGGCGGTCCATCGGCTCGAAGGGTACGTAGCGGCAGACGTCGGGCACGCTCCGATAAGTCAGCAGGGCATCGGCGTCGTCGGTGGTCAGCGGGCGCAGGAGTAGGCGCTCGGTGCGGATCGGGTAATCGGGGCGCAGCTCGTGCTGCCGTTCGGATGACACGTCGATCATCGTGTCATTGGGTGTCCTGCCGCGCGCCGGAATTCCACTCCCTAAGCGAGATCCGGCCAGCTTGCTACTGCTGCGGGTGGGCGAAGTAGTTCGGGAGCATCTCTGTCGTCCAGGCGGGCTGATAAACCGCGCCACGAGGGCCGAACTCGGTGAACCAGGGCTTGATGTCCAGCACCGGCGTGCCGTCGACCGCGTCGAGATCTTCCACGTGCAGGTCGAGGCCGTCGACCTTGACCAGACGGCATCGGGAGACACCGAGCCAATTGATGCGGCGCATGTTGCGGTGACCGAAGATGCCCACCTCGGGCCAGGCCGGGTTGTCACGCGGGCGACGAGCACCGAGGTGGAGATCGGCCGGATCGGTGAGGTGGAACCGAAAGACGATCTCCAGGTGGGAGAACTCCGCCAGGCCCTTCGTCGCGTCCGGGGTGAACCTGTCGCCGTCGATCCTGATGATCGACTGCGTCCCTCCCCAGTAGTCGTCGGTCGGTTCGACGCGGCCGCCCACCACGCGCGCCACCGGCTCGACCGTGAACGTCTCGGCTGTCATCCCTGCATTCCTCCCAGGCGCTTGCGCTACTAGTGTGCTGCAAGATAATTCGCAGCGCGGGCGTCGACCTCGTCGATGAGCCGAATTCGGCGCCCACGAAGCGGCGACAGCGTTCCGCGGATAGTTGCCGCAACCTGCCGGGTCCGGCCAGATCTGACGCCTTCCATCGCGTCGAGCGCTTTACTCCAGCTTCGGCAGGCCGCCTCGATCTCGCCCTGACGCGCCTGCACTGCGCCCAGATATCCCAAAGTGACGGCGTGCGTGCGGGTGAAGGAGGAGGCTTTGCGGGTCCGAACACTGCGTCTGAACTGCTGCACTGCTCCCCGGAGATCTCCCATGTCACGCAGAGTGCACGCAGTTTCGTGCGCCAGACTCGCCTCGGCGAAGAAGAACACGCGCTGCGGCTCGTCATCACCAGGCTCCGCGCCCCGCAGGTCGGACTCGGCCCGCAACAGCGCTTGCGCCGCCTCCTTGCCTTCCTTGGCTGCCGCATGGGCACGGGCATTCACCACACCCAGAAGGGCCCGCTCACGATGGGATGCCGCAGCGTATCTATTCCGGTCCATTGATGCGGTGGAAAGCTCTTTTGCCTGACGATAGTGGCCAAGGTCGATAGCCTGATGCGCCATCGCACGGAGGACGTGGGCGGCCATGGCCGGATCATCGGCCTCAGCGGCCAGCTTGACGGACACCGTGAAGAAGCGTTGGGCGGCAGCATGCTCGCCGTTATCGAATGCCATCCAGGCCGACAGATATGCAAGTTCACTGCCGGCCGAAAACATGTCACGGCGAACGCCGTCGTCCGCATACCTGCCCCGAAGGTAAGCCTCCACGTCTGAGGTCAGGTACTGAACCACCGCTGACCGGGCATGTCCGCCGCCTCGCCGTTGATCCATCCGGGAGAACAGCGCCACGGCCTCACGAACGGCGGCAACGTCGCCTCGACCGACGTGGGCCCCCTCGGACGGGGCGCGAACGAGCGCTGCCATCCGCGCCCACCAGGCCGGATCAGGCAATGCCAAGGCCGCCAGCGAATAGGCGGAGGCGGCTAGCACGCGCCGTCTCGCAGCGTCCACGTACGCTCCCCCAAGATCCCTCAGCGAGACCAACGTATCGGCTTCCCATCCCAGCATGCCGTCCGATGGTGGGGACGCCCCACCGACCAGACCTATCTCCTCAGCAGCTACCGCACGGCCCAGCCGGCGCGAGAGGACCTCGCACAGCAATACGGGAAGGCGACCGGACGGTGTCACGCCCGCCACCCAATGTGAGACATGGGAACGTCCGATGCCCGCAACGTCAGCTGGGACCGAGCCGTCGTCCGCGATCTCCCGAGCGACGCGGTGGATGTCGCGCGCCACCTGGCCGTGCGTGAGATCAGCGGCAGCGATCATGGACAGAAGCTTGGCATTGGTCGCCCGTCGAAGCCCCACGCTCCGCCCCTCCCTCGGTTGATCTTTCACCTCGTTCACCACAGCGGCCCGCTGGATGTGCTGTCCACGGCAGGTGATCCACGGTTTGCTCAACGTAGCGCAGGAGATGCCCCGGTTGGAGGCCCCCGAAGCGTTGAAGAGCAGTCGAGGAGGACCGGCGCGTGCACCCGAAGTCGATTTCCGTTGCCATCACACGCCGTGTCAGAGAGGGAATGTCGTCCTGGCGGCGGCGGCTTGGACATCGAGATCCGAGGAGGACGGTGACAATTCTTCCCGACGAGGGGCGGCTGCAACACCGCAAGGTCTGGCGTGGATGCCGACGTCGTTGCTTGTGCGGATTGACGTTGCCATGCCCGGACGGTGGCGCCTGGCAGCCAGGCCAGCCGATCCCTGACGGAGTTGGCCAACAGGCCGTACGTTACGGCGACGCGCAGACTCGACATCGAAGGAACGATCGAGTTCCCGTCTGGGACCAACCAACGCGCAACCTGCCGCAGGTCGGTGAGGCCCGCCTGCTGACTCCGGGCCAAGCGCACCGCGCGAACGGTGGGCAATGGTGATGCCGAGCGGGTCAGCCGAGCACATCCCCGCGCGCCCGTCCTGGCGCTGTGCGACGTGCGGGGCATCGTGGCCGTGTGCGCACGCCCGGATCGACCTCACGAATCAGCATGACGGACGCCGCACAACCCTTACGCTCTACCTCGCCTCATGCATGTACGAAGCGTTGGAGGATCTGACTGACAATCCCGGACCAGTAGGCGACCTGTACGACCGATTCCTCGGCTGGCTTCGATGACTTCCTTGAGTGCTCAGAGCACGCTGCGGTGTGTCAGCTCTCCCAGTCGGTACGTCGTGTCCAGCACGGCCGGAACGTTGCTCAGCCAGGAGACATCCGCACCCGGATGCAAGGTGTGGACGATGACGAGGTCCCAGTCCATCGACCCGGGCTCGGCGACAGAGGTCATCTCGACGCCCCCCACCCGTACCGTGTCGACCAGCTCGTCAGCGAACCAGACGCGGGCCCCAGCGCGCCGCAGCCGCTCGATGATCTCCAAGGCCGGCGACTCCCGGACGTCGGCGACGCCGGGCTTGTAGGCCACCCCGCGGATCAGCACCCGCGCGCCCACAATGCACGTCTCCCGCTCCGCCAGCACCTCGACCACCCGCTGCACCACCTTGGTGGGCCTCCCCGCGACCAGGGTCATCGCGGTCTCGATCAGCGGCGAGCTGACCCGATCACCGCGCAACTGCCAGAGCAGGTAGTGCGGATCGCACGGAATGCAATGGCCGCCGACTCCGGGGCCCGGAAAGAACGGCATGAATCCGTACGGTTTGGTGGCGGCGGCCGTGATGACCTCGGTGATGTCGAGACCCAGCCCGCGGCTGATGTCCGCGAACTCGTTGGCCATCGAGATGTTCACCGCGCGGAACGTGTTCTCGTACAGTTTGGTCATCTCGGCGGCCTCGACGCTGCTGACCGCGTGGACGGAGCCGGCGCAGTGTTCCAGCAGCGCGGCGGCCCGCTTCACGCATTCCGGCGTGACGCCGCCGACAACGCGCGGGACCTGCTGCTGCACGTGCCGGTCGTTGCCGGGATCGATGCGCTCCGGGGCGAAGGCCACGAAAATGTCGACGCCAACCTCGAAGCCGCGATCGCGCAGCGGCCCGACGAGCAGGTCACGGGTGCAGCCCACGTACGTGGTGGACGTCAGCACGAGGGTCTGGCCGGGCACTGCATGCTCGACCGCGGTCCGGCAGGCGGCCCGCAGGGCCGTCAGGTCGGGCGCGAGATGCTCGTCGATCGGCGTCGGGACGCAGACGAGTACGGTCTCCGCCTCCGGCAGAAGGCTCGCGTCGCTGGTCAGCACGAAGGCTCCGCCGGATTCGTCCGCAGCGTCCGTCGTGAGGGCCGAGGCCACCCGCTGACGGTCGGCCGCCAGCAGATCGGCGCGGCCCGCCCGGATGTCGGCGATGCGGGCGTCGCTGACGTCGAGGCCGAGGACGCGCAATCCGCTGTCGTGCAGGGCGAGTGCGGTGGGCAGGCCGACGTAGCCCAGGCCGACGACGGCCGTGTCGTACGCGAACGAGGCATGCGCCGCCGCGCGCTGGACCGGCATGCGGCCGTGAGGCCGATTCGCGTGGTGGGCACGCATATCAACGATTCGTCCGTTGGTGGGCATGTCTGCTCAACTTCTCCGAAACGGTTGCGCTGTGGTCCGAAGGTGCATCTCTATGCGGCGTTCGGACCCAGGGTCATGACGATCTCGCGGGAACGGTCGGCAGAGGAGACCTGTCGGCTGATCCGGGTTTCGGGCCTTGTGGCCTCGCACAACACGGCCAGTTCCTTGACGACCTGGCCGTTCTCCGCGTACGGAGCGAGCACGCGAACGTCGGCGGGGTCCAGCGGAGGCACGGCCACATGCGAGATCAGCGGGTGCAGCGGGCGAGCATCCTCTTCACCGTCGCCGAAGAGTTCCTCGTGCAGCTTCTCGCCGGGCCGCAGCCCGGTGAACACGATCTCGACGGGCGAGTCTGCCTGCTCCGCCATCTGCTTAGCGACCTGCGCGATGCGCACCGGCTGACCCATTTCCAGGACGAGTGCCTCACCGTCGCGGCCGATCGCGGCGGCCTGGATGACGAGCTGCACCGCTTCCTGGACGGTCATGAAGTACCGGGTGACGTCCGGATCGGTCACGGTGATCGGGCCGCCGGCGGCGATCTGCGCCGCGAACGCCGTCAGGACGGATCCACGGCTGCCCAGGACGTTACCGAACCGGACACTGAGGAACGTGCCGTCGCTGGTGGTACTGGCGTGTGCGGTGAGCCGTTCGGTGATCCGCTTCGAGTAACCCAGAACGCTGCTCGGGTTCGCGGCCTTGTCGGTCGAGATGTTGACGAACCGCTCGACCCCGGCTTCGGCCGCGGCCTCCAGCACGGTTTGGGTGCCCCAAACGTTGCTCTTGACCGCCTCGCCCGGATGGGTTTCCAGCAGCGGCAGGTGTTTGAGCGCCGCCGCGTGGAACACGACCTCGGGACGGCGCTCCGCGAACAGCGTCTTGATTCCCTCGGTGTCGCGCAGGTCGGCGAGGATGAGGTCCGGGTCGTCCAACAGCGCACGGCCGCGCAGCGACAGCTGCACCGCGTGCAGGGCTGACTCGTCGCGGTCGAGCATCATGAGCTGCGCCGGCTCGAAGCGGTCCAGCTGGCGGCACAGTTCCGAGCCGATCGAACCGCCGGCGCCGGTGACCAGCACCCGCTTGCCCTTGAGGTAACCCGCGATCGCTTCCAGGTCCGTGTCGATCTGGTGTCGGCCCAGCAGGTCGCTCACCTTCACATCGCGGACGTCGGACGCCCGGACCCGCCCGTCCAGCACCTCGCTCACGGAAGGCACCACCTTGAAGGTGGCTCCGGCTCCGAGGGTCAGGCCGCGGATGTGCTGGATCAATGAGCTTTCGGCGTTGGCCACGGCGAAGATGAGCGTTCGGGCGCCGGTACTGGTCAACGCGTCCGGGATGTTCTCCCGGGCGCCGAGGACCGGTACGCCCCTGACGTGCAGATGGCGTTTGGCCGGGTCGTCGTCGAGCAGGCCCACCGGCACATACTGGCTGCCGGGGTCCTGCGTCAGAGCACGGATCAGGCGCTGCCCGGCGACTCCGGCGCCGAACAGCAGAACGGGGGCGGCCTGCGCGGCGTCGGGCCGCAGCTTCCGCTCAGTCTGCAGACGGCGCAGATAGCGCACGCCGAGCATGACGACGAGTGCGACCGGGCCCCCGAGAAGCGGGGCGCTCAGCGGCATCGGCCGTCCGGGCACCAGCAGGTCGACCACGGAAAGGACCACAACCACCGCGAGAACGGTGGTGGACACCGCCCGCACCTCCTCGAACGTGCCGAATCCATAACGGCCGCGATAAAGGTACTGCTGGTGACCAATTGCGGTTTGTAGGGTAATGGCGCACGCGATAGCGACCAGGGTAGCCAACATGGGTGACGCCACAGGATCGAGGTCGTATCGCGCGAGGATTGCGGCCAACAGGCCCAAAGACCAAGCACTCGCGTCGATCAGCCAAGGACCGAGAGTACGAGGCCGCTGCACTGGGCTTTTGCGCCGCTGGATCATCGCTGCAAAATTCATGCGTCCTCTTCTGGGTGATTTTCAGACATCCATCGGAGTTTTTGCGCTGCAGACCATCATCAAACGCGCTATGGGGCGTTGTCCCTGTCGAGCCCCGCTGCGCGACGGGCTCGACAGGGACAACGCGCAAAACCAAGCGACACATATGCGCAGTTCGGCCAGTCCGGACTGACCGAATGGCGGATACCGGGACGTACATTACGAGGAGGCTCCTTAATGGACCTGCGCGATTATCTGCGCGCGATCCGCAAGCGTTGGTGGCTGGTGGTGGGGACTACCGCCGTCGCCGTCGGTGTCGCCATCACGATCACCCTGCTGACGCCGCCGAAGTACGCCGCCTCGGCGACGTTCTTCGTCAGCACGCGGGGTACCGCCGTCACCGACGCTTACCAAGGTGGGCTGTTCTCCCAGCAGCGGGTGAAGTCATACGTCGACGTGCTGACGAGTAACCGGCTCGCCCAGGCGATCGTGGCCACGGGACAGACGGACCTGTCCGCAGAGGCGGTGCAGTCGGAGATCTCCGCGCAGGTCGTGCCTGACACGGTTCTGGTACAGGCGACCGTGACCGATGAGGACCGGGCGCGGGCTTTGCAACTGGCCCAGATCCTCGCTGTTCAGTTCCCCTTGCTCATCGAGCAGCTGGAGACCCCGCCAGGTGCGAAGGTCGCCACCATCGGTGTAAAGATCATCGCAGAACCCAAGCTTGCCGACGCACCCGTATCCCCCCAGCCCTTACGCAATGTCGGCCTCGGCATTGTGGTGGGTCTCATTCTCGGTATCGGATTCGCGGCGCTGCGTGAGTCACTGGACAGCACCATCCGCTCGCCGGAGGCGCTGAACAAGGCCACCTCGGCCCCGGTGCTCAGTGCCGTCCCGTTCGACGGCAAGGCGGAGAAATCCCCGCTGATCACCGAGGGAAGCGCACAGTCGACCCGCGCCGAGGCGTTGCGGCAGCTGCGTACGAATCTGCAGTTCGTCAACGTGGACCGGCCGCTGCGCAGTCTGGTGGTCAGCAGCGCGCTGCCCGGCGAGGGCAAGTCCAGCACGGTCTGCAACCTCGGCATCGCGTTCGCTGAGGCCGGCAAGCGGGTGCTGCTGATCGACGCGGACCTGCGCCGCCCCCGGCTGGCGCAGTACCTCGACCTCGAAGGCGCGGTAGGGCTCACCAATGTCCTCGCTGGTCAGGCCAACGTCCGCGACGTCGTTCAGGCGTGGGGCGGCAGCGGCCTCTGGGTACTGCCCAGCGGATACGTCCCGCCGAACCCGAGCGAACTGCTCGGCTCGGGCAACATGGCCGACCTGCTGACCAGCCTCGGCAGCGCCTTCGACGTGGTCATCATCGACACGCCGCCACTGCTGCCGGTGACTGACGCGGCCGTCATGGCCACCCTCGCCGACGGTTGCATCCTGGTGTCCCGGCACGCCAAGACGACAATCGCCCAAGCGGGGTCGGCGTCCGGTGCGCTCACCGCCGTCGGCGCCCGGTTGCTCGGGTGCGTCCTCAACATGACGCCGAGGAAGGGCGGCGGCGCATACGCGTACTACAGCTACGGCCCGTCCGAAGAGGACCTGGCCGCCGCGATCCCGTTGAACGCGCCGCTCACCCCCGCCAAGCGCAACCTGGGAAAGCTGCCACCACCCCCGAAGTCCCTGGAGGCCGCCCCGGCCATGGGCCGGGCCCAGGCCCGACCGGCACGGCATAGCAGGTCCGGGGCGGACGCCCCCACCACCGAGATCAGGTTGCCGCACACCCACCATCCGACGGCGGGCCGCGATGGCGGCCTGATGTCGATGTCGACGCTCAGGATCCGGCGATGAAGTTGCCCGAGTCGCGACGCGGTTCGGCCACGGCGGCGACAACCGCGCCGAACGACTCCCAGATCTCGGCCGCACAGTCGCGGAACGCCTCGATCGGCTGGTTCACCGGGTCCGGCAGGTCGTCCTCGTCCGCGGGAACCGCGGGCACCAGGTGCCGGGTGTCCTGTACCCGTTCGACCAGTACGCGAAGGCGCCGCGGCACCGGACCAGCCACCAGATCGGGCGCCGGCCGCACTGCGGCGACCAGCCGGGTGAACTGGCGCAGGGTGAAGGTGCGCCGCAGCGCGCTGGGCGCCAGCGACACACACGCGGCGCGCTGCTCCCGCCCCGCCGCCAACACCAGATCGGCGTTCGCCACCATCGGCTCTCGCAGCCGCCGGCTGGTGAACCCGCCCGCGTCGATTCCGCATTCGGCCAGCACGGCGGCGCTGCCCCGGTGCATCGCGGGGGCTTCGAACGCGTGGGTTCCCGCACTGGACACCCGCACGGCCCCGGCCACCGGGCCGAAGGCGTCGTGCAGCGCCCGCTGGGCCAGGCGTTCCGCCAACGGCGACCGGCACAGGTTGGCGTGGCACACGAACAAGATTCCGAACCGGTCCTCGCCCAACTGAGTCACTCCATTTCTGGCGCCGCTGCGCGCCCCTCGTTCGGCCGCCCGCGTCGCGGCCCCGGATACCGGGCCAACGGTCCCGGGAAGGATGCGTCACGTTGACCGATCAGATCCTGCTGTCCCCACCCGACGTCGGCGCCCTGGAGGAGACGTACCTCGTCGAGGCACTGCGCTCCGGCTGGGTGGCTCCGGCCGGTCCCGCGGTGACCGCGTTTGAGAACGAGATCGCCGAACGTTGCGGTGTGGCGCACGCGGTCGCGACCAGCTCGGGTACGGCCGCGCTGCACCTGGCGCTGATGGCCACCGGGGTAGGCGCCGGTGACCTGGTCGCCCTACCCACCCTCACTTTCGCCGCCACGGCGAACGCCGTCGCATACACCGGCGCTGAGCCGGTCTTCGTGGACGTCGACCCGCAGACCGGCAACATCGACCCCGAACTGCTCGCGAAACTGTGTACCGATCTGGACCGCTCGGGACAGCGGCTGACCGCTGCGGTCCCGGTCGATCTGTACGGTCGCTGCGCCGACTACGACGCGCTGCTGCCATTGTGCGACCGGTACGGCGTTCCGGTGATCGTGGACGCCGCTGAGGCATTGGGTTCCACCTATCGTGGTCGCCCGGCCGGATCGCTCGGGCACGCCGCGGTGCTGTCGTTCAACGGCAACAAAATCATGACGACGTCGGGCGGCGGCATGCTGCTGTCGGACGACGGAACCCTGGCCGACCGATGCCGCTACCTGTCCACCCAGGCACGACAGCCGGTCGCCCACTACGAGCACGTCGACATCGGGTACAACTACCGGCTCAGCAATCTGCTCGCCGCTCTCGGACGCGCGCAGCTGCACCGTCTCGACGACATGATCGGCCGCCGCCGGGCGCTCCGCGACGGCTACGCAAAACTGTTCGCCGCGACCGAGGGTGTACGCCTTCTCGGGGCGGACGATCCCGGTGCCAACTGCTGGCTCACCAGCATCGTGGTGGACCCGTACCGGACCGGGTGGACCGCTGCGGACCTGGCGGCCCACCTCGCCGGTGCGGGCATCGAGACGAGGCCGGTCTTCAAACCGCTACATCTGCAACCCGTGTTCGCCGGCGCCCGCACCGTCCTCAGCGGGGTGGCGCAGCAACTCTTCGAGCAGGGCCTCACCCTGCCCAGCGGTTCCGCGCTCGCCGAACCCGCGGTGCGCAAGGTCGTCGACAGCATCACGGGTTTTCTGGAGGGACGCCGATGAGGCGGGCAACGGACCTCACCCAGCGAATCGTCGACATCTGCGTGGCGTTCACCGTGCTCGCGGCCCTCTCCCCGGTCATGCTCGTTGTGGCCGTACTCGTCCGCGCGAAGCTCGGCAGCCCGATCCTGTTCCGCCAGCCGCGCCCCGGCCGATACGGGCTCCCGTTCACCCTGGTGAAGTTTCGCACGATGCTCGACGTGGATCCGCAGCGCGGCCTGGTCACTGACGACGACCGGATGACGTCGTTCGGTCGGTTGCTGCGCAGCACGAGCCTGGACGAACTGCCGACCATGTGGAACGTCCTGTGCGGGCACATGAGCCTCGTCGGACCCCGGCCAATGCTCATGCGATATCTCGACCGGTACACCCCCGAGCAGGCCCGGCGGCATCTCGTGCGCCCCGGCGTCACGGGGCTGGCCCAGGTCCACGGCCGCAACGCGTTGAGCTGGGAGGAGAAGTTCGCCCTGGACGTGTTGTACGTGGATCACCGCTCCATCGTCCTGAACGCCCGTATCTGCGCCGCGACACTCGGGACCGTGTTGCGGCGGGAGGGGATCTCGGCCGAGGGAACCGCGACCATGCCGGAGTTCATGGGCAGCAACCAGGATCGACCGTCTCATGCCTGAGCCAATCGTCATCATCGGCTGCGGCGGGCATGGGCGGGAGATCCTGGGCATTGTCACCGCGATCAACGAACACCGCGGAGACACCTGGAAGGTGCTGGGTTTCGTCGACGACAAACCCAGCGACACGAACCTCCGCCTCCTCAAGCGGCTCGACGCCGACTACCTCGGCCCGGTCGCGGCGCTCGCGGCGATGGACGCGCGGTTCGTCATCGGAATCGGCGATCCGCGGGTGCGCGCGCGGATCGCCGAGCGGACCGCCGCGTACGGCCTGAAGGCCGCGCAGCTCGTCCACCCCGACGCCACAGTCGGTCTGGACAACGCATTCAGCGAGGGCGTCGTTCTCTTTCCCGGCGCCCGGGTGACCACGAACGTGACACTCGGCCCGCACGTCCACCTGAATCAGAACGCCACGGTCGGGCACGACTCCGTACTCGGGGACTGTACCCAGGTGAATCCGCTTGCCGCCGTGTCCGGCTCCTGCAGCATCGGACCCAGGGTGTTGATAGGCACGACGGCTGCGGTCCTTCAAGGCATCGCGGTCGGCTCCGGCGCAACGGTCGGTGCTGGCGCATGCGTCGTGCGGGACGTCCCAGAACTGACGACAGTAAAGGGAGTTCCCGCCCGCCCCTAATGACCGACGCCGACCTGCCGTCTGATTCCGGCGGTAAGTGGCGGTGCGGATGTTTCGGCTACACCTGGAGACTTGCCCGTCCGTCGGGCGACTATATGCAAGCCGAACAGGACAGGGACGGCAGCGACCAGGTTCTGCACATACCCGATCAGGACATCAGGGTATGTGGCTATCCAACCGAATGGCCCGGTGATGGCCAGGAATATCATGGCGAGTCGTCCGGGGCCCGGACCTTTGCCTGTCCTGAGCAGGAGCACGAAGAAGACCGCCCAGGCCGCGAAGTATGCGACGACCCCGCTCGGTCCGTGCAGGAAGTACACCGTCCCGATGAGGAGAAAGGTGTACGCGGAGGTGCGGCCGCCACCCATCGCCTCGTTGATCAGCCCGCCGGTGGACAGCAGTGGACGGTCTGGGTCGAGGAATCGCGGAACCGCCCCGTACCGAATAACCTCGGCCGGTCCCGGCATGTCCTGGATCTCGACTGGGACCGCATACCTGCCCACGCGGGAAACCTGCTCGTCCAGGCGTATCCGGTTCTCTGCGGTGATCTGGTCGGGCACGGCGACACCGCCTCGTTCGCGGATCTCGTTCCGCGCCGCGAAGATCGCCGGCCACGCCAGCAGAAGAATGAAGCCGATGATTGCCGCGGAGCGGACGCGGACGAGCCCGCACATGAGTGCGCCCATGATGGCGAAGCTGATGAATCCGGCTATCGGAGCTGCCCGAGCGGTGTAGGCGGCGATGACCAGCTGGGCGCCGAACATCGCCGCCATCCATCGGTAGAAGGTGGCCTTGGTGGCGTACCCCCCAAAGTAGGCGGAGACGAACAGCGCGGCGGCCACGTAGCGCCACCCGTTGAACGGGGTGGTCAGCGTGACGATGGGTGAGACGGCGGCTTGCCCGGAAACCTGCGTGAAGATCGTGCCACCACCGGCCGCAGCCGACGTGATGTCGATGGCCATGCTCGCAATGGCGAGGGGCCGGGCCACACGCAGGATGCGGGGGTAGCGCGAGTTGGCTGCCTTCCTGGCCTCGCGATGAGGGTACGGCTTTCGGATAGGCAGGGCTGCCGTCTCGATCAGAGCGGATCCGGCGAACGCAAGGCCAACGATCCGTACGATGACCCAGACCTCGGGATTGTGGTAGTAGGCGGCCTGGGGAATGATGAGCGCCAGATACGGCAGGAGCGCCATCCCGGTAATCGGGTAATACTGCAGAAGCCGCGTGGCCAGGGATTCGCTGTCGTCCTTGTGCGTTTTGGCTGTCAGGACCGCCACGGTAAACCTCGCTCCACCGGATCGTTCCCCCGAATGGTGACGGCCGCTGCAGTCCGGTGTGCAGCGGCCCCCTGACTCCTGAGCTGGATTTCGCTTCCGCTACGGGCTCGTTCGCGTGACAACTCCGTTCGCGGCCGATCCGGTCACGATCGACGGCGCCCGCATGGCGGGCGTCTCACCGCGGTTCGGAGAGAAACGCGGTGCGCGGCCGAACCGCCTCAGGAGCAGCATGATGGGCACCAGGCCGACCAGGCTCTGCAGATATCCGACGACCGACTCGGGATAACTGCTCGTCCAGCTCAACGGGCCCGCGAGCGCGGTGAACAGGACCATCAGACGCCCCGGGCCGGGCCCACCGCCGGTTCTGAGCAACAGCACCAACCCGAACGCGCACAGCCCGTAGAAGGCAATGACACCGTATGGGCCGAGCAGGAAGTAGAGAGTGCCCAAGGGCAGGAAGTTGTACGAGTTGGACCGGGAACCCCCGACATAGTCGCTGATCAGGCCGCCCGTGGCGAGCACCGGACGGCCCGGGTCGAGCGCCCGAGGTACAAGGCCGTAGCGCACGATGCCACCCGGACCGATGAGTCCCGGCAGGTCCGCCGGCACGTCGTACGCCGCCACCGCGGAGATCTGCTGGTCGAGCCTGATCCGCCCGCTCGCGGACATCTCGGCCGACACCGCGATGCCCTTGTCCGCCCGGATCTGATTCCGGATCGCGAAGATGGTCGGCCACGCGGCGAGCAGGATGACAGCGAACACCGCCACGAGCCGGGCCCGGGTGAGCCCCAACATCAGGCACGCCACCGCAACAAACGTGCAGAAGCTGATGAGGTTCGCCGTGATCGCGGTGAAGGAGGCGATCACCACCTGAGCACCGATCATCGCGGCCGCCCAGAGATACAGGTTGCGCCTCGACGCGTAGCCGCCCAGGCAGGCCGAGGCGAACAGGGCGAGGGCCACGAACTTCCAGCCGCCGAACGGCGCCAGGACCACAGCCACCGTGGATGCTGTCTGCTGCCCGGTGACCTGGGACTCGATCGAGCCGCCACCGGCGGCGGCGCGGGCGACATCAGCCACGATGGACACGACGGCGACCGGGACGGCGACCCGCATGATCCGCGGGTACCCCGCGTTCGCGGGTACCCGGTCCCGCGGCTGCCGGTACGGCGGCCGCAGGAACAGGAACATGCCCTCGACCAGACCGGCGCCAGCGGCACCGAGCAGGACGAGACCGATCAGGAAACCGGAACGCGGATTTCCGTTGGAAACGGCCTGGGGAATGATGAACAGCACGTACGGTGCAACCATGAGGCACGTGACGGGAAAGAACTGGAGCACCCGGGTCGCGTGCGGCAGCGGGAGGTCGCTCGTTTCGGCTCGGGTCTCTGTCGCCATTGTCGATACCACGGCACACTCCGGCACGGCGCGTCGGTCAGGCCACTAGCAGAACGGACGGCACGGGTCAGCTAGGAATCGGCACCGGCGAGGAAGCTCGACTGCGGAACAGGGCCGACCCGGCCGTTCTTCACCCATTCACACACCATCACGTAGTCCCGCGCGGTGTCTGCCCACGACCGGTCGGCCAGCCGTTTGCTCGCCCGCCGCGAGGCGGCCGCGAAGTGGTCCCGGTTGGCGGTGATCTGTTCGATCGCGGCAGCCACCGACGCCGGGTCGAACGGCTCGAAGAAGGCCGCGTCCCCACCGGCGAACTCCACCTGGGACCGCAGCGGCGCGACGTCCGCACACGCCACCGGAAGGCCCCAGCTGAACGCCTCGAAGATCGCCCCGCTTGCCGCTTCCCAGGTGGACGGGACGACGACTGCCCAGGCGCGCCGGTACATGTCGGCGAGTTCCTCGGTCGACACGAAGCCCGGGAAGGACACACGGCCAGCCAGGTCGGGCTTGGCCACGCGTCCCAACACCGTGCTGGCCACCGGTTCGATCAACGGACCCGGGCAAGCCAGGCGGAAGTCGGGAAGCAGGGACATGCCCTCCAGCAACGTCGCATGGTTCTTGTGTTCGGCCGTCGACGAGGGATAGATCAGAAATCCCCGTTCCGGCTCGGCGTCCGCACCGGTGGGCCGGGCGTTGAAGGTGGGCAGCGGGATCAGCGCGGTCTTGTCCCGCGCCTGCGGGAAGGTGTCCAGGACGGCCTGGTACGGGTGCGGCCAGGAGACCGCGATAGCCGCGGCCCGCTCGACGTTGCGCTCGATGATCTCGGTGTAGCCGGAGCGCGGCTCGCCCGCCTGAAAGCGGCGGAGGTCATGCAGAACCAGAACCGAGGACTCCGCCCGCACCGGAACATAGCTGAACGGATACACCGTGACGTCGGCACCCTCCCGGACGGGCTGAGCCCGGTTACGCAGCCCGTTGACGATGCGGCGGCCCAACCGGGAATCGCGCACCTGCAACGGCACGTACCTGCGCAGTCCCTGACCCAGGCGCCGATCCGAGCGCAACGGCATGGCGGTTCCGGACCAGCGGATACGGTCGGACGGCACCCGCGCACGCCACTGCTGAAGCGTGTCTGCCAGCACCTCGACCTCGATGTCGTGGCTCGCCGCTTCCACGAGGCCCTCCACCAGGCCGTATGTGAACATCTCCACCCCGCCGGCCCGGCCGGGCACGATCGGTGAACCGTCAACGCGAATGTGCACGTCTACTCCTCGGTGGATCGCAAGGGCGTGGGACCGGTCATCGGAGGGCCGTCTCTGCCCGGCAGCCGCGCAGCGCGTCGTCCAACCGCTGCAGAATGGCTTCCACGTCGTCCTGGGACATGTCCACGAAGGTGGGCATGTTGAAGCCGCGCCGGCTGAGGTCACCGGAGACCGGGTACGCGTCGACCGGCAACGACCCGTACGCCGGCAGGGCAGGAAGCGGGTGGAAGAACGGCCGGGTGTCGACACCGGCGTCGGACAACCGGCCGGTCAGCCGCTCCCGGTCGAAGCCGGCATCCCGGTTGAGGACCAGCGACGCCATCCACGGGGCCCGGGTCACGTCCGGGGCGGTCACCGGTGCGCTGAGCAGAGGGCTCGCGGCGCTGTATCGGTCGTAGGCGTCCACGATCGCGCGGCGCCGGGCCACCATGACGTCGCATCGTTCGAGCTGCGCGCAGAGGATCGCGGCCGCCACGTTGGTCAGCCGGTAGTTGTATCCCACGACCGGGAAGAAGTACCGGCGGTCCGGGTCCATCCCCTGATTACGGAGCAGGCGCATCCGCGCGGCCAGGTCCGGGTCGGAGGTCGTGACGCATCCGCCCTCGCCACAAGTCAGAATCTTGTTGCCGAAGAACGAGAACGTGGTGGCGTCGGCGAGCGCACCGACCGGCTTGCCGCGGAGCGAGCCACTCAGGGATTCCGCCGCGTCCGCGACCAGCCGGAGACCGTGCGCGGTGCAGATCTCGCGCAGTCGGGCGTAGTCGGCCGGGTGCCCGTACAGGTCGACGGCCAGGACCGCCCGGGTACGCGGGGTGACCGCGGCCGCCACCTGCTCCGGGTCGATGCACCACGACTGCGGGTCGACGTCGACGAACACCGGTCGTGCCCCGCAGTAGGTGACGGCGTTGGCGGTGGCGACGTAGGTCAGCGCGGGAACGATGACCTCGTCCCCCGGACCGATGCCCGCCGCGGCCAACACGAGATGCAGGGCGGTGGTCCCGTTGTTGGTGGCGACCGCGGCCGTGGTTCCGGCCCGGACGGCGAACTCGGTCTCGAACCGTTCGAGATATGGCCCGGTCGACGAGATCCAGCCGCTGCGGATGGCGTCGGACGCGTACTTCTCCTCAAGGTCTGCCAGGGACGGCCTGGCGACGGGGTACTTCGTCATGTCGGACATCAATCCTCCAAGAGATGACGGGTCGACACGCCCGGCTGCACGGCCGGTGCGGCCGCGACCGGCACCGGCTCCTCATCGCGCGCGGTGGTCGCGGGCACCGAACCGGCCTCGCCCGCCTGGTGGCGGGTGTGGTGGCGGAGCAGGAGATAGGCCACGGCGGTGGACAGCGCCGTGGCGGCGACGCTGACGACGGCGACCTCCGTTGTTGTCCGCATGAGCGGAAGGAACACCAGGAACCCGGCGACGCCGATGCCGTTGGCCGCCGCTGTGGCCCACGGCTTCCCGACTCCCGTGAGCTGGCCGTTGAATCCGTGCCGCAGGTAGAACAGCAGTCCGCCGAGGCACAGCCAGCGGGCCAGGCCTCCGCCCGCGGTGAACTCAGGGCCGTAGACGTGGGTGAGCAACCAGGTGGCTCCGCCCGCCACGACCAGGGTGAGCAGGCCGGCAGCGGCGAGCCCGCCGCGATCCACGTGGTCGGTCGATTTGAGCTTTCCGGTGATGCCACGGATCAGGTTCGCGGAACCGAACATCATTGCCAGTTGCCCCATCGTGGAAGCAACCGAATACAGACCGACGTCCGCGGCGCTGAAGTAGACAGACACGACCATCAGGTCGATGCGCGAGGACAGGTACGACAGCACGCTGCCGACGTGGTATCCGCCGGCGAAGGCGAACATGGGCCGCATCTCGACCTTGCGGGGCACGACAATCCGCGGACGCGGCAGCCCGCCCACGAAGACGGCCGGTGCCCACAAGCTCAGGCACAGGGCCACCACGAAGAGATGGACCCCGGCGGCCGCGTGCCAGGCGGTCAGTGCCGCCGCGCACAAGCTGCCGACCAGATAGGTGGCCGGCTGGGCGAACCGCAGCAGCGCGAACTCCCGCCAGCGGTCGTGGACAAGCAGATGGGCGGCCCGAGCGTCGAACGCCACCGTGCCGAGCACCGCGACCGCCAGGGCGACACGCATGACGGGTGACGCGAGGATCTCGGCCGAGCCGAACACCGAGCCGATGGCAACGATCCCACCCAGGAAGAGCAGGACGAGGAGCCCGGAGGCCACGGGCATGTCCGTCTGACGACGTCCGTCGCTGCTGTTGCGGGCCATCAGGGCCTTGTCGACGGACAGTCCACCCACCCACGCCAGGGCCTGGCCCCAGGTGGCGACCACGACGAGCTGACCGCGCCCGGACGGCCCCAGCATCCGGGCGATCAGCACACCGGCGAGCAGCGAGGCGACGGCGGTGAGGACGGCGGCCAGTTCGAGGCCACGCCTGGTGAAAACCCCGTGCAGGTGGCGAAGCAGCAACGCTCTACCGGTCCATCCTGACGAGACGCCCCATCCGCTCGTCCTCCAGGAGCTGGCGGTCCGCGTCGACCATGATGCGGACGAGGTCGGGGAACAACGTCTTCGGCGTCCAGCCGAGCTTCTGCCGCGCCTTGCTGGGGTCCCCGATGAGCGAGTCGACCTCGGACGGCCGCAGGTACGCGGGATCGGTGTCGACGTACTGCTCCCAGTCCAGACCGACCTGGTCGAACGCGGCGACGACGAATTCCCGGACCGTGCGCGGCTCGCCGGTGGCGATGACGAAGTCATCCGGCTGCGGCTGCTGCAGCATCAGCCACATCGCCTCGACGT
The DNA here is from genome assembly GCF_047159485.1 of Krasilnikovia sp. MM14-A1004. Classification (GTDB taxonomy): domain Bacteria; phylum Actinomycetota; class Actinomycetes; order Mycobacteriales; family Micromonosporaceae; genus Actinoplanes. The sequence goes on along the minus strand of NZ_AP038773.1, from coordinate 708,055 downwards.
ATTCCGGTGCGTACCCCCAGTCCCGGACGGCATCCAGGTTTCCCAGGTAGAGCTTGTCCTGGATGCCCGCCTCGATGCGGGCCACCGCTCGGGTGATCTTGCGGGTGACGAAGTTCTCGCCCCGGCGCGGGCTCTCGTGGTTGAAGAGGATGCCGTTGGAGACGTGCATCTTCCAGGCTTCGCGGTAGTTCACCGCCGACCAGTAGGCGAACACCTTGGCGCACCCGTACGGGCTGCGCGGGTGGAACGGCGTGAACTCGTTCTGCGGCGGTGGCGCGGCCCCGAACATCTCGGAGGAGCTGGCCTGGTATACCCGGCAGTCCACCTCGGCGATCCGGATGGCCTCCATGATGCGGACGGCGCCGAGCCCAGTGACGTCCGCGGTGTATCCGGGCACATCGAACGACACCCGGACGTGGCTCTGCGCGCCGAGGTTGTAAACCTCGTCCGGCTGGACCTGGCGGAGCAGGTGCACCAGGGAACCCATGTCGGACAGGTCGCCGTAGTGCAGGAAGAGATGCGCCTCGGGGTGCCGGGGGTGCAGGTCGATCCGTTCGATCCGCTCGGTGTTGAAGCTGGACGAGCGCCGCTTCAGGCCGTGCACCACGTATCCCTTGCCGATGAGGAGCTCGGTGAGATAGCTACCGTCCTGGCCGGTGATGCCGGTGATGAGGGCGACTTTGGGCATGCGTGTGCCTTTCGCTAGTGGGGTGTCAGCGCTACGCGCCGACGCGTTCCAGTGGCCGGGCAGGCACTCCGGCCACAACAGTTCCTGCATCGACGTCACGGCGAACCAGCGCTCCCGCGCCGACGAACGCCCCCGCGCCGATCCGGACACCCTCCAGAACCGAGGCACCGGCCCCGATGGTGGCGCCGGGACCGAGGTGGCAGAAGCCACCGACGGTGCAGCCGGGAAGCAGGGTGACGAAGTCTTCGAGGACCGCGTCGTGTCCGACGGCGGAGTTGGTGGTGACGTGGACGTGCCGACCCACGGCGACGTCGGTGGTCACGACGGCACCGGGCCAGACGATCGAGCCCGGCCCCACAGTGGTGCCGGCGCCGACGACGGCGGTGGGATGGGTCAACGACGGGCTGGTCCGGCCGAGCATGCGGGCCGTGGACGCCAGGCGTTGCCGGACCGCTCCGTTGCCGATGCCGATGACGAAGCCGACCTCCGGCGCGGCGGTGTCGAACCAGCAATCGTCGCCCAGCCACGGGCCGGGCAGGCGGGTACCGGCGTCACGCGGTCCGACCCAGCCGACGACGTGCAGTCCGGGCTGGCATCCGGCGATCCAGGCGACCTCGCGTGCATGTCCGCTTGTCCCCATAACCGCGACGGCCGATTCCTGCTCGGCGGTCGTCACAAGGCACCAGCCTCCTGCTTGGCGACGTCCAGCACGTTGCGGTCGGCGCAGGTGCGCCGCCACTCCCGGTACGCCTCCCCTGCGGACTGCCGCAGCCCTGCCCGTTCCGCAGGGGCCATCACAGCGATCCGCTGCACCTCCGCGCCTACGCCGGCAGCTGACAGCTCGGCGACCACGCGTCCTCCGCCGTCACGCAGGACATCGGTCCACGGGGTCAGGTCCGAGCAGACGACCGGGCACGAGGCGGAGAGGCTCTCGGCGATCACGTGTCCGAAGTTCTCGCCGGTGGTCGGGAACAGGAACGCGTCGTATCGGGCGAACGTCGGGCGTACCTCGGACGGCGACAGCTCCCCGCGGTACTCCACTCGTGCGGTGCCGGGCAGCCGCTTGGCCCGGTCCAGGCAGTCCTTCCAATACCGGTTATCCTCCGCGGGCCCGTACACGTCCAGGGTGACCGGGGCCGTCGTCTGGCCCAGGGCGTCGATGGCCAGGTGCAGGTTCTTGTTGGCCGCGATCCGGCTGATGAACACCAGGCGCGCCTCGGTCGTGGTGGGTGCCGGGACGGGCATGGGTTCGCGTGGCAGGGCGGTCTGAGTGGGAACCATCCGTACGGAGGCCCATGGACACGCCGCCCGGATGTCCGCGACCTCGAGGTCCGCGGTCGCGTGCCACTCGACGCCCATGCTCTGCAGCAGTCGCCGCCACCACGGCAGGAAGAGCTTCTTCTTGCCCGCCTTCACGCCGAGCGCTCCCTGCGACAGCTCACCACGAGGGGCCAGCAGCACCCGTTCGGCACGGATCAGCCGCAGCCTGGCCGCGAGCACCGGAACGATGGTCGCGGTGGGGGACCAGAAGCTGTTCACGTACAGCAGGTCGAAGCGGGTCGAGCGCAGCCCCCGCAGCAGTTTCGCCCACTGCCTCAGGCTGCGGGTGTTGAGATAGAACACCCGGGCGCGCCCGCGCGAGGACCACCGTCCGGACAATCCCGGGTACGGGTCCTTCGCACCGAGATCGCGGTCGGCCGTGACGAGGCTGACCTCGATGCCCGGTGAGGCGGTGTCGACGGTGGTGGCGAGGGACCGCACCGGTCCGCCACCCCGGTACCCCGGCTCGAAGACGCTGCTGGTCATGAGCACCCGGAAGGTGTCCCGTCCGGCCCGGACCTGTGCCTCGGTCATGGCATTGCCTCGCTGGGCGTCCGGATGCCCGCCCAGAAGCGGTGCCGGCCGATCGTGGAGAGCATGAAGTGGACGACGCGGCGCGAGGTGTCCGCCACCTTGTAGTCGTCCGGGCAGGACGGCGCGGTGCCGGGTTGTTCCGTCGCCGCCGTGATGGCCGGGATCAGCTCGCCGGCGTCGAGGCCGGTCATGATGATCGAGCCCGTGTCCATGGCCTCGGGTCGTTCCATCGAGTCCCGAAGGGTGACCGCCGGAAAGCCCAGGATGGCGGATTCCTCGCTGATCGTGCCGCTGTCGGACAGCGTGCACCGGGCCCGCATCTGCAGGTGGACGTAATCCAGGAACCCGAACGGCTCATGGAAGACGATGCCTTCCAGCGTCGACGGGTCGTCGGTCCGCTGTTCCAGCCGCTTGCGCGTCCGCGGGTGGGTGGACACCAGTACCGGCAGCCCCCACTCGGCGCGGACCGCCCGCAGGCATTCCAGGAGCTGCCCCAGACGTCCGGGGTCGTCGACGTTCTCCTCGCGGTGCGCGCTGACGAGGAAGTAGCCACCCGGTTCCAGCTCCAGCCGGCGCAGCACCGTGCTGCTCTCGATCCCTGGCCGGTAGTAGTCCAGGACCTCGCGCATCGGCGAGCCGGTGTGCATGATCCGGCGCGGGTGCAGGCCCTCGGCGAGCAGGTTACGGCGGGCGTGTTCGGTGTAGACGAGGTTGAAGTCGCTGACGTGGTCGACCATGCGCCGGTTGGTCTCTTCCGGCACGTTCAGGTCGAAGCACCGGTTCCCCGCCTCCATGTGGTAGACGGGCACCTTCATCCGGCGGGCCATCAGCGCGGCGATGCAGCTGTTGGTGTCGCCGAGCACGAGCAGCGCGTCGGGCCGTTCCCGGGTGATGGCCTCCTCGACGCCGGCGAGGACTCCGCCGAGCACCGTGCCCAGCGTGGAGGTGTCCACGCCGAGGAAGCGATCCGGCTTACGCAGCTCCAGCTCGTCGAAGAAGACGTCGCTGAGCATGGGATCCCAGTTCTGGCCGGTGTGCACCAGGACGTGATCGGCGGTGCGGTCGAGGTAGCCGATGACGCGAGACAGCCGGATGATCTCCGGCCGGGTACCCACGACCGTCATGACCTTGGTCATTGGTGTCCTTTGCGGGGGTGGCGGCGGTCGGGGGTCAAGCGTTTGCCAGACGTTGGACGGGTGCACCCCAGCGGGTGGAGTGCTCGCGCATCTCCCGGATCATCGTGGGCCAGTCCGGCGCTCGATAACCGGTCAGTTCGAAGAAGCGGTCCGCCCGCATCGACCGGTCGCAGACGACGTCTTCGCTGGGGACGATGGACCCCTGCCAGTCGTATTCCTTGGCGACGAGGCCGAGCAGGTCGTACTTGGAGATCTTGTCCGACGCGACGTGCAGCAGGCCGGTGAGCCGCTCGTCCGGAATGACGACGTCCGCCAGCAGGCGGGCGAATTCGAATGTGGTGACACCGGTGTAGATGGCCCGGGTGAAACCGCGCACCGTGCCGGACGCTTTGAGGAACCAGTCGATCAGCGAACGGTTGCCCCGCAGTTCGTGCCCGATGATCGAGGTACGGAGCACCAGTGCGGGTGCCGGCACCTCGCCGAGCAGTTTGCTGCGGCCGTAGAAGTCGACAGGGTCGGGCACGCTGTCCTCGGAATAGTCGCCCTGGACTCCGGAGAACACACAGTCGGTGCTGACATGGACCAGACGTACGCCGCGTTCCGCGCACTCTCGGGCGAGCAGGTGCGGGAACAGCGAGTTCACCGCGACCGTGGTGACGGAGTCACCGACCCGTGGGTCCTGCTTGATCACCCCGATGCAGTTCACGACGATGTCGGGCTGGGTCCGCCAGATGACGCGACGGACCGATTTGAAGTTCGTGGCGTCGACACCGGTGATCACCCGGCGTGCCAAGGCGTCCGGGATCTGGTTTTCGAGTGAGTCGGCATGCCGCGCAACGCCGCGGACGTCGAGATCCTCCCGGTCTCCCAGCTCGCGAAGGAGCACGTGACCGAGCATGCCGGTCACCCCGAGGATCAACACTTTCTTGATCATTACCGCTCCGTCCGTTGACGATTCCTTGCCGCCGACACCAGGAGGTCCGCGAGAGTCTGCGCATTTCTCGCTTCACTGAGGTGTTCGTGGTAATACCGGTGGCCGCGATCGCCCATCCGATTCCGGTCGTCCTGCGGAATCCGGTACGCGGTGCGGATGGTTTCGGCGAGAGCCGCCGGATCTCCGGGCTCGCACGTGAGGCCCGCTCCGGATTCGCGCACGATGGTCGCGGCGTCACCGCTTCCGCTGAACAGAATGGGCTGTCCGCACGCCATGATGCTCTGGATCTTGCTGGGAATGGTGATGTCGAACAGCGGCTGGTCGGCCAGCGCGACGAGCTGCATGTCGGCCCCGGCCATCAGTCCCGGAATGCGCCGGGCTTCGACCGGGTCGACGAAATGCACAGTGGGCAGACCCAGCTCCGCGACCAGCTTCTGCAGGGTGTCCCGCTCGGCGCCGTCCCCGACCATCACCAGGTGGACCTTCGGGAGGTCTCGGATCCTGGACATGGCCTGGATGGCGATGTCGAGCCGTTGTGCCGCGCCGTGGTTTCCGGCGTACATCAGGACGAAGGAGTCCTGCAGACCGAGCTCGACGCGCAGCGAATGGTCCGCGGGGGCCAGTGTCATCGTGGCTTCGTCGGCCCAGTTGAAGACCACGGAGATCTTCTCCGCCGGAACTCCCCTTTGCCGCAGCAGCTCCCGCATGCCGGGGGACGTCACCGCGACGGCGTCGGCTCTCGCGTAGGCCTTGTTCACGAACCTGTGCAGCAGCCACTCGGCGGCGCGCCGGAGTACCGGCTGGGTCAGGAATCCGGACGCGAAGATCGAGTCGGGCCACATGTCGAGGACGTGGATGACGTACGGCGTACCCCTGCGCTTCTTCGCCCGCATGGCGGCCAGCGCGGCAGTGGCCGGGGACGAATACACCAGAGCGACGTCGGCCGCCGCGAGCTGCGCCCGGCCCAGTGCCGCGGACGAGATCGCGTACGTGCAGAGGTTCACGATGCGTCCCACGGCCGAGCTGCCGTGGCTCGGGTAGACCGGCACCCGGTTCACGTCGAAGTCGTCCACCGACTCCCGGACCTGGCGGTAGGTGCGGTAACCCGGATACGTCTTCCCGGCCGGATAGTTCGGCACCGCGGTGAGCACGTCCAGGGCGAAACCCCGGCGCCGCAGGGCGGACGCGATCCAGATGGGCACGTTGCCCGGCTCCGGGGGAAACCACTGCGTGACGAACGTGACCCTGACCGATGTCGATTCGGTCATGACCGGCTTCGGTCCCGCGACGCGATGTCCAGCTCGGCCTGGATCTCCGGCAGTTCGAGCAGCACCGACTCGATCTCCGGGACGGTGAGCCGCCGGGCGTTCGACGAGTCGAAGCTGAACAGCTGCTCCCGGTCCATCCGGCCCTGCTCGAAGTACAGCGAGTAGTTGAGGTCGCGGCTGTCGACCGGTACCCGCAGGAAGTCGCCGAGGTCTTCAGCGCAGGCCAGTTCCTCGCGGCTGACCAGGGTCTCCGCCATCTTCTCACCGTGCCGGATGCCGAGTATCTGCATCTTCGAGGAGACGTCGAACAGACTGCACAGCGCCTTTCCGAGGTCCTCGATCGTGCAGGCCGGAGCCTTGCGGACGAAGACGTCGCCGGGCTCGGCTCGGGTGAACGCGTATTCGACCAGATCGACCGACTCCGCGAGCGACATCAGGAAGCGGGTCATCTTGGGCTCGGTCACCGTGATCGGCTGACCGGCGCGGATCTGTTCGATGAACAGCGGGATCACCGACCCGCGGGAGTACATGACGTTGCCGTAGCGCACGCAGGACACCTTGGTGGCGGCGTCGGGGTTGTTCCGGGCGTGCGCCTGGGCGACCTTCTCCATCAGGGCCTTGCTCATGCCCATGGCGTTGATCGGCTGCACCGCCTTGTCGGTGCTGAGCAGCACGGCGGAGCGCACACCGTTGCGTTCGCAGGCCTCGATGACGTTGGCGCTGCCGAGCACGTTGGTACGGATCGCTTCGAGTGGGAAGAACTCGCACGAGGGCACCTGCTTGAGCGCGGCGGCGTGGAAGACGTAGTCCACTCCCCTGGCCGCCTTGGTGACCGAGTCCAGGTCCCGAACGTCACCGACGTAGAAACGGACCCGCTCGTCGCGCAGGCGGCGCCGCATGTCGTCCTGCTTGGCCTCGTCGCGGCTGAAGACCCGCACCTCCGCGGCCCCGGCGTTGAGCAGTCGGGCGACCATGGTCTGGCCGAACGATCCGGTGCCGCCGGTGATGAGGAAACGTTGGTCCTTGAGGCTGGGCAACAAGAAGGTTCCTCCCGTTCACCCGCTGTTCAGCAGGCATCGCTGGGAAACGATCGATTCACCGACGACCAACGAGGCCCCGCCCCGCGGGTAGCGGACAGTCCTCGAAGGAGTGGGCACGCCACACCCGGAGCGGCGAATTCACCGCGTTGGGGTAGGCCGAACATCCCCGGGGCGGCTACGCCCGTTAGGCAATAAAGGTCGGTGTTTCGGTTAGTCCGTTTAACACCGCATTGCGCGGATCATCCATATGTCGTATTCAACACATGACGCGTCATGGCGCGCGCTGTCGTCCGTAGGGATTCATTTGCCGTGGAGCACGAAGGTCAGCCAGGCCGCGAGCCTCAAACACCGTCGACCGGCCCCGCCCGATACGCCTTCACCCCACCGGAGGCACCACCCCGGATCGAGTTCAAACGGGTACGTCGGGCACCCGGCAAACCACCCGAGAAGCCGGGTCGCGGCGGGTTCAAGCTCCGGCGCTGGCACCTGCTGACCGCCGCGGGTCTGGTGCTGGCCCTGCTCATGTCGGTGAGCTGGGTCGGCGTGGACGGCTGGCGCGCGAAGGGTCATCTGCAGATCGCCGCCGGCCTCTTCGTCCAACTGAAGCAACAGGTCCAGCGCGGCGACGTGGCAGCGGCCCGTGGCACCCTGGCGGCGCTGCAGAGCGAGACGAAGGCCGCCCGCGAATCCACCGGTGGTTTCGGCTGGACCCTCACGGGTCATCTCCCTGTCATCGGCGACGACCTGCAGGCCGTCCGCACCGTCGCGTACGTGCTGGACGACCTCGCCGGAAACGGCCTGCCCGCACTGCTGGACGTGGCCGCCGGACTCGACCCGCACCGGCTCGCCCCGCGCAACGGCCGCATCGACCTGACCGCGCTCAACGCTGCGGCGCCGCGCATCGCCCGCGGCCTCGCTGTCATCCGCCGCGCCCAGGCCGGAGTCGCCGACATCGACACCACCAGCCTCGTGGGCAAGCTCGCCACGGCGGTCACCGAGTTGCGCACCGGTCTGGCCGACGCCGAACGCATCGTCGCCACCGCCGACCGCGCGGCCCGTCTCCTGCCGCCGATGCTGGGCGCCAACGGCCCCCGTACGTATCTGGTGCTTTTCCAGAACAACGCCGAGGTCCGCGCGACCGGCGGCATGCCGGGCGCCTATCTGGTCATTCACGCCGACGGCGGCGCCGTCACGATCACCGACCAGGGCACGGCCGCAAAGCTGAAGACCTTCCCGACTCCGGTACGTCCGCTCGGCATCGACGAGGAAGCGCTGTACACCGACCGGCCCGCGATCTTCCCGGCCGACGTGAACCTCAGCCCGGACTTCCCCACCGCGGCGCAACTGGCGCGCACCATGTACGCGAAACGCTCGGGCATCGCCGTCGACGGTGTGGTGGCCACCGACCCGGTCGCCCTGTCCTACCTGCTGCGCGTCACCGGCCCGGTACGGATGCCCACGGGCGAGTCGCTCAGCTCGGAGAACGCGGTCCGGTTGTTGCTTTCCGAGGTGTACGCGAAGTACCCGAACCCGTCCGCCCAGGACACCTACTTCGCCGGCGCGGCCCGCGACATCTTCAACGCGCTGATCCGCGGCCAGGGCAACCCGAAGGGCATCATCACCGAGCTGTCGCGCGCCGCGGGTGAACGCCGCCTGCTGATGTGGAGCGCCAACAACGACGAGGAGGCCGCCCTCGGGGGAACGGTGCTCGAAGGCAGGCTGCCCGACAGCGACGACAGCGCACCGACCGTCGGTGTGTTCCTCAACGACGGCAGCGGCGGCAAGCTCAGCTACTACCTCACCCAGACGGCCGCGCTGAGCGTCGGCGACTGCACCGAGGAGGGGGACCGCGAGCTGCACCTGAAGCTGACGCTGGGTTCCACCGCGCCCGGTGCGGGCCTGCCCGCCTACGTCACCGGCCTCGCCCTCTCCGGCGACCCGTACACCGTGCGGACCAATGCCATGGTCTTCAGTCCCATCGGTGGTGGCGTCGTCGGCGTGGCCCTCAACGGCAAGGAGGTGGAATTCGGCTCGGGCGTCGAGCGGAACCGGGGGGTCGCCGTGTTCACCGTCGATCTGCGGCCCGGATCCAGCCAGACGTTCGACGTGACCATTCAGACAGCCGATCAGCCACGAGCGGCGGGGGCGGTCACGCCCCGGCTGTGGACGACCCCGGGGGTACGGCCGTGGAAGGCGACCGTCACCGGGGGCCCCGCATGCGCCCGGACGTGAAACCGCAACGTCGACGTGAGGCGATCGTTCAGCGTTTGACCCCCTTCGTAGGGAAACCGAAAGGAGGAAACATGAGACGTTTCCAAGCGTCAGCACGGCTGGCGGCGCTTGTCGCGTCGCTGGCGATGGCCCTGGGCATCACGCTGTTCGCCGGCGGGGCGGCGTGGGCGGCCCCGAGCAGCCCCACGCGGGTGCCGCCCGGCGGCTATTACCCGCCGCCGCCACCGGTGCTCACGGTGAACAAGGGCGTCGTGAAGGTCCGCGCCGCCGTGAAGGTCACCGGCAAGAAGTTCGTCAAGAAGGAGAAGGTGGTCCTCACCATCCGCTTCCTGCCCAAGGGTTCGCACCACTGGCAGGTGGTGAAGGTGACGAGCTTCAGGGTCGACAAGCACGGCAAGTTCGCGTTCCACATCAAGTCCGCGAAGGCCGGCACGATCGTGATCGTGGCCGTGGGCAAGACGTCCAAGCAGAAGGCTCAGGCGTCCGTCAAGGTCGTGTCGAAGATCAAGGGTTCCGGTGGCATCGTCATCACACCCGCGGCCTTCTCCACCGGTGTCACGAACGGCGGCACCCCCGCCCTGACGCCGGCGCACGACTCGTCGAACACCATGGGTCTGGCCGTCGCCGGGCTCGGCGCCATGGCGCTGGCCGGCAGTGTGGTCATCACCCGCAGGACGATCCGGCGCCGCAGGGCTTCCTCGGCCGCCTGATCGGTACGGAGACCGCCCTACCACCGAGCCGGTGGTGGGGCGGTTCTTCGTGTGCCCCGGACACGAACGGGTTAACCCGGAACGGCAGCCATCACCGATCGCATCGGGACCCATCGGAACACGGACACCCGATCTCCGCACCGCCGCGAGCTGCGTTGTCCTAGCAAGGCGTCGTGTCCGGCCCGTTTCGGGGGGCCCGGCGCGACGACGACGCGTGGGAGAGGGGGTGGCGGCGATGGTGTGTCCGACGGGACCGACCCGGCGCACGGCGCCGTACCTCTCAGACGCCGACGGCCTCAACCCGTCGCGTCCCTCCTGCGGGTTAATCCGGACAGGCCCCGCAAAGGGCATCATGCGCAGGCAACCGCGCACCTATGCCCGATCGCAGGTCTGCCCCCAGTCGGGGAATGTGGTGTGGCACCGAATCCGCCTCCACCGGATGGCGCCTCATCAGTTTCCCGCGCCCCGGGTCGTGGTCCCGACGACCCCGGGGCGCACCTAAGTTTCACAGGAGGACCGCGCGCATGCGCCAGCTCAGCAGACGGACCACCGCCATCGCCGTGACCACCCTCGTCGGCCTGTGTGCCGCCGGCGCAGCCTGGGCGGCGTGGAGTCTCACCGGTACCGGCAACGCCGAGGCCAAAGCCGGCTCGGTGGTGGAGCTGAAGGTGACCAGCGCGGGCCTGCCCGCCACCGGCCTCACTCCGGGCAACGCGACGGCCGTCCTGCTCACGGTGCAGAACAAGAACCAGTTCCCGGTACGGATCACCCGCATCCGGCTCAGCGACATCGACTCGTCGGCGCCCGGCTGCACCGCCGCGGACAACGTGGACATCGTGAACTCGGCGCCACTGCCCGTCGACCCGGCGAAGGTCACCGTGCCCGCCGGCACCGACGACGCACCCGCCACCGCGAAGATCACCTGGGACGGCCCGCTGCGCATGGTCGCCGACGCGGCGGACGCCTGCCAGGGTGCCCCGTTCACGTTCACTGTCAATCTCGACGCGGTCAGCGCGGCTTCCTGATGAGGGTGGCAGGCCGCGACGCTCCCCCCGGCGACGCACTCGCGATATCGAAGGCGAGAAGGATGGCGAGAGGAAAGCTCGATCGCCGCGGCAAGCTGATCCTCAGCGTCGCCGCGGCGGCCGCGGTCCTCGTGAACGCGGGCGCGGCCTGGGCGTACTGGAATCTGAGCGGCAGCGGCGACGCGGTGGCCGTGGCGGGCAGCGCGATCGAGCTGAAGCTCGAAGGCAAGTCCGACGACGCACGGCCGCTCTTCCCGGGCGGCACGACGAACCTCACCGTCACCGTCACCAACCAGAACAACTTCCCGGTACGGATCACCTCACTGTCGCCCGGCGCCACCGACGTCACCGCCGACCGGGAGCACCGCAACGGCGGCTGCCACACCACGGGTGTCGTCGTCGCGCAGGACGTGGTGCGGGTGTCCTGGGAGGTCCCGAAGAACACCATCGGAGTGTTCACCGTCCCCGACGGCGTCAAGATGACAAACGCCTCCGACAGTGCCTGCCAGGGCGCCACCTTCACCATCCCGGTGCGGGCGACCGGCGTCAGCAACGCTTCCTGAACAGCGGAGTCCTCCACGTGCACCGGTGGCAGCGCATCACGGCCGCGGCAGCGGCCGTCGTGGCCGCGGCGGCCCTGGGCGTCGCGCTGCGCGACGACGATCCGGGCGCGCAGGCGATGACCCTCACGGCCGAGCAGACGCCGGGCGCGGAGCACTTCTCCTTCACCGTACGGGCGGCGCCGGTCGACGGCCTGGTCCCCGGCACCGATCGGCGGCTCGTGCTGACGCTGGACAACCCGTACGACTTCGATCTGCTCGTGACGGATCTGCGTGCCGCTCTGGTGGCCACCTCCCGGGCCGGTTGTGCGCCCGTGCCCGCGAACCTCGAAGTGCGCCACTACACAGGGACGCTGCCCGTGCGGGTGGACGCCGGGGACAGTCAGGAGGCGGGCACCGTTCCGCTGCACATGCCCAACACCGTGGTCGACGCCTGCCAGCGGGCCACGTTCACGATCGCGCTGGACGCGGTCGCCAGCCGGGCCACCCCGTGAGCCACCGACGCGGCCGGTACGGCCGCGGGTCGGCGGCCCGGCCCGATCGCGCGCGGCGCGGCCTGGTGCGCCAGCCGCTGATCGTGGTCGGCGCCGCGCTCGGCGTGGCCGCCACGGGCGGCGTGGCCGCGTTCGCGGGCTGGAGTGTCACCGTGCAACCGGCCAGCTTCACCGTCTATGCCGCCCGGATCCCGCAGCCCGACCCGCCGCGCGCCCGAGCGCACCTCCTGCCCTGGATCGCGTGGCAGCCGGTCACGCGCGGCGCCCCGGTCGACCGGTACGTGGTCACCCGGCACCTCGGCCCGGCCGCGCAGGTGGCCTGCGAGGTGTCCGCCGCCGCCCGGCCGCGCTGCACGGACCGGCAGGCGCCCCCCGGTTACCGGGCCACGTACACGGTCGCCGCCGCGTACGGGTCGCACTGGGTCGGTGTGGACAGTGGACCGAGCGCGCCGGTCACGGTGCCGGGGGTGGCCGTACCGATCACCGTGAACGGGATCCAGCTGCGGCCCGGCCCCGACGGCACTCCCGTGGTGGTCAGCGGCGCCGAACCCAGCGCGTATCCGAGCCTGGTGTCGAGCACCACGGCGAACCCGGCGGCGCCACCGGCCGACCGCGCGCCCTCGCCGTCCGGCCCGGCCGCCACCGCGCCGCCGGTGTCGGAAACGTCGGCGTCCCCCGCCGTGAGATCCACGGGCGAACCCGCCTCCGGCGACGGACCCGGCCCGGATCCCGGCTCGGCCACCGCGCCGACCACGGCCCCGGCTGCACCCGCCGCCTGCGGATCGGGCTCGCACTGCTCCGGCTCGCCGAGCGCCCCGCCGTCCGCCGGGCCGCCGCCGCCCGCCAGCGACTGAGCACCGGGTCGGACCCGGTGCTCAGCGTCTCGAAGGCTCAGCGTCTCGAAGGATGGGCTCAGGCGGCGGAATGGCGTCCCCGATGGTCGGCCGGGGTCGTCGGTCCGGGCGAGGGAATGCGCCGCCGTCCGGAGCCGACGGTACGCATGCGGCCCGCTTCGAGCTTCACGACGGCCTTTCCGGACGCTTTCGTCATCGGCCCGGTGGACCGTTCCCTGGTGGCTCGGTTCCGCATCGCCATGTCGAACAGCGAATGCGATGCGTGGTCGTATCCCTCGCGATAAGCCTGGTCCCTTTCGACACCGTTCTTGTACCACTGGTGAATTCGCCCCGAGGCGTATCCACTGGTGATGACAAAGGCGAGGGCGAGCACGATGAGAATGGCGTTGTTGCCTGGTGCGGTCATGCTGGTCGTTCTTTCCTGGGTCGGGACGGTGGAGCGACCGTCCAGCTCCCTCGGCGGGCCCCGGCCGCGATCTCCGAGCGGCGCGCGGCACGAAACCCGCAGTTCAGAGCGTGCCGATAGGTCGTAGCCGGTAGGTGGTGGCCTCACGGTCGTCGCCGCGGGACGGCCGGGCGGCGTCGATGGGGACGACGTCGGCCGGCCGGGACCGGTTCTGCGCGGCGCCACCGGATGAGCCGGTGCGGGTGGCGAGACGGAAAAGGGAATGCGACGCCTCGTCGTACCCGTCGCGATAGGCGGCTTCCCGCTCGCGACTGTGCCGGTACCACTCGTGGACCCGTCCCGCGGCGTACGCGGTCAAAATGACGAGAACCACGGAGAGCGCTACCTGTAGCACGATCGGTGTCATGTTCACGATCGTAGTGATTGCAGAAATGACGACCCATCGGCTTAACCAGCCGTTGTTCAGGCCTTCAGGTCGGCGGATCAGTAGCTGATCATCCGAGGATCGGACGGAACGGTTTCGTTTCGCTCTCAGGAGGCCCGTGCCCAGCCGTACCCGGCGACGGCACCGCCGTCCGGTTCGACTGTGGACGGCTCGGCCGGTGCCGCCGGCAGGGCGCGAGTGGCCAGGTGGAACAGCGTGTGCGAGGCCTGGTCGTAGCCTTCGCGATAGGCCGTCTCACGCTCGTAGCCCTGCCGGTACCACTGGTGCACCCGCCCCGCGGCGTACGCGGTGAAGATGACGAACGCGACCGCGAGCGCCACCTGAAGCGCGGAGCTGCCTGCTGGTGTCATGATCTCCACCCTAGAAGTTGATCGCCGTACGGCGGCGACGCCGGTCCGGAACGGTAGGCCGGTGCGCCACGATCCGGCGGCGGCCCAGCCCGACCGGCCGGGAATGCCGGGACACTCCCGCGTACCGGACCACCGGCGCGCCCGGGGTGCGCGGGAGCGCGGGGGCCGCGACGGCCGGCTGCGCCGGGCGGACCCGCACCGCCATGTCGAACATGGACCGTGAGGCGTGGTCGTACCCCGCGCGGTAGGCCCCGTCCCGCTGCAGGCCGGTGCGGTACCACTGGTGGACGCGGCCCGCGAGGTATCCACTCGCGATGATCAACCCGAACGCGAGCAGAAGCGGGACAAGGTCATTGCCGGACGCGGTCATACCGTGCCATTTCCCTCCGGTCGAAGCTGACTGATCAACGGACACCCGTCCGGTCGTCGAGGCGCGTCGCGGAGCCCGCGCGCTCGTTGGTGGCGTGGGGCGACGTGACCCGCCGGGTACGCATCGCCAACGCGAACAGGGTCGACGACGCCTGGTCGTACCCGCGGCGGTAGGCCACCTCCCGCTGCAGACCGTGCCGGTACCACTGGTGCACCCGGCCCGCGACGTACGCGGCGGCGGACACCGCGGCGACCGCCAGCACGACCTGGAGCGCGAGATCGCCGGACGCCTGCATCAGCAAAGCGTAGTTATTCCGGCAAAAGCATCATAGTGACCGAATTGGTGCATACTCCGCCTGGTCGTCCGGAGTGTCGCTGATGACAATCGGGTCCGGAATGTGCGATGCGCCCGGCTCCAGACACGCGAAAACGGGTCCCTCATGGAGAGACCCGTCGCGCTGGCGGCGCACCGATCAACGGCCGGAACGGCCGGTAACAGAGCGTGGGCGAGCGGTGCGCCGGAATGAATGATAGCCCGGTGATCGCGCCGCCGGGACGGCTCGACGCAGGTCAGCCCAGCTCAGCCCAGCTCAGCTTGGTGGGCTCCGTGACGGCCACCCGGACGACCACACTGGCCTGAACGGTCTGCGGCTGCGGATCCAGTTCCAGCTCCATCCGCTCCGCGCCGCCCCGCGCGTCGAACGCCATCGCGCGCATCATCGGTTGCGCCGCGCCGGTGCCCTCGTCGGCGATCTCGACGAGACGGTCGATCTGCGCGCCGACCGCGTCCGCGTACTCCGCGGCGCGGGACAGGGCGTCGGCGATGGCCGCACGGCGCACCTCCGCGCCCGCGGTGCTGCCCGGCCGCAGCCGCCACCACGGGCCGGCCACCGTGGTCTGCTCCCGGTTGGCCAGGCGCAGCAACAGCTCCCCCAGCACGGTGAAGTCGGTGACCGTCACCGTCGTCGTGACGCTGCCCGCGTACGCGGAGACCCGCTCGCCGGAGCGCTTCAGCTCCGGGCGGACCACGACGACGCCCGTCTCCCGGCGTTCGATCGCGTCCGGATACTCGTCCAGGGTCTGGCGCAGTCCCGCGGACCGCTCGGTGAGGCGGGCCAGCGTGGTCTCGCGATGGGAGTCCCGCGCGGACACCGTCACCGAGAAGACCGCCTGCTCGGGTGGGACCTCCAGGATCGACTCGCCGCGGACCACCACCATGGGTTGCTCGGCCATGGCCCGACGCTACCGGCATCCACCGACACCTGCACGGGCTCATCGCGCGGGTGTCGGGCAGCCGCCCGGCCCGCGCGATGAGCCTCGCCGTCGGGCTCCGTCAGCCGGCCAGGCGCTGCACGGCCGCGTCGATCCGTTCGTCGGTGGCGGTCAGGGCGACCCTGACGTTCTCGCCACCGGCCGGGCCGTAGAACGCGCCGGGTGCGGCGAGGATGCCCTTGGCGGCCAGCCAGTCGACCGTCTTCCAGCAGTCCTCACCGCGGGACGCCCACAGGTACAGCCCGGCCTCGGAGTGGGTGATCTCGAATCCGGCACCCGTCAGCGCGGCGCGCAGGCGTGCGCGGCGGGCGCCGTAGCGCTCGCGCTGCTCGGCCACGTGCGACTCGTCGGTCAGCGCCGCGACCATGGCGCCCTGCACCGGGCCCGGCACGATCATGCCGGCATGTTTACGGACCGCCAGCAGCTCGCCCACCAGGGCCGGGTCGCCGGCGACGAAACCGGCCCGGTAGCCGGCCAGGTTCGAACGCTTGGACAGCGAGTGCACAGCCAGCACGCCCGTGTAGTCGCCGCCGCAGACCTCGTCGGACAGCACCGAGACCGGGGTGCCCTCCCAGCCCAGCGACAGGTAGCACTCGTCGCTGGCCACGATCGCGCCGCGCTCACGGGCCCAGGCGACGACCTTGCGCAGGTGCTCGGCGGGCAGCACCCGGCCGGTCGGGTTGGACGGCGAGTTGATCCACACCAGCCGCACCCGCGGGTCGGGACCCACCGCGGTCAGCGAGTCCGCTCGCACGAGCGTGGCCCCCGCCAGCCGCACCCCCACCTCGTACGTGGGGTAGCAGACCGACGGGATCACCACGGTGTCGCCGGGGCGGACGCCGAGCAGGGTGGGCAGCCACGCCACCAGCTCCTTCGAGCCGATGGTCGGCAGCACCCCGAACTCGCCGGACGCGCCGCAGGCCGCCGCCGTCCAGGCGGCGATCGCGGACCGCACCTGCCGGGTACCCGCGGTCAGCGGGTAGCCGGGCAGGTTGGCGTGGTCCGCCAGCGCGGCCATGACCACCGGCGGGACCGGGTCGACCGGGGTACCGACGGACAGGTCGACGATTCCGCCCGGGTGGGCGGCCGCGACCGCCTTCGCGGGCTCCAGCAGGTCCCACGGGAAGTCGGGCAGCGCCGACGAGAGAGTGTTCACTCCCCGCGCGGCGGCTGGGCGGCCACGAACGTGGCGTCCTTGTCGACCTTGCCGATCTTCGAGGCGCCGCCGGGCGAACCCAGCTCCTCGAAGAACTCGTAGTTCGCGTTCGTGTAGTCCTTCCACTGCTCGGGGACGTCGTCCTCGTAGAAGATCGCCTCCACCGGGCAGACCGGTTCACAGGCCCCGCAGTCCACACACTCATCGGGGTGGATGTAGAGCATCCGGTTGCCCTCGTAGATGCAGTCGACGGGGCACTCTTCGATGCATGCCTTGTCGAGCACATCGACGCAGGGCTCGGCGATGATGTAGGTCACGGGTCTTTCCCTCCAAAGACTCGCCGCACCAGACCACGGCGGTTCAGAGCCTAGTATCTCCGCCGGAGGTGGTCGCACGTGCTCCGGCGGCAGGATGTAGGACACCGGGTGGTGGTCCGCCGAATTGTGGGCATTTCTGAGGATCGCCCACTTTTCACGGACGCGTTGGGGGAACTCGTCGAGCTCACCGAGACGGAACT
The DNA here is from genome assembly GCF_047159485.1 of Krasilnikovia sp. MM14-A1004. GTDB lineage: Bacteria > Actinomycetota > Actinomycetes > Mycobacteriales > Micromonosporaceae > Actinoplanes. The sequence goes on along the minus strand of NZ_AP038773.1, from coordinate 690,745 downwards.
CACGCTCGCGACCGCCCAGGGGACCGTACGCGTGCCGCTGCAGGAGGTGCACCGGGCCAAACGGGTGCCGGCCACCCGGCGCCCCCGCGCCGCCGACGTGATCGCCCTCGAACTCGCCTCCAACGAGGGCTGGCCCGCCCCCGTCCAGGGCCGCCTCGGCGCCTGGATACTGCGCGGCGCGCAGAACTGGACCGGCCGGGCCAACTCAGCCCTCACCGTCGGCGACCCCGACCGCCCCCTCGACGCCGCGATCGACGCCGTCGTCGACTGGTACGACCGCCACGGCCAGCGGGCCCTGATCAACGCCCCGATGCCGCTGGCCGCGCCCGTCAACGCCGCGCTCGACGCCCGCGGCTGGACCGCCCGCCCGCTCACCCTCGTGCAGACCGCCCCGCTGGCCCGGCTCCTCGCCACCACCGCCGAGCGGCCCGACCTGCCGCCCGTCGGGCTCGCCGACGAGCCGACCGACGACTGGTTCGCCATGGTGGCCGAGCACAAGGGCACCCTGCCGGAGGCCGCCGTGCGGGTGCTCACCGCCGTACCCGAAACGGTGTTCGCGCAGGTCCGCGACGCCGACGGTGAGTTACTCGCGGTGGCCCGGGGGACGGTGACGGGGGCCGAGCGGTGGCACGGCATCGGCCTGCTGCAGGTCGCGCCGCGGGCGCGCCGGAAGGGCCTGGCGCAGCACGTCACGCGGGCCATGGCCGGGTGGGCGGCGCAGCGCGGCGCGACCCGCGCCTACCTGCAGGTGGAGGAGCGCAACACCGCGGCGGTCGCGTTGTACCAGCGGGTCGGATTCGACACCCACCACACCTACCTCACCCGGGAAGCCCCGGCCTGAGGCGTCAGCGGCCCACGACGCGGCGCGGCCGGGTGGTACGGGCCTTCGCGTACGCGCGCAGCGACTTCGAGCGGTAGTCACGCCCCAGGGCCGTCGCGATCCAGTAGCCGAGCAGCGTGCCGACGATCGCGAACGCGCCGTAGAGCCAGATCTGCGAGAAGAAGTTCCCGGCGCCCCCCGAGAACGGCGTGTCGCCGCTGATGAACGGTCCGACCAGGACCGTCAGCAGCATGCCACCCACCGCGGCCGCGGCCAGGTCGGGCAGCCAGCGGCTCACCGACACCCGCTGGCACTGCACGAAGGTGACCGTCGCCAGCACCAGCCCGATGATCGAGAACATGACGACCGACGCCCGGCTCTCGGCGGTGTCGTTGCCGTGGAACCCGATCCGGATCACCAGCCGGGCCACCACGTTGATCGCGAACAGGCTCAGCGCCAGAACCGCGATCGGAAACCACCGCTGCTGCCTCATCGTTGCCCTCCCCTGCGGACCCACACCGGCCGTGGCTGCGCATCGTAGCGCTTCGGAGACGCCACGGTCACCGCCCTCACCGGGGCGGAACCGGCGGCCAGCGCAGGATCATCCGGTACGCGTACACCGCGAACGCCAGGCTGCCCGCCAGCACCGTCACCAGCGCCACCCAGTTCCGGGCGTCCACCAGGTGATCGCCCTCGGTACGCCGGTAGCCCGTGGCCACCAGCATCAGCACCGTCCAGGCCACCCACGGCGGCGCCAGCGCCCAGCGCCGCCCCACCGTCGTCACCGCGAACCAGGCCAGCGCCAGGTTGGCCAGCACCGCGGCCGGGATCGCCACCCCGACCGGTACGCCGCCCACCCGCAACGGGGTCAGGAACAGCTCCAGCAGACCGCTGAACAGCGCCGCCAGCACCGCGATCAGCACACCGGCGATACGCAGGACCAGCTCCAGCGCGCGCCGCGGGGCCCGGCCCGGCGGCGGGACCGGCTCGGCCACCGTGGCCTCCTGCACGGTCATCGGGACTCGGCGCCGGGCACGTTGCTGAACAGGTCGCTCTCCCACTTGTGCGGGCCGGCGACCTCGCCGCGCTCGCCCCGGACCAGGGTGAAGTACTCGACGCCCATGAACTCGCCGCCGAAGTCGCCGGCGATGCCGTACAGCCAGGAGTTGTCCGGGATCTGGGTGGCGTGGGCGCGCATCGCCGCCATCTTCTGCTCGTACCGGTCGGTGCCGTCCACGCGGGCCGCGATCTCGTCGTCCGGCGTGCCGAACGGCAGGTCCTCCACCCGCTCGATGTCCGCGAACGGGTTGTTCGCCGCCTCCCGGAACGCCTCCATCCCCTCGGTCAGCACGCTGACCGGCATCGCCGTCCAGTAGATCTTCTGCGGGCCGAAGCCCTCGGCGTCCGCCAGCTCGGCGGCGCGCATCGCGACCCGGTGCGCCTGGATGTGGTCCGGGTGGCCGTAGAAGCCGTTCGGGTCGTACGTGATCAGCACCTGCGGCCGGACCTCCCGCATGATCTCCACCAGGTGACCGGCGGCCTCGTCGAGGTCCGCCTGCCAGAACGCCCGCGGATGCTCGTTGGTGGCCAGCCCCATCATCCCGGAGTCGCGGTAGCGGCCCGCCCCGCCGAGGAACCGGTGGTCGGTGACCCCCAGCGCCGCGCAGGCCCGCCGCAGCTCGGTGATGCGATACCCGCCGAGCTGGTCGGCCTGGCCCGCCGCCAGCGCCGCCAGCGCCGGCACGTGGATCTCGCCCTCCTCGCCCAGCGTGCAGGTCACCAGCGTGACCAGGGCACCCTCGGCGGCGTAGTGGGCCATCGTGGCGCCGGTCCCGATGACCTCGTCGTCGGGATGGGCATGCACCAGCAGCAGGCGGCGGGACGGTAGTGGCTCGGTCACGGCGGCAACTTTACGCGCGGCGTTCCCGCCCGAGGGGGTGTCCCACTTGCGCGCGGCGCCCCTGTTCGGCGCCCGTCATGCCGGTTTGGGGCGCACGAGGGGGGCTGGATCAGCGATGCTGGTGGTCGTGGAGGTTCCCACGCTCACGGACCAGGCCGGCGGGGCGGCCGACGCGCCGGACGCCGTCGTCGTCGGCGCGGACGGCTCCCGCGTGGTGTTCCTGCGCGCGGGCGCGCTGTGGGTGCACACCGTCGCCACGGGCGCGCAGCGGTGCGTCACACCCGGACCGGTCGACGCGTACGGGGTGGACGCCCCCGCCCGCACGGCCGCGTTCGCGGTCGACGGGCGGCTGCACCGCGCCGACCTGGTCACCGGCGAGGTGGCCCCGATCGGCACCCCGGCCACCGCCGACGACCCGCACCCGGATCCCACCGGCACCCACATCGGCTACCTCGACGGCGACACCCTGCGGGTCACCGCCCCGGACGGCGCGGACGAGCTGCTGGCCGGGGAGCCCGGCGTGCGCTGGGGCGGGGTGGACGAGGCCGGCGCCCAGTTCGGCCGGACCCGCGGCTGGTGGTGGGCGCCCGGCGGCGGCCAGATCCTCGCCGTCCGCTCCGCCGGGTCGGTCAGCCTGCACCTGCTCGACCTGTACGGCGGCTGGGTCGACGTGCACTGGGACCGCGAGACGTACCCGTACCTGGTCGACGTGCACTGGGGGGACGGCGGGGGGCCGCTCATCACGGTGCTGCGGCGTACCCAGCAGCACGGGCTGGTGCTGTCCATCGACCCGCGTACCGGGGAGACCCAGGTGCACGCCGAACTGGCCGACGCCCGCTGGGTCGAGCCGGTCGCCGGCACCCCGCGGCACCTGCCCGACGGGCGGGTGCTGGTCGGCGGGGAGCTGGCCCACGACGGCTTCGACGCGCGCTGCCTGTTCGCCGACGGCAGCCTGCTCACCCCGCCCGGCCTCTACGTGCGCCGGGTGGTCGGGGTGCTGCCCCGCGCGGGCGCCCCCGCGGCCGGACCGGATCTGATCGTCGAGGGCACCGACGGCGAACCAGCCGAGCAGCACGTGTTCGCGATCCGTACCGCGCTGGTCGGCGGCGGGGCCGACGCCCGGCGCCTGACCACCGAGCCCGGCTGGCACCGCGCCGAGGTCGGCGGCGACGTGGTCGTGCTGGCCTCCGCGTCGCTGGCCGGTCCACCGACGTGGACGATCCGGCGCGGCGACGCCGCCGTCGGCACCCTGTGCACCCCGGCCCCCGCACCGGCGCGGCAGGCGCCGCAGCCGGCGCTGGCGCGGGTCACCGACCGCCGGCTGCCCGCCGCGGTGCTGTACCCGCCCGGCCACCTCAGCGGCAACCGCCTGCCCGTCCTGGTGGAGTTCGGCCTCGGCCCCGGCCACCAGCAGGTCGTCCTCGACGACGCGGCCTGGCGGGACCGGCGGTGGTGGGCCGCCGCCGGGTTCGCCGTGGTCAGCGTCGATTCCCGGGGTACGCCCGGAGTGGCGCCCAGCTTCGAGAAGGTGGTGCACCGGCGGCTGGCCGACGTGGTGCTCGCCGACCAGGCGGACGCGCTGCTGGCGCTGACCGGCAAGAACCCCGACCTCGAACTGACCCGGGTCGCGGTCCGCGGCACCGGCCTCGGCGGCTGGCTGGCCGCCCTCGCGGTGACCCGCCGCCATGACCTGTTCCGGTGCGCCGTGGCCCGCGACCCGGTCACCGACTTCACCCGCCTGCCCACCGCCCTCGCCGAGCGGTACCTGGGCCGCCAGAAGGACTCCCCCGAGGTCTACGCCCACCACCGGCTGGCCGGGGAGCCGGTCACCGACGCGCTGCTCGTGCTCGACCGCGCCGCCGACATGACGCGGGAGCTCGACTTCATCCGCCACCACACCGACCGCCTGGAGCGCTGAATGACGATCCTGCTTTCGGACAGCGTCCTGCCCACCACCGGCCTGCCCCTCACCGAGACCGACTACTTCGCGCTGGGCCCCACCGGCGCCCGGGTCGAACTGTGGGACGGCAGCCTGCACTCCTGCCCCCGGGAGACGCCCCGGCACCAGCTCATCGTGGGTGCCCTGGCGGTCGCGCTGCGGGCCGGGCGGGCCGACATGAACATCCTGTCCAGTGTCGCCGTACGCCTGGATCCGGGCCGGATCGCGGTGCCGGACCTGGTGGTCACCGGCCCGATCAACCTGGACGCCCCGTTCATCGAGGCGGCGGCGGTACGGCTGGTCTGCGAGGTGGTGTCGCCGGGCAGCGCGGCCGTGGACCGGGCGATGAAGATGTACTGCTACGCGGCCGCGGGCATTCCCTGGTATCTGCTGGCCGAGCAGGAGTTCAACGGCCTCTACAGCTACGTCCTCAAGGAGGGCGTGTACGTCCAGGACAACGTCATGCACCTGGGCGGAGTCACAGGCGTCGAGTTCGGCCGCTGAGGCGTGGGAGACTGACCGGGCTTCGCAACCGCCCGGAGGTGCCCGTGTCGACCGCCATCTTCGGCCGTGGGCAGCCGTGGACCGAAGAGGATTACCTCGCGCTCGGTGAGACACCCGACCGCGTCGAGCTGCTGGACGGCAGCCTTCTGGTCTCCCCCAATCCGTCTCTACGGCACCAGCACATCCGGGTCGAGATCGAGCGAGCGCTCGGCGGCGGTGCGCTGCACGCCCTCGGGGTGATCAACGTCCGCCTGCGTCCGAACCGGATCGCCATTCCGGACCTGGTTCTCACCGGGCCGGTCGACTTCGATGCGCCGGTGATCAACGCTGACGCGGTTCATCTCGTGGGTGAGGTCCTGTCGCCGAACAGCGCCGCGACGGACGAGGTGCTCAAGATGCACTACTACGCCGCCGCTGGGATCCCCTGGTATCTGCTCGTGGAGCAGGAGACCGGAGCGCTGCACCTGTACCGGCTGTCGGGTGACACCTACGTGGAGCACTCCTCGGCGCGGCCGGGGGCGGTGCTCGTACTCAAAGATCCGGTCGAGGCCGCCATCAGGCCGGAGGATCTGCTGCCGCCCGGATGACCGCAGGGTTCTCGCGCGCAGTGTCGCAGCGGTCGCCTAGGGTCGCGTCATGAGCCACTTTGACGAGGCGTCGGCGGCGGTACAGGCCGCTCTCGACGCCGGGGCCCGCTATGCCGACGCGCGGGTGATGCTGCGCCGCACCGAGTCGGTGACCGCCCGCGACGGGGACATCGAGGAGCTGAGTTCCGACGAGAGCGCGGGTCTGGGGGTGCGCGCGCTGACCGGCTCCGGCTGGGGCTTCTACGCCGTACCGGAATTGTCCGCCGCCGCGGCCCGGACCGCCGGGCGGCACGCGGCGCAGCTCGCCAAGGCCGCGGCCTCGGTCCCCGGCGCCGCGGGCGAGCTGGTCCCGACCAGCGCCGCGCAGGCCAGCTGGGCCAGTCCGTGCGACGTGGACCCGCTGGGTGTGCCGCTGTCGGTCAAGGGCGACCTGCTGGTGCGCGCCACGGCCGCGGCGAAGGAGGCGGGCGCCGACGTGGCCGAGGCGATCTGCCAGGTGTGGGACACCCGCAAGTGGTTCGTCTCCAGCGAGGGGCACCGCATCGACCAGCACATCCGCGAGTGCGGCGCGGGGGTGAGCGCGAGCGCGTTCGGCGACGGCGAGATCCAGCGCCGCTCCTGGCCGTCCTACCGCGGCCAGTACGGCACCCGCGGCTGGGAGCTGGTGGACGAACTGTCGCTGGTGGAGAACGCCCCCCGGATGGGCGAGGAGGCACGGGCGCTGCTGAGCGCGCCGCTGTGCCCGGCCGAGGAGACCACCCTGATCCTGGGCAGCGAGCAGCTGGCGCTGCAGATCCACGAGTCCGTCGGGCACGCCATCGAGCTGGACCGCATCCTCGGCTGGGAGGCCGCGTTCGCGGGCACGTCCTGGCTGGAGCTGGAACGGCTCGGCGCGCTGCGGTACGGCTCCGAGCTGATGAACATCACCATCGACCCGACGATCCCCGGAGCGCTCGGCAGTTTCGGCTTCGACGACGAGGGGACACCGGCGACGCCGCGCGACGCCGTCCGTGCGGGCCGGTGGGTGGGCGTGCTGGCCGGGCGGGACTCGGCGGCCGTCGCGGGCCTCGACTATGCGGGCAGCGTCCGCGCAGACGGCTGGGCGCGGCTGCCGATGGTCCGGATGACCAACGTGGGCCTGGAGCCGGGCCCGCACACCCTCGACGAGATCATCGCGGCCACCGACGACGGGGTGTTCATGGACGTCAACCGCTCCTGGTCGATCGACGACCGGCGGCTCAACTTCCAGTTCGGCTGCGAGATCGGCTACGAGATCAAGAACGGCAAGCGGGGACGGATGCTGCGCAACCCCACGTACACGGGGATCGGCCCGAAGTTCTGGCAGTCGATGGACATGCTCTCGTCGGAGATCACCGCCTGGGGCACCCCGAACTGCGGCAAGGGCCAGCCGGGCCAGATCGGCCATACCGGCCATCCGGCGGCACCGGCCCGCTTCACCGGCGTCCGGGTGGGGGTGCGGGGATGACGACAGAGACGGTACGCGGCGGCACGGAGCTGGAGCTGGCGGGCCAGGTGGTGGAGCTGGCCACGAAGTTGGCCGGGCCGGGGGCCGAGGCGGAGGTGGTGGCGGCACACACGGCGGACTCGCTGACCCGCTTCGCCAACTCGGCGATCCACCAGAACGTCGCGGAGGCCACCACGGCGGTCCGGCTGCGCCTGCACCTGGACGGGCGCACCGCGGTCGGCTCGACCACGGTCACGGACGCGGCAGGGCTGGCGGCGCTGGTGGAGCGTACGGTCGCCGCCGCCCGCCTGAGCCCGCCGGACGCGGGCTGGCCGGGTCTCGCACCGCCCGCACCGATGACCGCAGGGCTGGTGGACGAGGCGACCGCCCGGGCCACACCGGACGAACGGGCCGCGCGGATCCGCGACTTCGTGGCCGCCGCGGGCGGGCTGGAGACGGCCGGGTTCTGCCGTACCAGCCACAGCAGCGCCGCGTTCGCCAACAGTGCCGGCCAGTCCGTCGAGGGGCGGGCGGCGGACGCTGGGATGGACGGCATCGCCCGTGCGGGCGGCGCCGACGGGGTGGCCCGCTGGGCCACTGGGCGGCTGGCCGACCTGGACGGTGCGGCGCTGGGTGCCCGCGCGGCGGCCAAGGCGCGCGCGGCCACCGATCCGGTCGAGCTGCCGCCGGGCCACTACGAGGTGGTGCTGGAGCCGGAGGCCGTGGCGGACCTGCTGACGAATCTGGCCATGTTCGGTTTCAACGGCAAGTCGTGGGCGCAGGGCGAGTCCTTCGCGGAGCTCGGTGCGGCGCAGTTCGACCCGGCGATCACGCTGGTGGACGAGCCACTGGGGATCGCGGGCGAGCCCTCGCCGGGCCTGCCGTTCGACGTGGAGGGGACGCCGCGGGACGCGCTGGTGCTGGTCCGCGACGGGACGACGACGGCGATCGCACACGACCGCCGGTCCGGCGCCGACGCGGGTGCCGCGTCGACCGGCCACGGCTCGCCGGTGTCCCGGTCGTGGGGCCCGATCGCCCACCACCTGCGCCTCGTGGCCGGTGCCGGTGGCCCGTCGGGGACCGGCGGCGAGGTCGGTCCGGTGGCACCGACGGCGGCGCCGCTGGTCGCGGGCGTGGCACGCGGGCTGCTGATCACGGACCTCTGGTACACCCGCGTGCTGGATCAGAAGAGCCTGGTGGTGACCGGCCTGACCCGCAACGGGGTGTGGCTGATCGAGGACGGCGAGATCACCCGGGCGGTCGGCAACATGCGGTTCACCCAGTCCTATCCGCAGGCGCTGGCGCCGGGAGCGGTGCGCGGGATCGGCGCCGAATCCGTGCCGCTGCCGGATCGTTGGTCCGGCGTGCGGCACCGGGCGCCCGCGCTGCATCTGGCTTCGTGGCAGCTGACCGGCAATGCCTCGGGTTGAGCCGTTCGTCCTCTTGTAAGTAGTTAGTCACGAATGGGCGTGTTGAGACCGGCGGGGCCGGAGGGATTGAAAGTGATGTTGTACACAGTGTGGCTGTGTTCGACGTCACGCTCTGGCTTCACGCCGGGATCACACGCGAGACTCCCTTGCGCACGAACCGCCGGAGTCGCGGCGTAACGTGTGCCACACACAGGATCCGCACAGGCCCGCAAATCGGGCGCGGGCGCCGCGATGCAGGGCACTCTCAGGGAGAGCTTGAATGACGACGACGGCAACGAGGCCGGACGCGGGGCGGGCACGCGCTGCGATCGCGGCGAAGACGTTGCGTACGGACCGGTGGTGGTTCCCGCCGCTGATCACCTTCGTGGGCCTGACCGCGTGGGTCACCTACGCGACCGTCCGCGTGTTCATGCACAAGTGGTTCTGGGTCGAGGAATACCACTACCTGACCCCGTTCTACTCACCGTGCGTCACGGACCGCTGCGGCGGCGCCGCCGAATTCGGCACGCCGCTACCGGCCTACTGGTTCATCCCGGACGCGGCGTTCACGCTGCCGTTCCTGCTGCTGTTCCGGCTCACCTGCTACTACTACCGCAAGGCGTACTACCGGGCCTTCTGGCTGTCGCCCCCGGCCTGCGCGGTGCCCGACGGCCACGAGAAGTACTCGGGTGAGACCCGGTTCCCGCTGATCTTCCAGAACATCCACCGGTACGCGTTCTACGCCGCCGGGATCATCTCGATCATCAACACCTGGGACGCGATCCGGGCGTTCCACAGCCCCGAGGGCTTCGGGTTCGGGCTGGGCAACGTGATCCTGGTGATCAACGTCGTGATGCTGTGGGCGTACACGTTGTCCTGCCACTCCTGCCGGCACATCGTGGGCGGGCGCCTCAAGCACTTCTCCAAGCACCCCGTGCGGTACGCCTTCTGGGGCTTCGTGTCCAAGCTGAACACCCGCCACATGGCGCTGGCCTGGATCACCCTGGGCACGCTCGCGCTGACCGACTTCTACGTCATGGCGGTCGCCGCGAACTGGATCAACGACCTGCGGTTCATCAACTAGAGGGCCCCCACATATGACAACCCGAATCGAACGACACCACTACGACGTCGTCGTGATCGGCGCCGGGGGCGCGGGCCTGCGGGCGGCGATCGAGGCCCGGCTGGCCGGCAAGAAGACAGCGATCATCTCGAAGTCCCTGTTCGGCAAGGCCCACACGGTCATGGCCGAGGGCGGCGCGGCCGCCGCGATGGGCAACGTGAACAGCAACGACAACTGGATGGTGCACTTCCGCGACACCATGCGCGGCGGCAAGTTCCTCAACAACTTCCGCATGGCCGAACTGCACGCCAAGGAGGCCCCGGAGCGGATCTGGGAGCTGGAGACGTACGGCGCGCTGTTCGACCGGACGAAGGACGGCAAGATCTCGCAGCGCAACTTCGGCGGCCACGAGTACCCCCGGCTGGCGCACGTCGGCGACCGGACCGGCTTGGAGCTGATCCGTACGTTGCAGCAGAAGATCGTCTCGCTGCAGCAGGAGGACCACCGCGAGACCGGCAGCTACGAGTCCCGCATCCGGGTCTTCGCCGAGACCACGATCACCGACCTGATGCTGGACGGCAACAAGGTCGCCGGCGCGTTCGGCTACTACCGCGAATCCGGCGAGTTCATCCTCCTCGAAGCGCCCGCGGTCGTGCTCGCCACCGGCGGGGTCGGCCGCAGCTACAAGGTCACCTCGAACTCGTGGGAGTACACCGGGGACGGCCACGCCCTCGCGCTGCGCGCCGGGGCCACCCTGATCAACATGGAGTTCCTGCAGTTCCACCCGACCGGCATGGTCTGGCCGCCCTCGGTCAAGGGCATCCTGGTCACCGAGTCGGTCCGCGGCGACGGCGGCGTGCTGCGCAACTCCGACGGCAAGCGGTTCATGTTCGACTACGTCCCCGACGTCTTCCGCAAGCAGTACGCGGACACCGAGGAGGAGGCGGACCGCTGGTACACCGACCCGGACAACAACCGGCGCCCGCCCGAACTGCTGCCCCGTGACGAGGTGGCCCGGGCCATCAACAGCGAGGTGAAGGCGGGCCGGGGCACCAAGGCCGGCGGCGTCTACCTCGACGTGTCGACCCGGATGCCGGCCGAGACCATCATCAAGCGCCTGCCGTCGATGCACCACCAGTTCAAGGAGCTGGCCGACGTCGACATCACGAAGGAGCCGATGGAGGTCGGCCCGACCTGCCACTACGTGATGGGCGGGGTCGAGGTCGACCCGGACTCGGCGGCGGCGCACGGCCACGTCGAGGGGCTGTTCGCGGCCGGTGAGGTATCCGGCGGGATGCACGGCTCCAACCGGCTGGGCGGCAACTCGCTGTCCGACCTGCTGGTCTTCGGCAAGCGGGCGGGCGAGCATGCCGCCGCGTACGCGGACTCGCTGACCAAGCGGCCCAAGGTGGCCACGGCCGACGTGGAGAAGGCGGTGGACGCGGCGCTGGCGCCGTTGCAGCGCGAGGGCGGGGAGAACCCGTACACGTTGCAGGCGGATCTGCAGGCGGTGATGGGCGACCTGGTCGGCATCATCCGCCGCGAGGGCGAGCTGAGCGACGCGCTCAAGCGGCTGCAGGAGCTGAAGCTGCGCGTAGCCAACGTCGGCGCGGGCGGCGGCCGCCGCTACAACCCGGGCTGGCACCTGGCCCTGGACCTGCGCAACATGCTGGTGGTCAGCGAGTGCACAGCCAAGGCGGCGCTGGAACGCGAGGAGTCCCGCGGCGGCCACACCCGCGAGGATCATCCCAAGATGGACCCGCAGTGGCGCAAGGTGAACCTGGTCTGCTCCCTCGACGGCACGGACGTGCTGCTGGAGCGCAAGCCGCTGCCGACGATGCGGACCGAGCTGATGCAGCTGTTCGACCGCACCGAGCTGGGCAAGTACATGACCGATGAGGAACTCGCGGACTTCGACGCGTCGACCAAGGGGGCGAAGTAATGGGCACCAAGCGCCACTTCCGCGTCTGGCGCGGTGACGCCTCGGGCGGCGACATCCAGGACTACGACGTCGAGGTCAACGAGGGCGAGGTCGTCCTCGACATCATCCACCGCATCCAGGCCACTCAGAGCCCGGATCTGGCCTGCCGGTGGAACTGCAAAGCCGGCAAGTGCGGCTCGTGCTCGATGGAGATCAACGGCATGCCGAAGCTCGGCTGCATGACCCGGATGAGCACGTTCGAGGAGAACGAGACGGTCACGATCACGCCGTTGCGCACGTTCCCGGTGATCCGGGATCTGGTCACGGACGTCTCGTTCAACTACGTGAAGGCGCGCGAGACGCCGGCGTTCGCGCCGCCTGCCGGGGTGAAGCCGGGCGACTACCGCATGCAGCAGGTCGATGTGGAGCGCTCGCAGGAGTTCCGCAAGTGCATCGAGTGCTACCTCTGCCAGAACACCTGTCACGTGGTGCGCGACCACGAGGAGAACAAGCCGGAATTCTCCGGGCCGCGGTTCTTCATCCGCGCCGCCGAGCTGGACATGCACCCGCTCGACGCCAAGACCGACCGCAAGGAGTACGCGCAGGCCAGCATGGGCCTGGGCTACTGCAACATCACCAAGTGCTGCACAGAGGTCTGCCCCGAGCACATCAAGATCACGGACAACGGCATCATCCCGATGAAGGAACGGGTCGTCGACCGGCGCTACGACCCGCTGGTCTGGCTCGGCCGCAAGATCTTCCGCCGCGACGAGCTGGAGTCGGCCCAGTCGTCGCACCGGACGGAGGGCGGCCTCGGCGCCGCCATGGGTGCCGCGGGACTGCCGCCGTCGGGCGCTCGCCAGGCGGAGGGCCCGCTGCTGGGGGCCAACGGCCGGCTCGACGTCTCCGAGCTGATCGCGTCGAACGCGGGCGGCCCGTCGCCGTTCGGTGACGACCAGGATTTCCCGCTGCCCGGCTCGGAACTGACGTACCGGCATCCGGCCGCGGACCAGGACGCGGCCCCGCCCAGCCACTGAGCGGTCTCGTTCTTCAAGGCCCGCCGGCCCGCCCGGCGGGCCTTCGCCGTACCCGGCCCCCGGCGGGCGGTGCCCTACCGAATCCATCGGCGGCGAGGGTGTCATCGATCGCTCGACTTCGATACGTTAGCGGGACGTCACGCTACGGAGGTGAGCCCGTTGGCCGGACCATCCGCCGCGCCCGAGGCGCCGATCCCGTTCCCCTTCCCACCGCCGCCCTCGATCTTCCACCCGTCGCCGGAGCTGGCCGAGTTGCGGGAGCACCGCCCCGTCGTGCCGGTCCAGCTCCCCGACGGCAAGACCGCGTGGCTGGTCACCCGCTACGACGACGTACGGCAGGTCCTCATCGACCCGCGGTTCAGCCGCGCCGCGGCGACCGGCCCGGACATCCCCGACGTCGGGCTGGGCCAGGCCGCCGCCGACTCCATCCTGAGCCTGGACCCGCCCGACCACACACGGCTGCGCCGCCTGGTCGCGGGGGCGTTCACGGCCCGCCGGGTGGAGGCGCTGCGGCCGCGGGTGACCAAACTGGTCGACGAGCTGATCGACCGGCTGCTGACCCTGCCCCAGCCCGCCGACCTGGTGGAGAACTTCTCCCTCACCCTGCCGATCCAGGTGATCTGCGAGCTGCTCGGCGTGCCGACCGCCGACCGGCACCTGTTCCGCGAGTGGTCCGACACCGTCATGAGCGACCTGAGCCGCGACCCGAAGGAGATCGACGCGGCGCTGGGCCAGCTCGGCGAGTACTTCGGCCGGCTGATCGCCAGCAAGCGGGCGAAGCCCGGCGACGACCTGATGACCGCGTTGATCGCCGCGCGCGACGAGCAGGACCGGCTCTCCGAGAAGGAGCTGGTACGGCTCTGCTTCACGCTGCTGGTGGCGGGCCACGAGACCACCGCCAATCAGATCAACATGTTCCTGCTGACCCTGCAGGAGTACCCCGATCAGCGGGACCGCCTGCGGGACCGGCCCGAGACGATCCCGCAGGCGGTCGAGGAGCTGATGCGCTTCGTCCAGCTCGGCGCGGGCGGTGCGGGCCTGCCGCGGGTCACCACCGAGGACGTCGAGCTGAGCGGCGTACGGATACCGGCCGGATCGGCCGTGTTCCCGGTGATGAGTTCCGCCAACCGCGACCCGGCGGCCATGCCGGATCCGGACCGGCTCGACGTGACCCGTTCGCAGACCGCCCACCTGGGCTTCGGCGCGGGGCCCCACCACTGCCTCGGCGCCCAGCTGGCCCGGCTGGAGCTGCAGGAGGCGATGCGCGGGCTGCTCACCCGGATGCCCGGACTGACGATCGCCGTGCCGATCGAGGAGCTGCCGTTCAAGGAGGGCATGCTCCTGAGGAGTCTGCGCAGCCTGCCCGTGCGGTGGTGATTGGCACAGGCGTACTAATCGGGCCTAGAGTGGGCGGGTGAGCAGCGCATACCAGCCTTCGATGCTCGATCTCGTGGCCGGCGGGCCGGCCGGGGTGACCCTGGAGCCGCTGCCCGGCCGGCTCACCCGCCACCCGCTGACCGCGGGCGCGTGGGTGGATGTGCTGCCCGGCTGGGTCCACCACTCCGACGCCGTCTTCGAGACGTTGCTGACCGGGGTGGACTGGCGGGCCGAGCGGCGGCAGATGTATGACGGCGTGGTCGACGTGCCCCGGCTGCTGCGCTGGTACGGGCCCGGTGAGCCGCTGCCGCACCCGGCGCTCGCCGAGGCCCGGCAGCGGCTCTCCGCGCACTACGCGCACGAGCTGGGCGAGGAGTTCGTGACCGCCGGCATGTGCCTGTACCGGGACGGGCGCGACAGCGTCGCCTGGCACGGCGACACGCTGGGCCGCTCCGCGCACGCCGACACGATGGTGGCGATCGTGTCGTTCGGTTCGCCGCGCAACCTGATGCTGCGGCCCCGTGCGGGCGGCCCGAGCCTGCGCTTCCCGCTCGGCCACGGGGATCTCGTCGCCATGGGCGGCTCGTGCCAGCGCACCTGGGAGCACGCGATCCCGAAGACCGCGCGGCCGGTGGGGCCGCGGGTGAGCGTTCAGTTCCGGCCCATCAATGTCGCCTGAGCGGACACGAAGTCGTCGCCTGATCTCCATGCCCGGTACGTCGTGGATCACTTAGATTCACGGTGATCTATCACACCGGATGTGGGAGCACACATGCTCGACAGGATTCGGGTCATCGCGGCGGCGGCCGCCGCGGCCGTACTCATCATCACCGGGGCGCCGGCGCCCGCCCACGCCGCGGCACCGAGCCGGACGGAGCTGGCACCGGGCCGGGCGGAGCCGGCACCGAGCCGGGCGGAGCTGGCGCTGCGCTGGGCGCCGATCCACTACCAGGACGTGGACGCCACGGGCAGCCACGCGCTCGGCGGCAAGTCGGACTACCTCACCCGGGTCGACTTCGACGGCGACCTGGTCGGCCGCAACAACTGGGACCACGCCGGGCAGGCCGGCGCCGACTTCACCGCGGCCGTGTACTACTCGGTGGTCGAGACCAGCACGCACTGGTTCATCACGTACTTCTTCTTCCACCCGCGGGACTGGGTGGATCACCCGTTCTTCGAGACCGAGCACGAGAACGACGGCGAGGGGACCACGCTGGCGGTCGAGAAGGACGGCTCGACGTACGGGGTGCTGCGCGCCGCGGTGACCGTGGCGCACACGAACTTCTACTCCTACACGCCGTCCGGCAGCACGTGGACCGGCGGCCGGGAGACTGTGGACGGCACGCTGCAGATGCAGTCGTCGCCGCACGACGCGTTCACGCATCCGGTGACGGCGCAGGAGGTGCAGGGGCACGGGCTCAAGGCGTACCCGCAATACAAGATCAATGGGGACGGCATCGTCTACTACCCGGCGGCCGAGGGCGAGGTGCCCAGCAGCGGCAACGACCGCGACGTGACGTACCAGCTGATCGACATGTTCGCGCCCGGCGGGCTGTGGGCGCAGCGCAACACCGCCAGCCTGTTCGTCCATCTCGGCACGTTCGCCGGTGACGATTCGGGCGACTGCGGGGTCGGCACCTGGGAGTGCAGCACCGACTCGGCGAACGCGCCGTGGGGCTGGGACGACGGCGACGACGCGGTGGCCCGCGGTGAGATCGCCACCGACCCGGCGAAGCTGTCCGCCGAGTACTTCACGATTCCGGGCGGCGTGTCGCGCGGCTACACGTTCAACCCGTACGCGGGGGCGGCCGAGGCGCTGCGCACGGCGGACCGCGTGCTGCCGCGCACCGTCGACTGACGGTAGCTCCCCAGCTCCGGGCGGTGCCGACGAGGGCCGCCCGGCGCTGGTGTTGCGGGCGTATGTCGCGTGACCCACGTAGTTCACCCGTTGCGGACGCACCGCTGATCGAGGCAGGGTAGGCGACGGGCTTACTGGCCGGTAATGTTCGCACTCCGAGTGCAGATATGTCCGAAGGAGCTGGCATGACTCAGTTGGCAGGCGCAGTGGCGATCGTGACCGGGGCCAGCCGGGGCATCGGCTTCGCCATCGCCCAGCGTTTCGTCGCCGAGGGCGCACGGGTGTGCATCACCGGCCGCGACGCGACCGCCCTGGAGGCCGCCGCCAAGGACCTCGGCGGCCCCGAGCACGCCATCGCGGTCGCCGGGCGCGGCGACGACCCCGACCACCGCGCGGAGGTCATCGACACCACCGTCGGCACGTTCGGCCGGGTCAGCCAGCTGGTCAACAACATCGGCATCAACCCGGCGTACGGGCCGCTGAGCACGCTGGACCTCGGCGCCGCCCGCAAGATGTTCGACGTCAACGTGCTCGGCACCCTCGGCTGGGTGCAGGAGGCCCTGCGTGGCGGCCTCGCCGACGGCGGCGGCTCGATCGTCAACATCTCCTCGGTTTCCGGCGTCCGCCCCGCCCCCGGCATCGCCTTCTACGGCGTCACCAAGGCCGCCCTCATCCACCTCACCGAGGAACTCGCCGTCGAACTGGCCCCGAGGGTCCGGGTCAACGCGGTCGCCCCGGCGGTCGTGAAGACGAAGTTCGCCACCGCCCTCTACGAGGGCCGGGAGGAGAAGGTCGCGGCGACGTACCCGCTGGGCCGCCTCGGCGTACCCGAGGACATCGCCGGGGCGGTGACGTTCCTCAGCTCCCCCGACGCCGCCTGGATCACCGGGCAGACCCTGGTCATCGACGGCGGCGTGACGCTGACCGGGGCGGGCGAGTGAGCGCCCCGCGGGTCATCGTCACCGGCGCGGGCGGGGGCATCGGCGCGGCCCTGGCCCGCCGCTTCGCGGCCGACGGCGCCCGGGTCATCGTCAACGACCTCGACGCCGCCGCCGCCCGGGCGGTCGCCGACGAGATCGGCGGCCTGGCCGTGCCGGGGAACGCGGCCGACGAGGCGTTCGTCCGGCAGCTCGTCGACACCGCGTGGGCCGAGCTGGGCGGCTGCGACCTGTTCTGCGCCAACGCGGGCGTGCTGCCCGGCGGCGCCGAGGACGCCCCCGACGCCGCCTGGGAGACGGCGTGGCAGGTCAACGTCATGTCCCATGTGTACGCGGCCCGCGCCCTGCTCCCCCGCTGGCTCGACTCGGGCGGCGGGCGGCTGCTCCTCACGGTCAGCGCGGCCGGGCTGCTGACCCTGCTGGGCAGCGCACCGTACTCGGTGACCAAGCACGCGGCGCTCGGCTTCGCGGAGTGGCTGCGCGCCACGTACGCGCACCGCGGCATCGTTGTGCAGGCGCTGTGCCCGCAGGGCGTGCGCACCGCGATGCTCACCGACGGCGGCGACAGCGCCAGCAAGGCGCAACTGGCAGCGACCGCCGTGGACCCCGAGGAGGTGGCCGCCGTGGTCGCCGACGCGATCCAGGGCGACCGCTTCCTGGTGCTGCCCCACCCCGAGGTCGCCGACTACTACCGGCACCGGGCCGACGACCCGGACCGCTGGCTGGCCGGCATGAACAAGATCCAGCGCAGCTTCGAAGGGCCTGCCGCGTGAGCGGGCCGCAGGGGCTCGACCTGGAACGGCTGCGCGCGTACCTCGGGGACGGGCCGCCGCTGCGGGCCACCATGTTCGCCGGGGGCCGGTCCAACCTCACGTACGCGGTCACCGACGGCACCCACCGCTGGGTGCTGCGCCGCCCGCCGCTGGGCCACGTCCTGCCCACCGCACACGACATGGCGCGCGAACACCGGGTGCTGGCCGCACTGTCGCAGGCCGGTTTCCCCGCGCCCACCCCGGTGGCGCTGTGCACCGACCCGGAGCCGATCGGCGCCCCGTTCTATCTGATGGAGCACGTCGACGGCACGATCCACCGCGACGCCGCCGCGCTGGCGGCCCCGGGCCCCGAAACGGTGCACCGGCTCATCCTCAACCTGGTCGACACGCTGGCCGACCTGCACGCGCTGGAACCCGCCGCGATCGGGCTGGCCGACTTCGGCCGCCCGGAAGGTTTCAACGACCGCCAGGTGCGCCGCTGGAAGAAGCAGCTCGACGCGTCCCGCAGCCGCGACGTCGCCGGCATCGACGAGCTGCACGCCCGGCTGGCGGTCGACGTGCCGCAGGGTCCGCCCGGCGGCGCGGTGGTGCACGGCGATTACCGCCTCGACAACGTGCTGATCGGCCCTGATCTGCGGGTCAATGCGGTGCTGGACTGGGAGATGTCCACCCTGGGCGACCCGCTGAGCGACGTGGCACTGCTGCTGGTCTACGCGGGCCGTCCACTGCTCACTGGCCCCGATGGGCCGGTCGCCCCGATCTCCGTACCCGGACATCCCGGCCTGTCCGAACTGGCCGGGCACTACGCCACGCGGTCCGGGCGCGACGTCAGCGACCTGCACTGGTACGTGGCATTCGCCGCGTTCAAGCTGGCCGTGATCCTGGAGGGCGTGCACTACCGGTACGTGCAGGGGCAGACCGTCGGCGAGGGCTTCGACACGGTCGGGGAGATGGTCGCGCCGCTGGTGCGGCAGGGACACGAGGCGCTGGAGGGAGACTGATGGACTTCGCGTACGACGAGACCACCGAGGACTACCGCAAGCGGCTGCTGGCCTTCATGGACGAGCACGTCTACCCGGCCGAGGAGCGGTTCGAGTCGAGCTATCGGGGCGACTGGTCGCCGCCGGGCGTACTGGAACCCATGAAGGCCGAGGCCAAGCGGCTCGGCCTGTGGAACCTGTTCCTGCCGGGCAGCCACGGCGCCGGGCTGACGAACCTGCAGTACGCGCCGCTGGCCGAGATCACCGGCCGCAGCCCCGCCCTGGCACCGGCCGCGCTGAACTGCGCCGCGCCGGACACCGGCAACATGGAGGTGCTGGCCGAGTTCGGCAGCCCCGAGCAGCAGGAACGCTGGCTCAAGCCGTTGCTGGACGGCTCGATCCGGTCCGCGTTCGCGATGACAGAGCCGCAGGTCGCCTCGTCGGACGCCACCAACATCGGCACCCGCATCGCCCGCGAAGGCGACGAGTACGTCATCACCGGCCGCAAGTTCTACATCTCCGGCGCGATGAACCCGAACTGCGCGATCTTCATCGTGATGGGCAAGACCGACCCGGACGCGGCCCGGCACCTGCAGCAGAGCATGGTGCTGGTGCCCCGCGACACCCCCGGGCTGACGGTGCGCCGCGGCATGACCGTGTTCGGCTACGACGACGGCGACCACGGCGGCCACGCCGAAGTGGACTTCGACGAGGTCCGCGTACCGGTGGCCAACCTGATCGGCGAGGAGGGCTCGGGCTTCGCCATCTCGCAGGCCCGGCTGGGCCCGGGCCGGATCCACCACTGCATGCGGCTGATCGGCATGGCCGAGCGCGCGCTGGAACTGATGTGCCGGCGGGCGCTGGACCGGACGGCGTTCGGCAAGCCGCTGGCCGACCAGGGCGTGGTGCGGGAGTGGATCGCCGAATCGCGGGTACGCATCGAGCAGGCCCGACTGCTGGTGCTGAAGGCCGCCTGGCTGATGGACACGGTCGGCAACAAGGGCGCGCACACGGAGATCCAGGCCATCAAGATCATTGCGCCGGGCACCGCCGAATGGATCATCGACAAGGCCATCCAGACGTACGGTGCGGCCGGTGTCGGCCAGGACACCCCGCTGGCCCGGCTGTGGAGCCAGGCCCGCACGCTGCGGCTGGCCGACGGCCCGGACGAGGTGCACAAGCGCTCCCTTTCCCGCCGGGAGCTGAACCGTTACCGCAGCGGCCGATGACCCCCGCGGACGCCGCACCATGCATGACTCGGAGGGCGCGATGACCACACCGCCGCGCATCGACGGGCGCACGGCCCGCGCCGAGCGCACCCGCAACGCGATCGTCGACGCGCATTGCGAGCTGATCCTCGCCGGCGAACTGCGCCCCACCGCGGACCGCATCGCCAAGCTGGCCGGGGTGTCACTGCGCGCATTGTGGAGCCACTTCACCGACATGGAGGCGCTTTTCGCGGCCAGCGGGCTGCGGATCCTGGAGCAGCGCGACGCCGCCTTCGAGCCGGTCCCGCCCGACCTGCCCCTGCCCCGGCGGATCGAGGCGTTCTGCCACCAGCGGGCCCGGCTGCTGGAGCAGGTCGCCCCCGCCGCCAAGGCGGCGTCGCTCAAGGAGCCCTTCTCGCCCGCCCTGCAGCGCAACCGCCGCGCGCACGTGGACCGGCTCCGCGACGAGCTGCGTACGCTGTTCGCGCCGGAACTGGAGGCCGCGGGCGACGCCGGTACCGACCTGCTGACCGCGCTGGTCGGCGTCAGCATGTGGCCCACCTGGGGCACCTGGCGCGACGCCATGGGGCTGGACACCGAACAGTCCCGCGCGGCGCTGACCCGTACGGTCGCCGCCCTGCTCACCCCCTGACACGCCGAGAGGCCGGCGACCCGAGGGTCGCCGGCCGCACGGTGCGACGGTGTCAGATCAGAGCAGCCAGTGGTGCTTGCGGACGTAGGAGATGTGTCCCCAGATCTTCCCGAGTCCCCAGGTGTGCCCGGCGTAGGTCGCCGCCGCCACGATCATCGCGAGCGCGTAGATCACGTGGTAGTCGACGATCGGGTTGGTCGAGCCACTCGGGTCACCACCGGCGGTGTGCTGGGCCAGCGGCCACTCGGCCAGCCACATCATCGCCATCATGATGGTGCCGCCCACCGCGGCGATCCGCAGGCCGACGCCCAGGATCAGGGCCAGTCCGAGTCCCAGCAGGCCCCCCATGAACAGGACGTCGCACCACCAGGTCCCGGCCATCGAGTGGAACATCGACTGGAACGGGCCCACCTCGACGTTGGAGAGGAAGCCCTTGGTCGGCGAGCCACCGTTGATGACGGCGCGCTCGGAGGGGGTCGAGTAGTTCAGGCCGAACATCTTGTCGAGGAACGCCCAGAGGAAGACCCAGCCGGTGGCGATCCGCATGACGGCGATGGCCTTGGCGGCGAACTTCGTCATCATCGAGCCGGGGATCTCGGCTTGCTCCAGAGGACGTTCGATAGTGCGCTTGGTTGCGTGGACGGTCATCGCTGCCTCCGACTCCTCGACCGTTTGTCAGATCAACACTGCGCCCACCGCCGAGCGCTGCACCTGGGCCGAATTCACCGACTAATCGGGACCTTGGTCCCGCCGTCACAGCAGACCACCGCTTCCCCGTGAATCCCTCATGAACACCGGGGTCACAGCACCACAACCGAGCGGGCCCCCTCCCCGCGCGCCATCCGTTCGAACGCCGCGGGCACGTCCGCCAGGCCGATCCGGTCGGTGACGAGGTGTTCCACGGCGAGCGTGCCGTCCAGCACCTCGCGGGCCAGCTCCGGCAGCGCCACCTCGGGGTCGGCCGCGCCGTACACGCAGGCGCGCAGGGTTCGCGCCGAGGTGAAGATGTCCAGCGCGCTGAGCTGCAGCATGTCGTCGGCGCGGCCCATGCCGACGACCGTGACGTGGCCGCCCCGGCGGGTGGCCCGCCACGCCGCCCGGATCGTCGCCGCCTTTCCCACGCATTCGAACGCGTGGTCGACGCCGCGCCCCTGCGTCCGTACCCGGATGTCCTTGGAGAGGGTGTCCGCCGCGACCAGGAACTCGGTCGCGCCCGCGGCCTCGGCCAGGGCCTTCTTGCTCTCCGCCACGTCGACCGCGATGACCTGGGCCGCCCCGGCCGCGCGGGCCGCCGCCACGACGGTCAGTCCCACCCCGCCCAGGCCGAGCACGAGCACCGCGTCCCCGGCGGCGACCCGTGCGGTGTTGCGCACGGCGCCCGCGCCGGTCAGCACCGCACAGCCCAGCAGGGCCGCGCTCTCCCAACCCAGTTCCGCGGGTACGGCGATGACCGCGTTCTCCGGCACGACGACCTGCTCGGCGAAGGCGCCCAGCCCCAGCGTCACGTGCACCGGCGCGCCGTCCAGGGTCATGCCGTTCTCCAGCGCGGCCACGTTCGCGGTGGCGCACAGCCACGGCTCGCCGTGCGTGCAGAACCAGCACGTACGGCAGACCGGCGACCAGTTCAGGGCGACGTGGTCGCCGACCGCGACCCGGGTGACGTGGGCGCCCACCTCGGCAACCTCGCCCGCCGCCTCGTGGCCCAGCACGAGCGGGTGCGGCGGGGCGAGGGTCCCGTCGAGCATGGCCAGATCGGAGTGGCACACCCCGGCCGCCCGGACGCGGACCCGGACCTGGCCCGGCCCGACCTCGGGCAGGCGCAGCTGCGCCACGACCGGCGGCACGCCGCGCTCGCGGACGACCAGGCCCTGGATGTACGCGGTCACCGCTGGATCGCCTTGATCTGCTGGAACTCCGCCACCCCGTGCGCGCCGAGTTCCCGGCCGATGCCCGACTGCTTGTACCCGCCGAACGGGGCGGCCGGGTTGAACGCGGCGCCGTTGATGTCGACCGCGCCGGTACGCATCCGGCGGGCCACGGCGAGGGCCCGTTCCGGTTCCGCCGACCAGACGCCGCCGGCCAGGCCGTAGCGGGAGTTGTTCGCGATGCTCACCGCTTCATCGTCGTCGGCGAACGGAATGATCGACAACACGGGGCCGAAGATCTCCTCCTGGGCCAGGGCGCTGTCCGGGTCGACGTCGGCGAAGACCGTGGCGGCGGCGAAATGGCCCCGCTCGGGGACGGGTGCGTGCAGGCCGCCCGCGACGAGCCGCGCCCCGTCGGCCAGCCCGCGTGCGACGTGCCCGCGGACCCGTTCCAGCTGAGCGGCGGAGACGAGCGGGCCGAGCCGGGTGGTCTCGTCGAACGGGTCTCCCGTGTGGTACTTCGCGGCGGCCGCGGCGGCGATGGACACCGCCTCGTCGTACCGGCTGTGGTGGACCAGCATGCGCGTCCACGCCGTACACGTCTGTCCGGAGTTGAGGAAGGCGCTGCCGACGCCGACCTTGACCGCCCGGGTCAGGTCGGCGTCGTCGAGGATGACGTTGGCGCTCTTGCCGCCGAGTTCGAGGGAGACCCGGGCGATGCGGTCGGCGGCCGCGTGGGCGATGGCCCGGCCGGTGGCGGTGGAGCCGGTGAAGGACACCATGTCGACGTCCGGGTGGGCGGCCAGCGCCGCGCCGACCTCCGGCCCGGTGCCGGGGACCAGGTTGAGCACCCCGGCGGGCAGCCCGGCCTCCTGCGCCGCGTCCGCCAGCAGGTATGC
Source organism: Krasilnikovia sp. MM14-A1004 (assembly GCF_047159485.1). Taxonomy (GTDB): domain Bacteria; phylum Actinomycetota; class Actinomycetes; order Mycobacteriales; family Micromonosporaceae; genus Actinoplanes. The sequence continues at coordinate 667,550 of NZ_AP038773.1, read as the reverse complement.
CACCAGCGGGGTCAGCTCGCTGGGCTTGAGCACCACGGTGCAGCCCGCGGCCAGCGCCGCGCCGACCTTGGCGACGATCTGGTGCAGCGGGTAGTTCCACGGGGTGATGGCGGCGACCACGCCGACCGGCTCGGACTCGACCAGCGAGTGGCCGACCGTCTCGGCGGGCGCGGGGCGGGCGGCCAGTTCCGCGTACCCCTGCAGGACGGTCAGCGGCAGCCGGGTGTGCGTAGTGGCCGCGATCTTCAGGGGCGCGCCCAGCTCCAGCCCGACCGTACGGGAGATCTCGGTGGATCGTGCGGACAGTGCCGTGTGCAGGCGGGTGAGTGCCGCGCCACGCTCGGCCGGGCTCGTGCCGGCCCAGCGGTCGAAGGCCGCGCGGGCGGCCGCGACCGCGGCGTCCACGTCCGCGGCCGAGCCGGCGGGTACGTGGCCCAGGAGGTCGCCGGTAGCCGGGTTCTCGACGGGGATCCGGGCGTCGGAGGCGGGCGGAACCCAGGCCCCGCCGAGGTAGATCCGGTCGCGGCTGAGCAGGACGTCGGGGCTGAGCGTCACGTTCGCGCGCCTTTCGTGAGGGTGCGGTGGAGGTGGTCGAGGCCCGCGAGGACCGTGTCGAGCCCGAGCGCGAACGCGCCCTCGTCGACGCTGTGCTGGTGCTCGGCCAGCAGGTGGGCGTGGCGCAGGTGCGGATAGCGTTCGGCGTAGACGGCGGGGTCCTCGTCGAAGCCGCGCGCGAACGACCCGAGCGCCGACCCGTGCACCAGGTAGCGCATGAGCGCACCGATGTGGGTGGCGCGGGCGGGTGGCCAGCCCGCGTCGATCAGCGCGCCGTAGACGGTGTCCGCCATGGCCAGCGCCGCCGGGCGGCGGCCGGGCCCGTGCGCGAGGACGGGCACGATGTTCGGGTGGGCGCAGAGCACGGCATGGTACGAGCACGCCCACAGCCGCAGCGCCTCGCGCCAATCGTGGGTGGCGAACGACGCGACGTCCACGCGGGCGACCACCGCGTCGGCCACCGCGTCCAGGATCTCGTTCTTTGTCGGGAAGTGGTGGTAGAGCGACGGCCCCGCCACGCCCAGCTCGGTGGCGAGCCGCCGGGTGGAGACCGCCTCCAGCCCGTCGGCGTCGACGAGCGCGGCGGCGGCATCGACGATCCGCTGCCGGGTGAGCAGCGTCTGCCGGGGCCGGGCCATGGGTGCTCCTGAATTCGCGGGGTTCTCGGTCTGGACGTGCGAAAACTTGCACCGCTAGTTTAAGCGCATGGACTTCTCGCTCAGCGACGAGGAACGCGCGATCCGCGACACGGCCCGCCAGTTCATCACCCGCGAGGTCATGCCCCTGGAGCAGGAGGCGCTGCGGCGCGAACGGGCCCACCGGCCCGGCCTGGAGCCCGGCGAGCTGCGCGAACTGCAGCTCAAGGCGAAGAAGTTCGGCTTCTGGGGCCTGAGCACCCCGGCCGAGTACGGCGGGATGGACCTGTCCGCCGTACTGCAGTCGCTGATCGTGACCGAGGTGGGCCGGACGTTCGTGCAATTCCGCTTCGGCGGCGAAGCGGACAACATCCTGTACCACGCCAACGACGAGCAGAAGCGCGAGTACCTGCTGCCCACGATCGAGGGCGACCGGATCTCCTGCTTCGCGATCACCGAGCCGGGCGCCGGGTCGGACGCCGCGAACATCAAGTTCAGCGCACGCCGCGACGGCGACGACTGGATCCTCAACGGCGAGAAGACCTTCATCACCAACGGCAACGACGCCGACTTCGTGATCGTCGTGGCGGTCACCGACCCGGAGAAGGGCGCCCGCGGGGGCGGAGCGACCGCGTTCCTGGTGGACCGGGCGATGGGCTGGCGTTCGGAGTTCATCCAGACCATGGGCGAGGGCGGACCCGCCTCCCTCATCTTCGAGGACGTCCGGGTGCCGCACCGCAACATCCTGGGCGAGGTGGGCCAGGGCTTCGAGCTGGGCATGACCTGGATCGGCAAGGGCCGCTACCTGATCCCGTCGAACGCGCTCGGCATCGCCGAGCGGGCGCTGACCATGGCGATCGAGTACGCGAACACCCGCGAGACGTTCGGCCGCCGCATCGGCGAGAACCAGGCGATCCAGTGGATGCTGGCCGACTCCGAGGTGGAGCTGGAGGCCGCCCGCTGGCTCGTGCTGCGCGCCGCGTGGACGGTGGATCAGGGCGAGGACCCGCGCCACTCCTCGTCGATGGCCAAGCTGTACGGCGCGGGCATGGTGAACCGGGTCGTCGACCGGGTCCTGCAGATCCACGGCGGCATGGGCTACACCCGGGAGCTGCCCATCGAACGCTGGTACCGGCAGGTCCGGCTGATGCGCATCTACGAGGGCACGGACGAGATGCAGCGCCTCATCATCGCCCGCGATCTGCTCCGGGGATATGCCAGGATCGGCGGCCACTTGGCCTGACCGACTGCACAGAGCGCAGCGAGGGCCGGGAGGACAGGCCCCGACAGGCTGTGGCCTAATTGGGGGGTTCGCGCGGGGGGATCACATTCGTCTGAGCTGAGGAGGACCCGCGTGACGACGCTTTCCCTGGCTACCGTGCTGGCCGAGGCGGCCCGGCGCTACCCCGACAAGGTCGCGGTCGTGGACGACAGCGCCCGGGTGACGTACGGCGAGCTGTGGCAGCAGGCCCGCGCGTACGCCGCCGGGCTGCGTGAGCTGGGGGTCCGCCCCGGTGACACGGTCGCCGTCCAGGTCCCCAACGTGCTGGACTTCCCGCGGGTCTACTACGGCGCCCTGGCCGCCGGCGCCACGCTCGTGCCGGTGCATCTGCTGCTCACCCCGGACGAGATCGCGTACGTGCTGCGCGACAGCGGCACCGACCTGCTCGTGGCGCACTCCAGCCAGCTGGCGAACGCCGCCGCGGCCGCGCAGGCAGCGGGCACCCGGCTGGTCACCGTCGGCCCGTTGCCGTCCGGGTTGACCGACGCCCCGCCGAGGCTGGAGGACGCCGCCGCCGCGGTGCCACCGCTGCACACGTACGTGACCCGCGAGGCCGAGGACGTCGCGGTCATCTTCTACACCAGCGGCACCACGGGACAGCCCAAGGGCGCCCAGCTCACCCACCTGAACCTGGTGCTGAACGCGACCGTGAGCGTCTTCGACACCAGCGACACCCACCCGGACGACGTGGTGCTGGGCTGCCTGCCGCTGTTCCACAGCTTCGGCCAGGTGTGCATGAACGGCACCTTCCGGCTGGGCGCCACGATGGTGATGCTGCCCCGCTTCACCGGCGAGGCGGCCATCGCCCTGATGGTGCGCGAGAACGTGACCAGCTTCTACGGGGTGCCGACGATGTTCGTCGCGCTGCTGGAGGCCGCCGCGAAGGCGGACACGCTGCCGCGGCTGCGGCTGGCCGGGTCGGGCGGGGCTTCGCTACCGGTCGCGGTGCTGGAACGGTTCGCGGAGACGTTCGACGCACCCATCTACGAGGGGTACGGCCTGTCCGAGACCTCACCGACCGCCACCACCAACCAGGCCGCGTTCGGCACCCGCGCGGGTTCGGTCGGGCACCCGATCTGGGGCGTGGAGGCGGAGATCGCCCGGCCGGAGATCGAGGAGCGCATCGAGTTCCTCCCGGTGGGCGAGCTGGGCGAGATCGTGATCCGCGGGCACAACGTCTTCGCGGGATATCTGAACCGGCCGCAGGAGTCCGCGGCGGCCGTGGTGGACGGCTGGTTCCGCACCGGCGACCTGGGCACGAAGGACGCCGACGGCTTCCTCACCATCGTGGACCGCAAGAAGGACATGATCATCCGGGGCGGCTTCAACGTGTACCCGCGCGAGGTCGAGGAGGTGCTGGCCCGGCATCCCGCGATCGTGCAGGTCGCCGTCATCGGCGTACCCGACGCGGCGCTCGGCGAGGAGATCTGCGCCGTGGTGATCGCCGATCCGGGCGGCGTGACGGAGGCGGACCTCACCGAATGGGCACGGGAACGCCTCGGCAAGCACAAATACCCGCGTCAGGTCCGGTTCGTCGACTCGCTGCCGCTGGGCCCGAGCCACAAGGTGCTCAAGCGGGAGCTACGCCGAACCTTCGCCGATCCGGCCCAGCAGAGCGGGTAGCTCCGCCACGATCGGCTCGTCGGCCGGCAGCCACGGGACGCTGTCCAGCTCGCCGGCCGCGAGCCAGCGCATCGCCGAGTGCTCCAGCGCGCGCGGCACCCCGCCGTCCAGCACCTCGACGGCGAAGACCCGCAGCACGGCACGGCCGCGGGCCAGCGGCACGTCCGGGCCGACCCGGGCACCGACCCGCACGTGTACGCCGAGCTCCTCGCGGCACTCGCGGGCCAGCGCCTGCGCGTCCGTCTCCCCCGGCTCGACCTTGCCTCCGGGGAACTCCCAGCGCCCCGCCGCCTCGGGCGGCGCCGAGCGTTCACACGCCAGCACCCGGCCATCGATGACAATGACGGCGGCCACGATCACCCTGGGTGAAGAACCGCTGCTGACGTGGTGTTCCTGGGGCATGAGCAAACAGCGTGCCACAAATCTTGACCGTTCAGGTTGCCCGAGTCCGCCCCGAACGTCGGGAGAACACGGATATGTGGGCGTGGACACGCTTGACGCGGGAGGCAAGACTGTGGGCACCGACCATGACGACATGGCGACGATTTGGCCACAAGCCGGCAACGACGCCAAGGGGGTGTGGCTGATGCGGGCCAGGAAGACACGGGGAACGCGCGCGGATTACCTGAGCGACGCCCTGGCCCTGCTCGGTGGCTGGACGCAGGACGGTTTGCAGCTCAAGCGCGTCCTGGCCTGCGACGAAAGCCAGCACGCCGCCCTGACCGAACGGATCAAGGTCGCCGCCGACACCTTACGCATCCGCCCGCACATCCGCCGCCTCGACGGTCACACGCAGATCTGCCTCGCCGCCCAGGACGGCACCGACATCACCGCTGGTGAGGTAACGCTCGCTGCCCGTATCGAGGACGCCTACCGTACGGTCGTCGGCCGCCAGTAGTTGCGACGGCGCTGGCCCCGCCCCACTACGCTCGGGCCCATGGGCGACGTCGTCTTCGACAACAAGGGCCAGTTGGAGCAGATCCAGAGCGGGTTGCTGGAGGGCGAGCAGATCATCGCCGTCTACGACGCGGTCGGCGCGGGCACCGGATTCCTCGGCCTGACCACCAAGCGCGTGATCATCCAGGACAAGTCATTCGTGGGTAAGCGCGTGGCCATCACGAGCATCCCGTACTCGAAGGTCAGCAGCGTCAGCGTGGTCAGCAACAAGAGCTGGGCCGGGCAGTTCTTCTCCACCGGCACCATCGCGATCACGGTCGGCACGCACGTCTACGAGGTCGAGTTCCGCGGCACGGACAAGACCCACCACGTGCACAACGTGATCCTGCACTACGCCGCAGGGTAGGACAGCACCCTCGTCGGCAGCCCTGTCTCGGTCACCGTGCCGTCGGCGGCGCGCTTCAGCTCGTACCCGCGGGGGCCCTCCCGGTCGGCCACCACCTCGGCCAGCCGGGTGCCCCGGTAGACGAGCCCCGCGCCGTCGTCGGTCGCGTACCCGTCGGGCAGGGTGCCGTCCCCGATCAGCTTGTGCATCATCGGCCGCCGCTGCTCCTCGGCGTCGTAGTGCACCCCATTGCTGTACGGCAGCCAGCCCAGCCCCTCGGTGAACGGCCGCAGCTGCAGCCCGAAGCTGTCCGTGCTGCCGCCGATGTGCCAGCAGATCGAGCCCGCCGACACCCCGCCCAGCACCACACCGGACTGCCACGCCTCCCGCAGGATCTCCGGAAGCCCGTGCACCCGCCACACCGCGACCAGGTTCGCCACGCTGCCCCCGCCCACCCAGATGATGTCCTGACCGAGCAGGTGTGCACGGATGTCGTCGACGTTCGGCATGGGGAACAGCGCCAGGTGCGACAGCCGGAACCGGCTCTTGGCGAACGCCGCGTACGCCGCACCGATCCGCGCCTCCTGATCCCCCGTGGCCTGGCCGAGCAGGCAGATCCGGGGCGCCGGGCCCGCATGCGCCAGCTCGGCGGCGTACTCGAAGATCGGGCCCACCCGCATGTCCAGCGCGCCGAAGCGGCCCGGAAGCATGCCGGCGCTGGTGGCGAGGATCGTGGGTTCGTCGGCGCTCATCGCGCCATCATGGCGCACGCGTCCGCGGTGGCCAGCACGAGGTCCTGGCCAGCGTCGACCGCGGCGGCCAGGTGGACCGGGTCGCCGTCGACCGCCGCGAACACGGCGTCCACCTCGGCGCGGAACCCCGGCGGTGCGCCCGGCAGATCCGCCGCCGAGGCCACCGCGCCCTTCTCGTTGATCAGCCACCGGCGCGCCGCGCCGTGCAGGGCGTGCGCGCACACCCCCACGAGCCGGAACAGGCAGCCCGCGACATACGCGGCGTCGCCGCGCGACACCGCCTTGCGGGCCACCCCGACCAGGAAATCGGCCTCCCAGAGCCCGGCGACGAGCGCGTCGCCCAGCGCGGGCGGATAGACCAGGGCCCGGGCCCGCAGCGCGGCCAGCTCACCGGCGCGGTCGGCCAGGACGACACTCAGGGCCAGTTCACCCGGGTACGCGAAGTCCGGCACGCCCAGCGGGTGCCCGGCCTGCGCGTGGAACGCGTACCGGCCCTGCTCGGCGTCGCGCCACGCCTGCTCGACCCGGCCCAGATCGCGGTAGATCCAGTCCACGGCGGCACCGTCCACGGTGAGCCAGGCGCCGCCGTCCACCCAGGGTCCCCACTCGCCCGGCGCGGTGACCCGCGCCCCGGGCCCGGCCACGTCCCGGGCCAGCGCGGCCAGCCCGTCGACATCGAGCGGGGGGCGGTAGTACAGCCCCAGATCGGTGTCCGAGTCGGCGGTGTGCGTGCCGCGCGCGCGACTGCCGCCCAGCACCACACCGACCACACCGTCGACCCGTACGAGTTGTCCGGCCAGTTCGGCCAGCCGTGCATCGCTCAGCGCCGCCACCCGGGCATCCTCCCGCGCTCCCCCGTTCCGGGATCCGGCGGGTCCCCCGCGATGGGCGTGGTGCGCGGGCCGCGCCGGTCGGCACCGCAGCAGCTGCGAGACTCCTCAGTCGCAAGTGCCCGGTGCCGCCTGACGTCCCGTCGGGCCGATCGGGACCGGGACGATGATGACGGGCAGCGGGGTCGGATCCGGCCCGGGACTCGCGGACGGAGTGACCGGCAGCCCGTTGGTGGGCGTCGGAAGCGGGACACCGCTGGGGACCGGATTGCCGACCGGGGCCGGTGGGACGCCGGGGGTCGGCACGCCGCCCGGCGCCGCAGGGGTGCCGGGGTCCTGGGACGGACTCTGGGCCGGGCCGGGCTGGGTGGGCACCGGGACTCCCGGCTGGTGCCCGTTCGGGTCGGCTGCCGGGCCGCCGGGCTGGTTCCCCCCGTTCGCGCAGGACGGGGGCGGCTCCGGGTGCTGCGGTCGGCAGGACTTGCCGTGGCACTGGTGGTGCCCGCCACCCCCGCCGTGGCGCTTACCCGCGCCGACGGCGACAACCCGGTCCTGCGGCATCCGTGTCACGGCCGTCCCGAGCAGCACCCGGAGGGTTTCCCGCCCGGCGACGTAGGTGACCCGGTACCGGATGCTGCGCAGCCCCGGGACACCGGGCCGGCGTTCGCGCACCCGGCCGCGCGGCAACGACCGGTCCCGGACGATCCGGGTCCGGAACGGGATGACCCGGCTCTCGGTGACCGTACGGACGCTGACCAGTTGCGGGAACATCGGCGCCGGCACCGGTCGAGCGGGGTTACGGACGCCCGCGGCGGCGGGCACGGTGCCCGGCGGAGCCTGGGTCACCGGCCGGTCGGTCCCGCCCGGCAGCCGGGACACGCTGGCCGCGCCGGGTGCGACGTCGTCGCCGATCACCACCGGCGCTCCGTCCGCGCCGATCCGCACTCCTTCGCGGACGTCCCCACCGGACGCGCCGCCCTGCGGCGCGCCGCTGCCCGGCGCCGCCGGGGATCCGGAGGGCGCGGGCTGGTCGGCAGCCGCTCCGGAGGCGTTCGCGGGCTCCGCGCGTACGGTGCCGGCCTCGTCGTGGGCCAGGGCGGCGATGCCGTAGACGGTGCCACCGACGGTCGTGACCAGCGCACAGGTCCCGGCGAACATGCGGACGCCGAAGGGAAGGCGAGCCCACCACGACTTTGGTGGCATTTCGAAGTAATGCTGCCAGTAATCACTAGATGTCTGGTTAAGCACCAAAACATTGTGCTTGGTGAAAAAGTGAACGACACCATGATTGCGACACTCGAAAGGCTGACTTGGGAGGATACGGACGCACTTCCGACATCGCCGACCGGCGCTGCGGATACGACCATCCCTCCGCGCGTCACATTTATCCGTTTTTGTCCGATACGGGGATAATGCCGAGCTTGCCGGAATCCAGGCGTTGACACATTCCCTTATGGGTATATGATTTCGGGCATGGCACGCGCAGCAACCACGACAGACGCGTTCAACGCGGTCGCGGAGCCGCGCCGCCGGGAGATCCTGGACCTGCTCGCCCGGGGCGAGCGTCCGGTCAACGACCTCGTGGCGCAGCTCGGCATCGCCCAGCCGCAGGTGTCCAAGCACCTGCGCGTGCTGCGCGAGGTGGATCTCGTACGCGTCCGCGACGAGGGCAGACAGCGGATGTACCGGTTGAACGCCGCCCCCCTCAAGCCCCTCCACGATTGGCTGCGCCGGTACGAGCAGGCGTGGTCCGATCGGTTCGACCTCCTGGACGCCGTCCTCGAGGACCTCAAAGGCGACGACTCCCCCACCCACGACGACACGGAAGGCGAACACGCAGATGGCAGCGACGACTAGCGGGACCGCCAAGGTGACGCTCCCGGCCGACAACCAGATCCTCATCACCCGCGAGTTCCAGGCGCCCCGGCAGCTGGTCTGGCGGGCGTACACCACGCCCGAGCTGGTCAAGCGCTGGTGGGCCGGGCAGCGCGGCACCGTGACGAGCGCCGAGATCGACCTGCGGGTCGGCGGGCGGTGGCGCTTCGTGATGACCGCGCACGGGGGCTTCGAGGTGGCCTTCCACGGCGAGTACCGGGAGATCACCGAGCCCGCGCGCCTGGTCAGCACCGAGGCGTACGAGGGCATCCCCGACCCGGACGGCCACGCGAGCCTCACCACCCTGACGTTCACCGAGACCGACGGCCGTACGTGGATGGAGATGCTCAGCGAGTACCGCAGCCGCACCGACCGCGACGCGGTCATCGAGTCGGGCATGGAAGGCGGCATGCAGGAATCGATGGACGCCCTGGAGCAGGTCGCGGTGTCACTGAGCTGAGACCGGTGCCATCGTCCGGATCACTGGGTTGCCCGGCCCCTGAGATCTGACCGGTCAGGGGAACGATGCCACCCGGCTCCTCACCTAGCGTGACCGGTGCCGGAGTCCCCGCGTACCGGGGGTTCGACTCCGGGATGTCGTGTTCGTGGGCCGGCCCGTCCGCCCGGGACGGGGAGGACCATCGATGACGGCCGCCGGATCGACCCGACTGCGCACCCGCGCCGCCGCGCTGGTCGGCGTACTGTGCGTCGCCGCCGCCGTTACGGGGTGTTCGGGCGCGGAGCCGTCCGAGGGCGATGGCTGCGCCAACGACCGCGACCTGCATCGCGCTCAGACGCTGGCCGCCCTGTCGTTCATCACCTCCCATCCCGACCCGGCCGTGGTGGTGGAGCAGGGCTCGGGCTGCCACGCCGCCAGCGGGCAGATCGGCGCCGGTCGCGAGTACTACTGGGAGAACATGGACGAGCACCTGGTGATGGCCTTCCACCAGGCGATCGCGGAGAAGGACGGCTGGAAGCCCGCGCCGGACCTCGACCAGGTCGGCACCCCGAGCGCTACCGCGCCGACCTGGTCCCCGTCGGACGGCTTCCTCTGTTACACCAAACTCCTCGACGGCAGCGCCGCCTACCTCCGGCTGTACTTCCAGGACTCGTCGACGCACGGCCCCGAAGGCACCGTCTACGACGTGGACGCATGGTTCCCCGGCCCCGCCGAAGGCCCCGGATGCTGACAGCGGTCGGGTAAGTGGGAAAGCACCACGCCCGCAACATGACGAACGTGGCCGTCACGGTCCCGGTGGCCGGGGTCGCGCTCGGCTTGGCAGTCATGTCCAACATCTGGCTGGCCCCACGGGTACTCGATGTCGCCTGCCTCGCCACGGGCTGCGCACCCCGGGCCGTGGCGCTGGCCGGTTGGGCAACGATCGCCGCCGTGCCCGCCACCGTCGGCCTGATCTCGCTGGTGCAGCACCGCATCGACGGATGGCTGTGGTGGCTCACGCTGGCGGCTGCCGTGGTGGTCGCCGCCCCCGGTGTCTGGCTGGGGCTTGCGCACCGCGACGACACCATCACCTGGCTGGCGTTCGGTGCCGCACCCGGACTGGACGCCTACCGCGCCGGTGTCCGCGTGGGCGTACTCGCCGCGGCAGCGGGCGCCATGGCCTTCGCAGCCTGCCGGCTCGTGGAACTGACGACCGGGCCGACGGATACCGTTCGATATCGCGCATCGGTCATCGCGGGGCGGGTGATGATCGGGCTGGCCACCGTGGGAAGTCTGATCGCGGTGGTGGTCTGGCACCCAGAATGATCACCAGGCCGGGTCACGGCCATGGGAGCCCCATCAATCGGTGGACTCGGGGTACCGGGCGCCGCCGTCCGACGCGCTGGTGAGCGGCTTCGCGCCGCCCTCCGGCGGCCCAGCCGCCGACTGCCTGCCCGCGGCCAGTTCCGGAAACTTCGCGTCGAACGCGGGGCGCTCCGAGCGGATCCGCGGCATCCGATCGAAGTTGCGCAACGGCGGCGGGCAGGACGTCGCCCATTCCAATGAGTTGCCGTGACCCCACGGGTCGGCCACGGTCACGATCCGGCCGTACCGGTAGGACTTCCACACGTTGTAGAGGAACGGCAGGGTGGCGGCACCGAGCACGAACGAGCCGACCGTCGACACCATGTTCAGCACGGTGAAGCCGTCGCCGGCCTGATAGTCCGCGTACCGGCGGGGCATGCCCTCGGCACCGAGCCAGTGCTGCACCAGAAATGTGGTGTGGAACCCGAGGAACGTCAGCCAGAAATGCACCTTGCCCAACCGGTCGTCGAGCATCCGCCCGAACATCTTCGGGAACCAGAAGTAGACCCCGGCGAAGACCGCGAACACGATCGTGCCGAACAGTACGTAGTGGAAATGCGCCACGACGAAGTACGAGTCGGTGACGTGGAAGTCGATCGGCGGCGCGGCCAACAGCACCCCGGTGAGTCCCCCCAGCAGGAACGTCACCATGAACCCGAGCGCGAACATCATCGGCGTCTCGAAACTGAGCTGGCCGCGCCACATCGTGCCGATCCACACGAAGAACTTCATGCCGGTCGGCACCGCGATGAGGAAACTCAGGAAGCTGAAGAACGGCAACAGCACCTGCCCCGTGGCGAACATGTGGTGCGCCCACACGCTCATCGACAGTGCCGCGATCAGCAGGGTCGCGGCCACCAGTCCCTTGTAGCCGAACAGCGGCTTACGGCTGAACACGGGAATGACCTCGGTGATGATGCCGAAGAACGGCAGGGCCACGATGTACACCTCGGGATGCCCGAAGAACCAGAACAGGTGCTGCCACAGCAGCGGGCCGCCGGTCGCCGGGTCGTACACATGCGCGCCGAGGATGCGATCGGCGGCCAGTGCGAACAACGTGGCCGCCAGGAACGGGAACACCAGAGCGACCAGCAGGCTGGTGACCATGATGTTCCAGGTGAAGATCGGCATCCGGAACATCGTCATGCCGGGCGCGCGCAGGGTCAGGATCGTGGTCAGCATGTTGACCGCGCCCAGGATGGTGCCGAGCCCGGACAGGGCCACACCCATGATCCACATGTTGCCGCCCACGCCGGGCGAGTTCATCCCATCGCTCAACGGCGCGTAAGCGGTCCAGCCGAAGTCCGCCGCACCGCCCGGCGTGATGAACCCGCCGAGCGCGAGGAGACCACCGAACAGATACAACCAGTATGCGAACGCGTTGAGCCGGGGAAACGCCACGTCGGGTGCCCCGATCTGCAACGGCACCACGAAGTTGGCGAACGCGAACACGATCGGGGTGGCGAAGAACAGCAGCATGATCGTGCCGTGCATGGTGACCAGCTGGTTGTACTGCTCCGGGGAGAGGAACTGCATCCCCGGCCGGGCCAGCTCGGCGCGCATGAGCATCGCCATGAACCCGCCCACCACGAAGAACCCGAACGACGTGGCGAGATACAGGATGCCGATCTGCTTCGCGTCGGTGGTGCGCAGCATGGCCGCGAGGAAGGAGCCGCGGGGCGTACGCCGCACGGGATTCGGCCACGGGCGGACGGGCTGCGGCTGGGCCGGACGGGGCACGACGGCGGCCACGGCGACCTCCACGGGAGTCGATGCCGTACTTGAAAGCCGTACGGACGACGACGTTACGCCGTGACGCTCATCGATGCAGCGACGAGAATCCACACTGTGCCGAAAAGCGAGCTTGCGGAGCCGTGCCCCATCAGCATGGCCCGCGACCAGACAACTGACCACCTTCCCGCAGAAGTCCGTTCAGCCGATCCGCTTGCGCCTCGGCGGGCCAAACTCATGAACGACGAAGAACCCCACGCGCCGATCACGTGCATGCTGATGTATCACTCGTCGATGTGCATCAAATCGGGCGGCCTTTGCCACAGCGGACAGATTGGCACTATCGAGGCAGTGCACACACCCGCGGTGGCGCTCGAGAAGCTCGCGGACCACAGGCTGCGTGGAGATTCGCTCGTCCTGCGTAAGAAGCGACCACCCACGGCTGAGGCCATGATCAATCCACACATCGTCGCCGACGTCTTGGGCATCGTTGGGGAAGTGATCGCCGATGACGTGGACGACCCAGCCCCACTCCACCAACAGCGCCGGCGCCCGCCGGCCGAGACACCGGTCCGCGAAGAACTCAGGCGGCAACTCGGATGAGCGCTTCGACTTGCTCAACACTCAACCCGTATTCGTCAGCGACGACCTCGACGGTCTCTCCACCCCGCCACATGCCCAGCACGGCATCGACAGGCACCTTTGCTGGTTCCACAATCGGCGCTCCCCAGGCGAATTGCGGATCGATGACGACTTGCGCGACAGCGGGATCGTAGCGGCGAAGCACCAGACGCTGCGCGAATCCGTCGTTACCCCAGCTGACGTACTTCAGATAGTCCTCGACCACGCCGCGGATAGGGATCTGGCGGTCGGCTGCGCGAGCTAGCTCGTCGCTGTCCAGGTAGTGGATGAAGACGTCGATGCCGTCCGTAGCAATCCGACGGGTGGCCAAGCCGTATTCAGTGCCGAACTCTGAACGGATCTCCGCGGCAGCCGCCCCGACTGCTCGGCGGGACAGACCAAGGTCACGGAGCGCTCGCAGTACATACGCCTCAACCAGCGCGATGAAGGGTACCGACGGCCAGCCCCTCTTCTCGGGCCTGACACTGTGGACAAGCGGAGGCCTGCCATCCTCCGGGCGCAGCCACCGGCTCATCGTCCGCTCGGGTATCTGCAGGTGGGTTGCCGCTTCGTACGGCGTGAGCAGAGGAACGGTGAACTTGTCGACCATGTTCCCTCCCCCGTCACGGACCTCGATCGGACTCCCTGCAGGGTAGCGAATCCCGAAGGATCGGGAGTGCCCGTGCGGACGTTGATCAGCTGAACGTTGGAACAGATCTCGACCATGCCGCCGGCAGGCAGGACGTCGTTGCTGCCGTTCGTGCGTACCTTGACTGCAGCCATCGCACCGGCCGCCGCCGGGTCGCCGAAGCGGACCGGCCGACTACTCCCCCTCGGGCTCCTCTGCCAGATCGGCTCGATGCTGCCGGATCCACCCCTCGACGTCCTCGACCAGCCACACCGAGCCGCTCGGCAGGTCGTCGAAGCTGTCTGGGAAGCCCTTCATCTTGGAAAGGACATACGCCCGCTGCCGGGTGACGCCGAGCCGGTCAGCAATGTCCCCAGTGGTGTAAAGCCTCCCCTTCGCACCCACCTCGATCACGCTAGGTAGGTCGGTAGTTTACCGATGGAGTTTGCCTGAAGAGTTTACCTATGACAACGTCATGTGTAGTCTATCCGCCGAAGAAGGCGGCGGGAGGTCACGGTGGTCGAGCATGTCGAAGAACGACCGAGCTGGGATTGCCGGGCCTGCGGCAAGCCCTGGCCGTGCGACCCGGCTCGGGAGAATCTGGCCGCCGAGCTGTCCCCGACCGCGCTCAGGATCAACATGTGGACGCGGCTGGAGGTGGCCATCCAGGACCTCCCACCCAGCCCAGCCGAGGAGATGTTCGACCGCTTTCTCCGCTGGACCGGCTGAATGGGGCGGCTCAATGACTCCACTCGTCCGCGCGGATGGCGAACTGCACGTAGTGCGTCGGAACGCCAAGAAACTCGCCGTCGGCGCCGACACCGGTTTCGCGTAGTCCCAGCCGCCGGAGAATGCGGATCGAACGCTGGTTGGCTTCGAGGGCCTCGGCCCAGATTTCCTGCAGCCCCAGTTCGACGAAGCCATACCGAAGCCCCGCGGCGGCGGCCCCACGCCCGAGTCCTCGACCCCAGAGATTGCGTACGCCGATCACAAAGCCGAGCTCGCGCCGCGCAGGTTCGTCGCCCTGGAAGGCCACATAGCCGACGAGGTCGCTTCCCGAGCACGCACCGAGGCGGATGAGGTCATGCGGTGGGGTCTCGATGAGCCGGCGCTGAAAGCGTTCGTACTCGTGTGCCGGTAGGCCCGGAGTCCACTCCGCTTCCCGGCAGAACTGCGGATCCGAGGCCCATCCAGCGATGACGGCGGCATCCTGCGGGGTGAGAACCCGCAGCGTGACAGCAGGTCCGTACACGTCCCGATCCTAGGCGCGCCACCCGCCCGCGCACTCAGCGATGACCGTCCGCGCTCGCCCCGGGTCGCTGCGAATCGAGAGCCGCGTCGGCTCACCCGCTGGCAGAGCGCCGAATCTCGGCGGACATCTCCACGAGGGTGCGGATGGTGTCCGCGTTGCGCGCGGTTGCGACGACACCGAGACGGCGTTCGATCACGTGGTTGCCGAGCTTCGCCGCGTGAAACCCGGTGGCGTACCGCATCCAGGCGTTGCGCCCATGAAAGGCGATCTCGTCGCCCGACCATTCGGCGGCCACCATGGCCCGTGCCGTGCCAACGTCGTGCTCGTCATCCCACATCGACAGGTGTACCCGACGCGGATCTTCAGTCGGCCAGGGACACGCATGGAGCAGGTCGGCGAGGGCGGAGGACGTGCGTATGACGACGGGGATATCCAAGCCGGTGCCGTCGGCTATCAGCTTCCGAATCAGGGCGGCCAGCCCCGGAACCGGCGAGGCGACTACGAGGTTGCCGGACTGGAGGTAATGACGGACCGGTGAGCCGGTGGCCTCGGCTAGCCGCTCGGCGAGCGGACGCTGTGGCACCTTGTTGCGCGCCCCCAGGTTGACCCCCCGCAAGAACGCCGCTGCTGCCTGCGCCATGCCACCATCCTGCACCAAGCTGATCAGCAACAGCAGAAGGAGTCATCGCAGCATGCCAGAGCAGCCGTTACCGGCTGCTACGGTGGCGGCATGACTGCGGTGCCCGAGTGGATGCGGCCACCTCGCCCCGAGGGGTGGTACTCCGAGGACCTCGACAAGCTCGCCGAGGCACCGCGCCACACCGAACTGATCGATGGAGCGCTCGTCTTCATGATGTCTCCCCAGCGGGTCTGGCACGCCCGGATGATCACCGCACTGGTGAACTCCTTGACGGATCAGGCACCGGCAGGCATCGAGGTCGACCGGGAAATCACGATTCGGCTCGACCAGTGGAACCGTCCCGAGCCCGATCTCCTGGTCACAATGGCGCCTTACGATCCGTCCCGCACCTTCTACACGCCCGAAGAGACTCTGCTGGTCGTGGAGGTGGTCTCGCCGGAGTCGGCGCACCGCGACCGCAACGTCAAGCTGCGCAAGTACGCAGAAGCCGGGATCGCGAACTACTGGCGCGTCGAGGACGTGGATGGATCACCGGTGGTCCACGCCTACGAACTCGACGGGCCCACCCGGGCGTACGTGGCGACCGGGATCCACCGCCACGAGCTGCGTATCACCACGCCGTTCCCGATCAAGCTCGATCTGGATGGGCTGGTGCCCGGCCGAAAGAGCTGAGCCGGGCGCCGATCTCCGCCAGAGGCCGAGCCGCAACAGCACTACACGTTGAAGCGGAACTCGACCACGTCGCCGTCGCGCATGACGTAGTCCTTGCCCTCCATCCGCACCTTGCCCGCGCTCTTGGCCGCTGCCATCGACCCGGCCGCCATCAGGTCGTCGAAGCTCACGATCTCGGCCTTGATGAAGCCCCGCTGGAAGTCGCTGTGGATAACCCCCGCGGCCTCCGGGGCGGTGGCGCCGACCGGGATCACCCACGCCCGGGCCTCCTTCGGCCCGGCCGTCAGGTACGTCTGCAGGCCCAGCGTCGCGAACCCCACGCGGATGAGCTGGTGCAGGCCGGGCTCGGTCTGACCGGTGGACTGGAGCAGCTCCAGCGCCTCGTCCTCCGGCAGGTCGATCAGCTCCGACTCGATCTTCGCGTCCATGAAGACCGCCTCGGCGGGCGCCACGAGCGCCCGCAGCTCGTCGAGGAACGCGGCGTTGCCCAGCTCCGCCTCGTCAACGTTGAACACGTACAGAAATGGCTTGGTGGTGAGCAGGTGCAGCTCGGCCAGCAGGCCGAGGTCGATGCCGGCGCCCGCCGCGCCCTGGTAGAGGGTCACCCCCTCGTCGAGCAGCTTGGCCGCGGCTTCGGCGGCCGCGACCACCGGG